>CASFQR010000015.1 GCA_949297275.1 uncultured bacterium | reverse complement strand
TGTTTTAACATTATTAAATCATAAATATGCTGCTAAAATGCTTTATATTACCTTGCTTACTTTTGCTTTGATGACAACGATGTTAACTATTTCACAAATGGTTTATTCAGTGTCGATGTATCATACTATGTATTCCAGTGAATATCATAAGAATTATTTAAAAGCTTATATTCACCCAATTAATATTAATAATGGATTAATAACTATTGCATTCATTTTTGCTAGTGTCTTAATAGCGTTTTTATTAAAAGGTGATCTTAATTTTAAAAATAAACATCTCTATCGATTGCTATCAGCTTTGCCGCTTATCATCTTTATTATACCGAGCACCGTTCAACTAATTTATTTAGGTGTAACTATTCAAACTCATAAAGTTTTTGCTAGTGATTTTTTACCATTAGCTATTTACGCCTTCTTCTTGACTTGGTTAGCGTTTTATCATCTTTTTGGTTATAGTAAGGATAAACTAAATAAAACATTAAGAATCTCATTATCGTTTATTTGTATTCCAGTTTTACTTTTGTTTAACTTTCGTGTTTTTTCCTTCATGATTTTCCTTCATGATTTTTTCCCAGCTATTTCCGAAACTTTTCTCCTCCACGGATTACCTCATTTGATTTTCTATAGCATCTTAGCTTTAGCGATCTATGCGAACGCATTAATTAGTGATATCGCTAAAGAATTATTTACTAAGCAAGAAAATAGTCATAGTCATAAATTAAATCGTGAGAAACAAGTGAATTTAAATATTAATTTAGAAAATTCATTAGATAAATAATTCAAATTTCGCTTATCTTATTAATTGTTTTTTTATTTTTAAAATTTAATAATTTTAAGATTTATGATATTTAATCTAGGAATTTAATTTTTTCTATGCTACTATAATCTTACTTATGGCATACGGATTTTTATATGAATTTTTGATGGGACAAACAATTGATGCTTACCAATATTTTGGTGCGCATTTTATTAAGCAAGGTGATGAGGAAGGCGTCATTTTTCGTTTGTACGCTCCGATGGCGGATGATGTTTCAGTCATTGGAGAATTTAATAATTGGGATGTTGGAGCCCATAAAATGCAAAAGATTGATGATTCTGGTACTTATGAAATCTTTATTCCTGGCCTAAAGAATTATCAATCATATAAATTTCATTTTAGAAATGCAAAAGGTGTTTATGTTGATAAGGCTGACCCTTATGCTTTCTTTAGTGAATATCGCCCCGGCACTTGTTCCCGCTTATTTGATTATCGCAATTTTATTTGGCACGATGAAAAATTTATGCTTAAAAGAACGCGCAATTTCGATGAACCGATGTCGATATATGAAATACACCTTGGTTCTTGGAAGGGTTTAGAGAATGGCCGTAGTCTCTCCTATGAAGAAATTGCAGATTATTTAATCCCTTATATTAAAGGTTTAGGCTATACCCATGTTGAGATTATGCCGATTGTTCAATATCCTTTTGATGGTAGTTGGGGTTATCAGGCAACAGGCTTTTATAGTGTTGATTCGCGATATGGTAATCCCTTCCAATTGATGTCGTTTGTTGATCGGATGCATCAAGCGGGGATTGGCGTGATTTTAGATTTTGCCCCTGTACATTTTGCTAAAGACGCTTTCGCTTTATATAATTTCGATGGCGCGCATCTATATGAATACGCTTCCACCCAAAGAAGAATTTCTCCTTGGGGCAGTGCTTATTTTGATTTAGGCAAAGATCCCGTTCGCTCCTTTTTAATGTCGGCAATGAATTATTTTGTGACCGAATTTCATTTTGATGGCATTAGAGTGGACGCAGTAAGCAATATGCTTTTTTGGGATGGCAATAAAGATAAAGGTACGAATGATGGTGGGGTAGAATTTTTAAAACGCTTAAACGCTCGCATGCATGACCGTCATTCCTCCTTAATGATGATTGCTGAAGATTCTAGCGATTTTTATGGTGTTACTAAACCGACCATTTATGGTGGAATTGGTTTTGATTATAAATGGGATTTAGGTTGGATGAACGATACTTTAAAATATTATTCAAAAGATCCAATTTATAAAAAATATGAACATAATAAATTAACTTTCTCAATGGCGTATTTTTATAATGAGAATTTCCTTTTACCCCTGTCGCATGATGAAGTTGTCCATGGTAAGGGCACAATCATTAATAAAATGTGGGGTGATTACGACAATAAATTTGCTTTGGTGCGTAATTTATATACCTATCAATTCGCCCATCCAGGGAAAAAATTGAACTTTATGGGCAATGAATTAGCCTCCTTTGATGAATGGAATGAAAATAAATCTTTACCTTGGGTGTTAAAAACTTTCCCCAAACACGATTCAATTTCGCGAATGATTCGCGATTTAAATCTCATCTATCGCTATGAAAAAGCGATGCATGTCGAAGAATATAATCCGAATAATTTCCATTGGACGATGGTCGATAATAATAATGATTCCATCTTAGCGTTTGAAAGGTACGCAGGTGACGACTTATTATTATTTGTCTTTAATATGACGCCTAATTTTTATGCTTATTATGAAATTGGTGTCACACGTCCAGGCTTTTATGAAGAAATATTTAATTCGGATAAAGATGTCTATAGTGGCTTTAACCAATATAATGGCTTACCTTGTGAAGCCCATGATTTTGGTCCATATAACGCCCCTTATAAAATAACAATTAAGATCGCCTCTTTTGGGGCAATGATTTTTAAATTAAAAAAATAGATTGGAGTAATTATGTTTTCTAATGTTTTAGATTTTAAACAACATTTCGAGCGTCGCCTCTCGGAAAAATATGGTAAAAGTGTTCCTGATAGCCATATTAGTGAACGCTATGACATTTTAGGCGAGATGGTGCGCGATTATGCTGGCTATTCTTGGCGGGAAACCCGCGAAGCGGTCTTAAAGCAACATAAAAAACAATTAATTTATTTCTCGATGGAATTTTTAATTGGTCGCCTCTTAGTCAATAATATGCAAAACCTCGGCATTTATAAAGTCGCGAAAGAAGGTTTAAATGAATTAGGTATCGATATTCATGAACTAGAAGAACTCGAAAGCGACGCTGGGTTAGGAAATGGCGGTTTAGGCCGTTTAGCCGCTTGTTTTCTAGATTCAATTGCCTCGTTAGGTTATGCAGGTCACGGCAATTGCATTCGTTATGATTATGGCTTTTTCCGTCAAGTCTTTAATGAAGGTAAGCAAACAGAACTTCCTGATCAATGGATGACAAATGGCTTTGTCTTTGAAGTCCGTAAACCTAAACACGCTGTCGAAGTTAAGTTTGGTGGTAACTGCGAAACTTATCTTAAACCTAATGGTGAATTAGGTGTTCGCACGGTGAAATGTACCTATGTGCGCGCGACGCCTTATGATGTTTCAGTTGTCGGTTATCGGAACGGGGTCGCGAATACTTTAAGATTATGGTCAGCTGATCCGAGTGAAAATAATCTTCCACGCGATGTCTCGTTTGAAAAATATTTAAATGATTTAAAAGAATTATCACATGGTTTATATCCTGATGATTCGACCGAAGCTGGTCGAAAATTACGCGTCCGTCAACAATATTTCCTCGTTTCAGCCGGTTTACAATCGGTCTTACGCGGTCATAAGCGACGCGAAGGTAGGATGGATAATTTATGCGATTTTTATGTCTTCCAATTAAATGATACTCATCCGATTTTAGCCATCCCAGAACTAATGCGCTTATTAATTGATGAATATCAAATGGGTTGGGATGAGGCTTGGTATCAAGTTCGTCGTTCAATTGCTTACACTAATCACACGATTATGCCTGAAGCTTTAGAAAGATGGCCGATACAATATATTCAAGAACTTTGTCCACGTTGCTATATGATTATTGAAGAAATTAATCGTCGCTTTAATCAAGAGATGGCTGAACGCAATTTTGATACTGGCAAGCGTTATGCGATGCAAATTATTAAAGATGGACAAATTCATATGACTAATTTAGCGATTTATGCTTCCTTTTCTGTCAATGGTGTCGCTAAACTGCATACCGAAATTTTAGAACATCAAACTTTCAAAGAATTTTATGAATATTATCCGGAAAAATTTAATAATAAGACAAATGGTGTCACCCATCGTCGCTGGCTATTAAATTCTAATCCCCGTTTAGCGGCTTTAATCTCTAGTAAGATTGACGATGAATGGATTACTGATATGGAGCATCGCTTGAGTGAATTTAAGAAATTTGCTAAAGATAAGGAAGTCCAAAATGAATTTTTAGCCATTAAACTAGAAAATAAATTAAAATTCAAGCAATTTGTCTTAGATAAATACGATATTGATATCGATGAAAATTCAATCTATGATGTGCAAATTAAGCGTTTACACGCCTATAAACGTCAATTAATGAATTGCTTCCATATCATGTATTTATATAAATGTTTGAAAGAAGATTCTTCCTTTAAGATGCATCCTCGCACCTTCATTTTTGGGGCTAAAGCCGCTCCGAGTTATTATTTTGCTAAAAAGATTATTGAATTAATTTTAGCGGTGGCAAAAGTAGTCAATAATGATCCTGAAGTTAATAAATATATTAAAATTGTCTTTGTGGAAAATTATGGCGTCTCTTTAGCCGAAAGAATTATTCCTGCCGCTGATATTAGTGAACAGATATCTACCGCCTCAAAAGAGGCTAGTGGCACCTCAAATATGAAATTTATGATGAATGGTGCTTTAACTTTAGGTACTTTAGATGGTGCGAATGTCGAAATCCGTGATCTAGTTGGCGATGATAACTGCGTGATCTTTGGCTTAACTAGTCAAGAAGTTTTAAAATATTATGCGGAAGGCGGTTATAGTGCTTGGGATGAATATAATAATAATTCTAAAATTAAATGGATTATGGATTCTTTATTTGCGGGCCCGTGGGCCGAAGGTAGACCTGACCGCTTTAGAAATATCTTTGATGAATTAATGAATAATAACGATCAATTCTTCATTTTAAAAGATTTTGATGCTTATCTAATCGCCCAACAAAAAGCCGAAAAACTTTACATTAATCGCCATAAATGGGCGGAGATTTGTTTAAATAATATCGCGATGAGTGGCTATTTTACTAGCGACCGCACCATTCGCGAATATGTTCACGATATTTGGCATTTAGATCAAGTTACTTTTGATGAACAAGATTAATTTAATTAACCTCTATAATCAGCAAGCATCTTTAGATGCTTTAATAGCTAAAAATCATCAGATTAGTTATGAGACGACCTTTAATCGTCGTCTTTTAGCTTTTATGGTGGAATTAGGCGAATTAGCGAATGAAACGCGTTGCTTTAAATATTGGTCAAATAAAGGACCATCTTCTAAAGATACTATTTTAGATGAATTTGCTGATGCTTTGCATTTTTTATTATCGCTAGGTATTCCTTTGAATGCGAATAAATTTCATTATCAAATGTATGGTAAAAAGATTCCTCTAGAAGCGCAATTTATTAATTTATATCGTTTAGGGGCAGATTTATTAGATAACTATAATTTAGATAATTATTATCTAGTGATGCAAGAATTATTAAATTTAGGAGCAATGCTTAGTTTTGAACCTCGTGAAATTGAAGCAGCTTATTTAAAAAAACTTTCGATTAATTATGCGCGACAGGCAAACAATTATTAATTAAAAGATTTCGATAAAATTAAAAAGGAGGCATGCCTCCTTTTTATTATAAATAACGCTCTTTAATTAAGCTTTAACGACACCAGCACCGGCACTTAAGGCTCCAAGAATGGCGGCAATGCCACTAATAATTGCGCCAACACCTAGTGTTAATGGTGTATCATCAAGATTAAATTCGATTAAGCCGTTAACAGCGTCGGTTAATGATTGAGCAATTGCATCTTTAACGATTGTCGCGCTTAAGAAGAAAATAATCGCGCCAGCGATTAATGCCAAAGCGCTTAATAAATAGATAAGTTTATTGGCCATTTTATTTTTTAATACAACGGTAATGATAGGAAGCAATGCACCAACGACTACTAAAATAAATGCTATCATAATGACAACGTTTGAATTTACTTCGATTGTTGGCGAAACCGGGTCGCTACTTACGATATAAATATTCAATACCCCTTCGCCACCAAAAGCAGCCGCAAAACCACTCATTGTAAATAACATACCAGTTGTCGCTTCTCCAAGGATTGTCTCAGAAGTTTCGACGGTATCAATACGAACAAAACTCATTGTCATCATCACAATCGCTAAAACGCCAAACACTAAAACCGCAAACGGTAAAATTAGCTTGAAGAGATTTTTTGATTCTTTTTTTGCCATAATTATTTTCCTTTCTTTATGTAAATATTATAGAGGAGTTTACTTGATAATAAAATACTTTTTATTAATTTGGTTATTTCTTATTAAACAATGAATCGATTTCATTTTCGGAATATATTTCAATACCATTTTCTTTTAATAATTCACTGGTAACCCCCATCCTTTTAATTAAGGTACTAGTAAAAGAACCATCATAAGTAAAATATTTGCCACAAGAAGGACTTTTTTCTTTTAAAAGTACCTTTTTAATTCCTAAGGCCTTACAAATGTTTAAACATTTTTGCGCGCCTAGGCGATATTCTTTGGTAACATCTTCACCTAATTTATTGATTACTTTATGACCATTTCTTTCCGCAGGTTGACGCGGTATTTTTAAGCCACCTTCGACCTCAGGGCAAAAAGGGATGATGTCATATTCTTCTTTGAGTTTTTCAATCGCGGTCAAATAATTATTTTCACCATTATATTTGACATTATCACCTAATAAACAAGCACTGACTATGATTTTTTTCATAACAGAAAAATTATATTGTTTTAATGATGATAATTAAATAAAAAAAGATAAAAAATGACGATATCTCATTTATAAAACAATTTATATGCTATTATTTTAGTTATGAATGATGAGCGACCCCCAAAAAGAAAATTTAATCTAAATTATTTAGGACCAATCTTAATTGGGGCTCTAGTCATCGCTATTTTATTAGCAATGATTATTTATGGAGTAATAAATGGAAATTGATAAAAATAAATTAAGCCAATTTTATTATGGAAATAATCGTTATGATTTTCTCATTATCAAAAAGCGTGTCAAAAATATTTCTGTGCGACAAAAAGATCAGATAATGATTTTAACCGTCCCATTATATTTATCGAATGTAGAGATTAATAAATATGCCAAAATCTTATTACCCCGCTTCGTAGATAAATATCTTAAACAACGAATTTTACCATATAGTTTTGCTAATCAATATTTATACCTCTTTGGCGAGAGGCACGAATTGAATGTTTTTACTAGTAGGGGGGAATCATTTTATTATTTTGAAGATGAAAGGGAATTAAAAAAATATTTAAAGAAGACTCTCCTTAATTATCTTAACGTGAGTGTTAGGAAATATTCTTCGATGATGAACATTCCTACTGATAAATATAAGATAGTGATTCGCGATATGAAAACGCGTTTTGGATCAAATTCCCAAAAGACAATGACTTTATGTTTTCAATTAGGCCTCGTGCATTTTTCTCCCATGATTATCGATTCGGTTATCGTCCATGAACTCGCACATGAATTCGTCCATGCACATAACCGAAAATTCTATCAAATTATTTTAAAATATTTCCCATCTTACTTTGTTGTGCAACAATATTTAAAGAAGGGGATTTATCATTATGAAGAAAAGCCTCAGTTCTCGAAATAATGAATTAATTAAAGAAATTACTTTATTAAAAAATAATAAAGGCATCTTTCGAGATGATTATTTCCTAGTTGAAGGGGAAGATTTGTTTTTAATGGCTTATAAGCGTCAAGTAGTTGCTAAAGTCTTTACTTTAAAAGAATTAAATCTATCTGATGATAATCTTGAGCAATATCTTGTCACACAAGAAATTTTAGCCAAAATCTCCAATTTTAAATCTCCTAGCACAATTGTCTCTTTAGTTAAAAAGGAACATAATCCTTTAACTAAAGGCGATATTTTATATTTAGATAATATTCAAGATCCCGGTAATTTTGGTACTTTATTGCGTTTAGCCCTCGCTTTTAAGATTAAAAATATTATTTATACTCCCAAGGGAGTTTCTCCTTATAATTTTAAAACTATCCAAGCCTCGAAAGGCGCCTTCTTTTATTTAAATTTATATTGCGATGATAATTATCAATATCTTTATATTAATAAAGATAAATATCAGCTCATCGCAACTTCTTTAGATAATAATTCAATCAATTTAAATAATTATCATTTTACTTTTAAAAAAGATAATATCATCATTTTAGGTAACGAAGGTCATGGGGTTAGTGAAGAGATTCTTCGTTTTAGTGATACTATTTTAAAAATTAAAATGAACGATGAGATTGAATCATTAAATGTTGGAGTTGCTGGAGGAATAATATTATATAATTATTATTTAGATAAATATGGACGCTAAAAAGGAAAAAATTGGCATTGTTCTTTGTGGTGGCGGGGCGATGGGGGCCTTTGAAATTGGTGCCTGGCGTTTTTTAAAAGAAATTAATTTTCATTACGACATTGTTACTGGTACTTCCATCGGAGCGCTTAATGGTGCTTTAATGGTTTTAGATGACTATCAAAAAGCTCTTGAGATTTGGGAAAGAATCGATGTTGACCAAGTAATGGTAGATGGGGTCGATGTCAACGAACATTTTTTCCGCGGCTTTTTCTCATTAAAAAAATATTCGCGTATTCATCGCTTTATTAAAAATTATGCTAAAAATCATGGTGCGAACATCGCTCCCTTTAAAGAATTAGTGAAAAAATCGATTGATCCGAAGAAAATCCAATCATCTCCGATTGATTTTGGTATTGTAACTTGCACTTATTTCCCGACGCGGGAAGTTGATATTAATATGAAGAAAATTCCCGAAGAAGATGTAGTGCCTTTCTTACATGCTTCTAGCGCTTGTTATCCTATTTTTCCCATTGAAAAGATTAAAGGTAAAAAATATATCGATGGTGGTTTTAAAAATAATCTACCGATCGATTTTGCGATTGAATTAGGGGCGACAAAAATCATCGCTATTTTACTCGATACTTTTCCCTCTCCTCAAATGAGCGAGCTCCAAGATTTACCTTTTGTCAAAAAGATTTCACCTTCGCATACGATTGGGCACATGATGGATTTTACCCAAACTTCGATTCGCGATAATATGGTTTTAGGGTATAATGACGCGGCGAAAGCGTTTGGTAAATATTTAGGCTTTGCCTATACTTTTTATAAAGATAATCTTGAAATATATCAAGATATTGCTGATGAATTCTTTCATTTACTAATTTTAAAATCGACGCGTCATTATAAACGCATCGACCAAATCTTAGCGTGGAAAGATGAAAAACATCTTTCACAATTAGATTATTTTATCCGCGCGATTGAAATTATGGCGGAATTTTCAAATATTGATTATTTAAAAGTCTATCATTTTAAAGAATTAATTAAATTATGTTATGAAGCGATCGATGAATACGCGAAAGATGAAAAAGTCATGC
The DNA here is from genome assembly GCA_949297275.1 of uncultured bacterium. GTDB lineage: Bacteria > Bacillota_I > Bacilli_A > RFN20 > CAG-826 > CASFSG01. Next base: position 14,608 of record CASFQR010000015.1, on the reverse strand, counting down.
GACAATTTTATAAAATTGAAAAAGGGATCTTCAATAAATTTGAAGAAAACGAAAAAGCCTTTGTCTATTATATTAAAGTTTCTTTAAAGCGTAAGTTTTCCATTGAATTTTTGTGGGAATATGTCGATGATTACCCTGAACTTGCAATTATTTTAGCTTTATGTCAAATCATTTATCGCCACATTGACGAATTAGATCTTATTAAGCGTTAATAGTTTAGTAAGGATGGTGTTGCCTCTTATAGTAATGATAAATTTTTAAATAGATTAAGCCTAAAGGAATATTTATGATAGCTTGAATAAGATCAAAGAGACTAGAGATTAAAGAAGCTGAACCATATAAAAGATAATAACTTAATAAATAAACGAGAATCATTATTAAAGAACCAATTATTAAAGCGATAAATTTATATTTTTTTAAGCGGTGATAAATAACGCTTACCAATAGACTTTCCAAACCTTTAGCGATAATCGTAAAAGGAACAAAAAGCGCATAACCATTAGTTAAATCGGCTAGGATGGAACCAAGTATCGCACTTAATGGCCCAAAGAGTGGACCTAAGATTATCGAAAATAAAAAGATTACTGAATCCCCTAAATTTAGATAACCACTTCCTAAAGGCATTGGAATACTTATTAAAGTAGTGAAAAAGTAAATTAGGATGACACTAATCGCGCTTAAGGTTATCTTTTTAATTAGTGTTTTTTCGTTCATCACGATTATTATAGTTAGATAAATTAAAAATTCAAATTAATGCATAAATTATTAATAATTTATAATATACTAAATACATACTATAAAAATACTATTTATCATCATTACAATTCATTTTTATTTTGAAAAAGATTTATTAATAAACATTTGAAAAGTTTATTAAAGTTTGGTTATAATGATGAAGGCGAAGAAAAAGAAGTAGTAATTTGCAACAAATTTATTTTAGGGAGAGTGTCGCTAGTGAAACGCACTTATAAATGGGCAAATGAATTCACCTTTGAGCCTGAGAAATTCCGTTAGTCGCGTTAAGACTATTAAGTGCGTTATTAAATAATAACGAATAAGGATGGTACCACGGATCATTTCGTTCCTTAGTTCCACTTTTTTATTTTTAGGAGGTTAAAATGGACCAGATATTATTAGAAGTTACCGTAGTTAAAGAAGAAATCTTGAATTTAATTAAGAATGCGAGTGATGAAATTGCTTTAAAAAATGTTCGCGAGACGCATTTATCCAAGAAATCAAAATTTGCTTCTTTATCGCGTTATTTTAAAGATTTAAATAAAGAAGAAAGAGCCATCTTTGGTGAAAAAATTAATCAAGCAGCGAAAGAAATTGATCTAGCGTTTAAAAATAAACACGATGAATTATTTTTTGCTGCCTATCAAGAGCGCTTAGCAAAAGAAAAGATTGATTTATCATTACCAGGCATTAATTATCAAGTCGGACGTCTAAATCCTTTAAGAAAGGTGGAAGATGAAATCTTAAATATATTTGTTAGTATGGGCTATGAAGTCTATGAAGGACCAGACATTGAATCGGATTATTATAATTTTGAACGGATGAATATTCCTTCAGATCATCCCGCTAGAGAAATGCAAGATTCGTTTTATTTTAATCCAGCTTTATTGCTAAGGACTCATACTTCTCCTGCGCAAGCGCGAATGATGGACGCTAAAAAAGGTGAACCTTTTAAAGTCGTTTGCCCAGGAAAATGTTATCGCCGCGACGATGATGATGCGACCCATTCCCATCAATTTATGCAAATTGAAGGTTTAGTAGTTGGCCATCACATCTCTTTAGCGGATCTTAAAGGCACTTTAGAAACCTTTTTAAAAGCGATTTTTGGTGAAAAAAGAGAAATCCGCCTCCGCGGTTCTTATTTCCCTTTTACTGAACCTAGCGTTGAAGTTGATATTAGCTGCGCGCATTGTTTAGGAAAAGGCTGCTCGTTATGTAAAGATAGTGGCTATATTGAAATATTAGGTGCAGGCATGGTTCATCCCAATGTTTTAAGGATGTCTGGCTATGATCCTCAAGAATATAGTGGCTTTGCTTTTGGGGTCGGGATTGACCGCGTTGCGATGTTAAAATATGGCATTAGTGATATTCGCGATCTCTATCAAAATGATTTGCGATTATTTAATAATTTTTATCAGGAGAGATAATTTATGAAAGTATCATTACAAGTTTTAAATAATTTTATTGATATCAGCGATTTATCGCCTGAGATCATCGCCGATAAATTAACTTTTGCAGGTGTAAAAGTTGAAAGTATTGATGAATTTGCTTATGGGACGAATTTAACAGTCGGGCAAATCAAGGAAGTTGAGATGATGGAGGGTAGTGATCATCTCCATTTATGCTTAGTTGATTGTGGAGAAAAAATTGGAATCTTACATATTGTTTGTGGTGCGCCTAATGTTAACATTAATCAAAAAGTTATCGTCGCTTTAGATGGGGCGATTTTAAAAGACACTAAAATTAAAAAAGGACAAATCCGCGGTCATCTATCTGAAGGGATGCTTTGTTCTTTAGTTGAACTAGGTATCGACACTAAATATTTAAGTGAAGAAGAAATTAATGGCATTGAAATCTTACCTGAAGATACACCTATTGGCATCGATAATGTTTTAGAATATTTGCATTTAAAACATACGGTTTTAGATTTAGAATTACTCGCTAATCGGAGCGATTTGTATTCTTTAATTAATGTTGCAAAAGAAATTGGGACTTTATTTAATCGCCCCTTAAAAGAATTTAAATTACCCACCTTTAAACGACTAAGCGATGACTTTGAAATTCTTAGTCTTACTGATAAATGTCCACAATTTGCTATGTCAATGATTAAAAATGTTCATTTAGCGCCTTCACCTAACTCTTTGCGTTTCGCTTTAAACGCGATGGGAATTAGAGCAATAAATAATATCGTTGATATCGGTAATTATGTCATGCTTTTAACTGGTCAACCCATTCACATGTATGATGTTGATAAACTTAATGGTCATCAATTAGTTGTTAAAGATAATTTAAAGACTACCTTTAAAGGGCTAGATGAACAAACTTATCAAATACAAGAAGGGGATATCTGCGTTACTAATCATGATGAAGTAATGTGTTTAGGTGGTGTTTTTGGAGCTTATCAATGCGCGATTGATGAAACGACCAAAAATGTTGCAATTGAAGCGGCAAATTTCTTTCATGCTTCGATTCGAAAAACCGCGACACGCTTAGGACTAAATAGTGATTCAAGTCAACGCTTTATTAAAGGTATTAATCCCCATCAAACTACTTTTGTTTTAGATTTAATCGCGGTTTTAGTTAGAGATTTATGTTTTACCGAAGAGATTTATCAAATTCATAATTATGATGCTTTAAAGCACGAAAATGTAAAAATTAAATTTGCTTATCAAAATATTAACGCTTTGTTAAACACTAATTTTTTACCTGATGAAATTAAGGAATATTTAAGACGCGATTATATTATTGTTCAAGATGATGAAGCAATTATTCCTTTATGGCGTCTAGATTTAAAAGAAGAATGTGATTTAGCTGAGGAGGTGATTCGCATCGCTGGTTTTGATTTGATTAAATCAAAATTACCGATTACTCCTTCTAATCGCGGCTTTTATCACGCTGAAAGTGCTTTTAATCAAAAGACACGACAACATTTTATTAATGTTGGAATCGATGAAGTTTTAACCTATACTCTCGTAAATGAAAAAGAGAAAGATTTGTATAATTATCTTAATTTATTAAGCGCGCCTAAAATTCTTAATCCTTTAACGGAAGATCACTCTTATGTGCGACAAAATCTTTTACTCTCTTTAATTAATGTTGCCTCATATAATTACCGTCATAACTATTTAAAAGGCAAAATTTTTGAAGTGAGCGACTTATATAATTTCAATGATTTCAAAGAGAGCCATTTAGGGGTTTTATTATATGGTCAAAGAGAACTCCAAGGTTTATTAAAAGAAGAAAATTATTCTTTTTATGATGTAAAAGGCTTATTAGAAGGTTATTTAACGGCCTTAGGTATCGCTTTAACACGTATTAAGTATATTGCGCTTCCTAAGGAGGACACTAATTTCCATCCTTATCGCAGTGCTTATGTTTATTTAGATAATAAATTATTTGCCATCCTCGGTGAGATGAATGAATTAAAAAAGAAAGAATTCGGCTTTTTAGAAAAGACTCCTGTGGTGTTATTAGAAGCGAATCTTACCATGTTAAGAGGTTTAAAAGTTAATCCCTTAAAGGCTCCGGAATTAAATAAATATCCTAGTGTTAATCGTGATTATGCTTTTATGGTGCCTAATAACATTTCTTATAATGATATTTTTAATATCATCAATAAAATTGATCGCTCATTAATTAAAGAAATTAATGTCTTTGATGTTTATCATAGTGATAAATTTATTGATCAATATTCATTAGCGTTATCAATCCAATATGCTTCATCCTTAAAAACCCTTGATGATAACGATATTTTACCAATTGAAGAAAAGATTTATCTCGGCTTAAAGAAAATTGGAGTCAGTCTAAGAAAATGAAAATTGATTTAAATGAATTAGCCCTTAAAAAGCATCTAGTTTTAACCGATGAACTTACTTTTAAGCCAGATAAATATCATCTATTAACCCCAATTTTAGATATTTTATCTTGCTTAGTAAAAGTGGAAGCTTATCATCTAGGCGATGGTGCTTCGCTAAAAATCACGATTAAAAGTGAATTACTTTTAGAATCTTCTTATACATTAAAACCTTTTAAGAAAGAATATCAGCTCGAAGAAAATTTAGAATTAACTTATCGTCAAGCTGAACAAAATCAAAATGATTTAATCTATGTTAGTGGTGTTAGTTATGATCTTGACCAAGATATCTTTGATTTAGTGACGAATAGCGTTCCGCCTTCGATTCATCTTGAAGGTGAAGAATTGCCGCATAGTGGGGAAGGCTATAATGTCTTCTCGGAAGATGAATATCGCTTAAAAAAAGCTACAAGTGGGAATAGTGCTTTTGATAAATTAAAGGATTTAGATTTATAAAAACTAACTAAATATATACTAAAAATATACTAATTAATCTATGATGATAAATTCACTCCTTTAGGAGTGTTTTTATTATTAATCTAGTTTAATTCTCAAAAAATAAATATTTTATTTTCCTATTTACAGCGAGGCTTAATCTAGTTAAAATTAATGTGCAGTGGTAGAAAGTGGGAAAATGTGGGTATGTATTATGGCAGCTTCAGTTACCATTTAGATGAAAAAGGACGCCTTTTACTCAATAAGAAGTTTCGATCACAACTTAGTGATAAAGTTTACATTCTTAAAGGGTATGATGGTGCTTTATCTCTTTACGATGAAACTTCTTTTAATGCCTACATGGCTCAAATGCAAGAACTCCCGATTTTAAATAATCGTGATGCACGCGATGTCTATCGAATTGCCCTCTCTAGCGTCTATGATCTAACGATAGATAAAATTGGGCGAATCGTCATCCCAACGAATCTCCTTAATCGCTATAACATATCTCGGGATGTTATAGTCATTGGTCTAATTGATCATTTTGAAATTTGGGACAAGGATAAGTGGGAAGCTTATCTAAGTGATAATGAAGAGGATTACGAAATAAAATCCGAAAAATTATTAATGAAAAATGAGCAATGAACATGTTCCTGTCCTGCTTAAAGAAGCCCTGACTGGCTTAAACATTAAGCCCGAAGGTATTTATTTAGATTTGACCCTTGGTCGAGGGGGTCACGCTAAAGAAATCCTTAAGCGACTATCTAATAAGGGCCGCCTGATAGCTTTTGATAAAGACCTTGAGGCAATAAAGAATAGTCGCATTGTTCTAGAAAATATCTCTAATAATTTCACTTTAGTGCATTCTGATTATCGCTATGTCAAAGATGAATTAACTAAACTCGGTATTGATCATCTCGATGGTGTTTTGATGGATTTAGGTGTTTCTAGTCCACAATTTGATGATCCTAAGCGTGGCTTTAGTTATCGCTATGATAGCGCGCTTGATATGCGGATGGATCGTAGTGAGGTTAAGACCGCTTACGATATTATTAACAATTATTCCTTAAGTGATTTAACTAGAATCTTTCGCCTTTATGGCGAAGATAAATATTCTTATCAAATCGCTAAAAAAATAGTGAAGGCGCGGGAAAGTAAGGAAATTCAAACAACTTTTGAATTAGTCGATATCATTAAAAGCGCAAAGCCGATGAAAGAATTAGCCAAAAAAGGTCATCCTGCTAAACAGATTTTTCAAGCTCTAAGGATTGAAGTTAATGATGAATTAAATGCTTTAAAACAAGCATTAGAAGATGTTATCCCTTTATTAAATAAGGGTGGACGCTTAGTTGTTATTTCTTTTCAATCCCTCGAAGATAAAATTACTAAAGATATTTTTAAAAAAGTAACGCAGGTAGAAGGTAGTAGACATAATGTCTATACTTTGCCAACCAAGGAAGAAAGTGACTACCTTTTAGGGAATAAAAAAGTCATTGTCCCCTCGTTAGAAGAAATTCAGCTTAATCATCGTGCGGAAAGCGCGAAGATGCGCATCTTAATTAGAAAGGAAGATTGATTATGTTAAAAGATAAACTCTATAAAACTCATCATCGCAAATTTCATTATTTTTGGCGAAAAACGCTTTTAATTATTGGGGCTTTCTTTTTAACATCTTCCTCAATCGCTTTACCAGTAATTGTTTTCGTCAATGAAAATGTTATTGTTATGGACGCCAATCAATCGTAATTTGAGATATACTCCTTCCCTTTTATGAGTCGCCTCTTCCTCTAGGCGGCTCTTTATTTTATAAATAAAAATTTTGTTTTTTAGTAGTTTTCTATTGTTAAAAATAGGGGTTTATATTTATAATATACCTAGTTTAGGAGGAAGGTATGGAAAAACCACTAGCGATTATTGAAATTTCTAATAGTGCGATCAAATTAATTGTTGGTGTTTTTCTTAACGATCAACCACTAGTGATTTATCGCACTTCCATTTTGCTTGAAGGGGAAATTTATCAAGGTAATATTTTAAATCGTGATGGTTTAATTAATAAAATCCAACGTTTAAAAAATATTCAAGATAAAGAAATTAAACTAAAATTAGCTATTTCTGATGTCGTTTTAGTGTTGCCACCTTTAGGCTTTACTGTTTATCAAAATGAGAAAATTACTAATGTTGTTAGTCCAACTTCTTTAATTGAACCTCTCGATATCCAAAATGTTATTAGTTTAGTTAAAAGAGAAAATCTTAAACCTGGTCTAACTTATATTGATATTGTGCCCGATGCTTTCTTTACTGATGATAACAAAGCTTATGGTAAACCACCGATTGGTGTCAAATCTAACTCTTTACAAATTAAGGCTAAAATTCACACTTTACCTTTCAGGTTAGTGGAAGATTATACTTCTTTAATTATCGATAGTGGCCTTAGACCTCGTCGCACGATTGTTTCTAGTTACGCAAGCGGGGGTTTAATCAATAACCAAATGAGGGACTTAAACAATTATTTGCTCTTAGATATGGGAGAAGATATGACTACTTTATCACTATTCGGTGATAAGCAGATTTACGATACTACCTATTTCTTTAAGGGTTTTAAAGATTTAAAGCGACAGGTAGCAACTAAATTAGGAATTACCTTAGAAGAAGCCCATAAATTAATTAATTTATACGGCTTAAATAATTTCACTAACTCTTTTAAACCAATCATTGCTACTAGCCATAATAATGGTCAAGAAAATAATATTTATCTTGCCTCCTTAAATCAGGCGATTAAAGAATATCTTGAAAGTTATTATGATGAAATTATTAAAGCGATGAATACTTTATTAAAAAATTATGGTGATGATGTCCGCCACTTTCCGTTAGTGATTATTGGCGGTTTATCTTATTTAGATGGCATTAAAGATTTCTTAAGTGAGCGCTTTGCTTCTAACGAAAAAGTGCTTTTCTTTGTGCCGCAAGTTATTGGCGCGCGCGATGCGACTTTAACTAGTGTCTTAGGCGCTTTAGTTATCGCTAGTTCCTATTTAGGTTCTTTAAGCGAAGAAGAAGCGCGCGTTTCTAAAATTACACGCGTAGTGAGAAAGTAGGTAAAGTTATGAGCGAATATGATTTAGATAATTTTGAACCCGTTGCCCGCATTGTTGTCATTGGGGTTGGTGGCGCTGGGAATAACGCTGTCAACCGCATGATTGATGAACAAATTAATGCGGTGGAATTTTATGTGATGAATACTGATCGCCAAGCCTTAGCGACTTCTAAAGCCCCGCATCGCTTACCTTTAGGCGAAGAAATTACTGGTGGCTTAGGCGCAGGTGGTGAACCTAGTGTTGGTAAAGCTGCGGCCGAGGCTAGTGAAGAAGATATTCGCGAAGTTGTTAAGGGGGCGGATATGGTCTTTATCGCTGCGGGAATGGGTGGCGGAACTGGTACAGGAGCAGCCCCAATTGTCGCTTCAATTGCGAAAGAAGAAGGTGCCCTAACTGTCGCAATTGTCACTAGACCATTTACTTTTGAAGGGAAAAAGCGCATTGCTAATTCGGTAGAAGGTCTCAATAATTTAAAAGATAATGTCGATGCGATTATTATCGTTAGTAACGATAAATTATTGATGGTTAATGGTACCTTACCAATTAGTGAAGCTTTCCAAGAAAGCGACCGCGTCTTAGCTCAATCGGTTAAAACCGTGACTGATTTAATCTTAATGCCAGCAATTATTAATCTCGATTTTGCTGATGTCAGAAATACTTTAAAGAATTCTGGTATTTCTTTAATTGGCTTTGGAATGGGAAGTGGAAAAGATAAGGCGATGGAAGCGGCTGAAAGTGCGATTAATTCGCCTTTACTTGAAGCGAGTATTAATGGCGCTAGGCGCGCGATTTGTGCCGTTACTTGTGGGCCAAATGTAACTTTATTTGAAGCACAAGAAACTGTCGATCGCATTATTGAAGCGGCTGGCTCAACTTTAGATATTAAATTCGGCGTTTCAATTAATGATCAACTCTCCGATCAAATTCTTGTCAGCGTCATTGCCAGCGACTTTACCAAAGAATTCGATTTTACTGCTGTGCCAAATTATGATCGCAATTATGTTAAGGAACATGTCTATTCTTATAAAGAGGAAGATAAACGCGTCGAAGAAGAAGATAGTAGCGAAAATAACGAACAAGAAGAAAATAGTTTCTTACCTAATTTCTTAAAAAATAAACATAACATTTAGTTAGGAGATATTTTATGGAGCTAAAAAAGACTCTTTTAATGCCGAGAACCAGTTTTGAGATGCGCGGCAATTTACCGAATAAAGAACCAACTTTAGTTAAATATTGGGATGAGATTGATTTATATCATCTCTTATTAAAGAAAAACGCTGGTCAAGAAGAATTTTCTTTTCATGATGGTCCGCCTTATGCGAATGGCAATATCCATTGCGGCCATATGCTCAATCGCTTAATTAAAGATTTTATTGTTCGTTATAAGGCGATGTCAGGATTTTACACTCCTTTCCGCTTTGGCTTTGATACCCATGGTCTACCAATTGAAAATCAAGTGACTAAAAGCGGGGTTGATCGCAAGAAGGTTGATCTTGTCTCATTTCGCGAAAAATGTCGCGAATATGCTTTAAAACAAGTTGCAAATCAAAGCGAACAAATTATGCGCTTAGGGGTTATTGGTGATATCAAACATCCCTATTTAACTCTCGATAAAGTATATGAAGCTCGCCAAATTGAAATATTTGCGGCGATGGCTTTAAAAGGTTTAATTTATAAAGGCTTAAAACCAGTATATTGGTCACCTAGTAGTGAATCCGCTTTAGCGGAAGCTGAAATTGAATATCATAATGTCGATAGTCATTCTTTATATGTTGCTTTTCCACTTTTAGATGGTAAAGGCTTACTCGATTTAGATACAAAATTAGTGATTTGGACGACGACACCTTGGACTTTGCCCGCTAATTTGGCAATCTCCGTTCATCCGCGTTTTGAATATGGTTTATATCAAACTAAGCAAGGTAAACTCGTCTTTTTAACTTCCTTAGCAAACACTTTAAAAGAAGAATTATCTTTAGGTGAGATAACTTTAATTAAAACTTTTAAAGGTTTAGAAATGGAAGGCATTTTAGCTAAACATCCTTTCTATGATCGCTCATCAATCGTCATTGTTGGTGAACATGTAACTAGCGATAGCGGAACTGGCTTAGTTCATACTGCCCCAGGACACGGTAATGATGACTATGTTGTTTGCACAAAATATCATATCGCTCCTTATTGTCCAGTTGATGATAAAGGCTATTTTGATTCTAGTGTTGGCAAACGCTTAGAAGGTTTATTTTATGAAGACGCGAATGCTGTCGTCTTAGAGATCTTAAAAGAAAATGGTCTTTTATTAAAAGATACAATCATTAACCATGCCTATCCTCATGATTGGCGAACGAAAAAGCCATTAATCTTCCGCGCGACGCCTCAATGGTTTTGCTCGATTGATAAGATTAAAGACGATTTAATAGAAGCAATTAAAGAAATTAAATGGTTACCAAGTTGGGGCGAGGAAAGAATGCGTAACATGATTAGCGATCGCACGGATTGGTGCATTTCTCGCCAAAGAGCTTGGGGTGTGCCTTTACCAATTATTTATGGTGAAGATGGTGTGGCTTTAATTGAAAAAGAAATCTTTGATCATATTGCCCAAATCTTTGCTAAAGAAGGTTCTTCTATTTGGTTTAAAGAAGACGCTACTTATTTTTTACCTCCCGGTTATCATAGTAAGCATTCGCCACATAATCTTTTTACAAAAGAAAAAGATATTATGGATGTCTGGTTTGATAGTGGTTCATCTTTTTATAGCGTGATGATTAAGGGTGGACAAAAATACCCTTGCGATTTATATATGGAAGGAAATGATCAATATCGTGGTTGGTTTAATTCTTCTTTAATTTTAAGTGTAGCGACGCAAGGAAAAGCGGCCTTTAAAACATGCTTGACCCATGGTTGGGTGCTAGATGAAGATAGCGAAAAGATGTCAAAATCTAAAGGCAATGGCGTTGATCCAAGTAAAGTCGCAAATATGCTTGGAGCCGATATTTTAAGATTATGGGCTGCAACGATTGATTATCGACAAGATGTGCGCTTATCCGATGATATTTTAAAACAAGTAAGCGAACAATATCGTCGCATTCGCAATACCTTTAAATTCCTCTTATCGAATTTATATCACGATGAAACGCGTTTATTTGATCCTGAATTAGATTTTGTTCATAGTCAAGAATTTGTCGATCAAGCTATTTTAGCGAAATTAGAATTAGTCAAAAATCAAATGATTGAAGCTTTTGATAATTATGATTTTGCGAGTGGCTTAATGAAATTATCGAACTATTTAGTTAGCGATCTATCTTCTTTTTATCTTGATATTATGAAAGATATTCTCTACTGCGATAGTTTAGATAGTTTAAGAAGAAAAGAAGTGCAATCGACTTTATATCTAATCGCAAATACCTTGATGCGTTTATTAGCCCCAATCCTTCCTTTTACCATGGAAGAAGTTTATCGCTTTTCGCCTAATGCTAAAAAACCATCCGTGGCTTTAGAAGATTATCCGAAGGTTAGCCACGAATATGATTCAGAAATCTTAAAAGATTATGAAGAATTTAATCAGATTCGCGATGAAGTCTTAAAAGGTTTAGAAATTTATCGTAAGAATGGAGCGATTGGTTCTAGCCAAGAAGCCCATGTAGTTTTGCCAAATAAATATTTAAGTTTCTTCCAAAAATATCATCTTGATAAGAATGAACGCGAATTAGCCCATTTATTTATTGTCAGTAAAGTTAGTTTTGCCGAGATTCAAGAAATAAATATTTTTAACGCGCATGGGCAAAAATGTCCGCGTTGTTGGAATTATGTCGATGAATTAAAAGAAATTGCTGGTGAACATGTCTGCCTTCGCTGCTATGAGGTAATCAAAAATGCTTAAAAAATTAAAAGAAAAATTAACTTTAGAACGTTTTAAACACCTTTTTACTAAAGAAGGCTTTTTAACCTTCTTAAAAGCTTTTTATCATTCTTATGCCTGGGTGGTCATCCTTTTATTTGTCCTTGATATTGCTTCAAAATGGAGCGTGCAAAATAATTTAGAGCCAGGAGAAAGCGTAACAATCATTCCTAATTTTTTAGAAGTCACCCTTGTTTATAATACCGGAGCGGCCTTTGGAATGGGGTCGGATGGATCGCTATTATGGCGGGCGATTTGGATTATTATTTCAATTGTTTTATCGATTGGTCTATCATTCTTTTATTGGCTCAAATATGAAAATTTCAATAAATTATATCGCGTTGGGGTCATTATGATGATTGCTGGCGCTTTTGGCAATTTAATTGACCGCGCTTTTTATTGGGAGAATATCGTTGGCTTTAATGGCGTTATTGACTGGATTCAATTTATCTTTGGTTCATATCATTTCCCAACCTTTAATTTAGCCGATTCTTCTTTAGTAATCGGGGTTATTATTTTAATTCTAGCGATGATTATCGATTTAATTAAAGACGCCAAAAAGAAAAAAGCTCAAGGTGTTTATGATATTGAGCCTGCTAAATTAGAAGAGATGCGTAAGGCCGAAGAAAAAGAAAATATTGCTACCTCAAACGAGCAAAAAGTGGAGGATAACGAAGATAAATAAAGAAATTATCTACGAGTTAGATGAGGCGGATAGACTCGATAGTTATTTGGCTAAAAAATTAAATAGCAAACGCTCCTTAATTCAACACAATATTCTTGTTGGCAATATCTTAGTTAATGAGCATATAAGCAAAGCTGCCACGAAATTAAAAAAGGGCGATATTATTTTGGTGAAGGATTTAATTAATCCTGATGTTAAAACTTTGTTAAAAGAAAAGATCCCCCTTGATATTATCTATGAAGATGACGATTTAATTATCATTAATAAAACGCGTCATCTCGTGACACACCCTGGTATAAATAATTATGAGCATACATTAGTTAACGCTCTATTAGGGGCTAATAAAGTTTTAGCGGAAAATAAAGATCGCCCCGGGATTGTCCATCGGCTTGATAAAGATACTTCTGGCTTATTAGTTGTCGCAAAAAATAGTCAAGCTTTAACCTTTCTTTCTTCCTTACTTAGCGATCACCAAATTGTGAGAAAATATCTCGCATTGGTGAAGGGAGTAATTCATGAACAAGAAGGCAAAATTATTGCCCCGATTGGTAAAGATAAAAAGCATCCCTTAAAACAGGCTGTTGATTTAAAAAATGGTAAATATGCTGAAACTGATTTTAAAGTGATTAAAACTTTTCAAAATAAATATAGTCTTGTCGATGTTAGATTAAAAACTGGTCGCACGCATCAAATTCGCGTGCATTTTGATTATATTGGTCACCCCTTAATAGGTGATTTAACTTATGGTAAAGATAATTTAGATTTAGTGAAAGACGGTCAACTTTTGCATGCTTATCATCTTGAATTAATTCATCCGCGTTTAAAGCAAAAGATGGCTTTTGATGCGCCTTTACCTGCTTATTTTCAAGAAATTTTAGATCAAATTAGTTAAGATTATTTTCTTTTAAGAAATTGATAAAGTTTTTAAAATTCGCTTTGACGAGTTTTCTTAAAGTTTCTAAACCATATTTTTGGTATATTGTTTGAAAAGCTTCTTTGATTTTAGCATTTGATCCTAGCGGTATCGGGTAATGATATATTTCAGAGATTTTATCGACTTTTCTTAACAAAGAATAACGTGCGATAATGCTAGAAGTTGCGACGCTAGGAAAATAAGTTTCGCCATTTGTTTTAAAAACGATATTATCGACAATCTCATCTTCTAAAAATAGATATTGGTAATATTTATTAGCGTTGACGAACTCATCGACATATATATGTTTAATTTCTGGATAGCGTTTCTTTAAATTTAATAGCGCAGTGTTATGGAGTTTAGCCTTGATTGTATTGAGATTCTCGCCTTGTAAAATTAGTTCGTTATATTTTTCGTTTGTTAAGGAAACTTGTGAATAGGGAATGCGCTTAATTAAATAAGGAGCAATTTTTCGAATATATGCATCATTTAATTTTTTCGAATCGTCGACTTTTAATTTTCTTAAAAAGGGGATATCTTCCTTTTTAATCATCGAGGCGCAGACACAGATGGGGGCGAAAGTATCACCAACCCCGACTTCATCGGAACCGATTTGTTCGTCGAGATCAATCCATTCTTTGGAGATATTTTCTTCGCTAAGATGACTGAGATCTAATTTAAAATGTTCTTTAATTTCTTTATCGAGATAATCGATGGAATTTTGCAATGTTAAAGTGGTAAATTCTTTATCTTTATTGATATATATAATGACTTGTAATGTTCCTTTTTTCGCTTTAAAAAACATGTATTGATTATCGCTAGAAACTTTATAATCGCGATAATAATCCATGACGAAATTAACATCTTGGCGATTATTGTTTAGAGGAATATTCACATTAATCATACAACTATTATCTTATAAATTTTTACAAAAAGATACGACAAAAAGAAGCAAAAGCTTTGCTTTTAAAAAACTAGAGATTTTAGCTTCAATTAATCT
>CASFQR010000014.1 GCA_949297275.1 uncultured bacterium | reverse complement strand
GAGAACAAGACTGCTTGTTGATACCGGTGTCACCCCCAAAGGATTTCCTTTTATTAGTTTCACTCGTTTTGTTCCAAAATCAGGTATTATCGTGCCCAAAACAATGCAGGATTTGAAACAGGAAAAAGTTGTCACTTTTTTAACCGAATCTTCAAAAATTAAAAATCCAATAAAGTTTGCGCTGGAAAAACTTATACGTATGGGGATTGATGTACCGCATAACAGAATATTCAGAAAATCCGTAATTGAGAAATAGGATTTTATATCAAAATTTTAAGAAAAATTTTTTAACCGGCAATTTCTACTCGGAAAAATACTTTATATAAATATACGGAGGAATTTAGGAGGAATTTATGCCGGACAATATTATAAAAAGCAATGCATCATTCAGCTGGTTTCAAAATCTTGACGGCAGCCGATTTGCAATGGGCGGGGTTGAAGAGAATGTAGTTTCAAAAAGAGGTTCTGCAGGTGTGTTCATTGGTGCCGGAACTGATTTTGAAACTGACGCTAAAGCTATTCTGGATTTTAAAGGGTCGTACAAATATGACCAAAACGGTCGGATGAACCAGAATTTAAGGGTTAGAAACACTGTAGGGCTAAAAAGTGCAAAGACAGAGATAAGATATTCTCCTTTGAGTCTGAATATACCGGTTACGGATAAAACATCATTTTATGCAAATCCTCATTATAACGGAAGTATTGATTACAAAAAAGGCAAATGGTCAAACAGTGCAGGAGTTTTCGCCGGTATTACACAGAAAATTTCGAAGAATGCAACACTTTCAGTCGAAGCACAGAGATATAATTTGCAGGATATAAAGGACAACTCCGGAAAAAACTGGGGTGTAAATGCAATTATAAGCTGGGATTTATAGGATAAATGTATAACACCTGCAATTTTTATGAAAATGAATAATTTTTACTTTTCGGCTGTTATTTCTATAATATTACCGTCAGGGTCTAAAATACTGGCTTCGTAATATCCGTCGCCGGTCATTCTCGGAAAAGAAACAATTTTTATATTATTGTTCTTCATTTTTTTTGATTAACAAATTAACATCGGCTTTTGATTTTAAAGCAAAAGCGATATGAGCAAATCCGCAAAAATTTTTCAGCTCATAAGACTTATTTCCCCTCAGATTTGGATGAAACATAAGCTCTATACGGGTTTTATCTTCAAAAGACAAAAAATACGATTTAAACCCGATTGAATTTTTAGATATATATTTTTCATTACATGAGGCACCAAAATATTTTATATAGAAGTATTTTAGCTTTTCAAGCTGTTTTGTCCATATTGCAATGTGTTCTAGCTTCATAAATTAATTATAACAGCATTTTATATTATAAACCGTATATATATGCGAGTGAGAGGCAAAAAACTTGAAAAAAATAGCGGATGACTGGACCCGCAACGGCAATCCTGGCGAAGAATGAGCCATAGAGTGCCGGAATGCTGGCAGTTTGCATAGTGTAAAAGGGCACATAGTTTGATTATTTCGGGCAGGTTGAAATTAAAAGTTTCTAAATTAGCCGCTTCTTTACTTTATTTAGGCATCTGTACCGATTCTGGTCGCTTTAGATATAAGCCCACTAATGGTGACACTCATCGCCTTGTCGCTAAACTTTATGATTTGGGAGTTGAACCAAGCAAGATGTTTGATATGCTCTATCAAAGCGATGGCATTTATGTGAAATATCAATCGCATATCGTTGAGCAATATCAACAAACCGAACATGGAGTTATTTATTCTTTTATGGATGAGAAAGATTATCATAAATATGGTCTTACCTTTGATGAAGTATCGAAAAATGTTAATGTTTTAGGAAATATTAAAGGATGTCCAATTTGGGCGCTTTTTACTCGTTCACCCGAAGGTATTATTCGCGTTGAATTAAGAAGTAAAGAACTTAATGTTCAACAAATTGCTTTAAAGTATGGTGGCGGTGGGCATCTCCATGCTGCGGGTGTGCGTCTATTGCCACCTAATGAATGGAAAAAAGCCCAAGCAATGGTTCATGATCTTGATTTATTAGCGAATCACCAATATGAAGAAAATTAATGAAAAATTAATTTTAGAAAAGATGCTTCTAGCGGCCTTAGAGGCTCGCAAGGCTATCCTTAAAATTTATCAACAAGATGATTTTCAGGTTGAAATTAAAGATGATCTTTCACCTGTTACCATCGCTGATAAAGCTAGCAATGAAATTATCGTTAATTTATTAAAGAAGGAATTTCCTGCTTTTGCAATTTTAACCGAGGAAAGTGAAGACGATTTATCGCGCTTAAAAAACGATTATGTTTTTATCATTGATCCGCTCGATGGAACAAAAGATTTTATTGCGCGCAATAATCAATTTACTATTAATATTGCTTTAGCGATCAACCATATCCCCTTTATTGGTGTTATTGATTTACCGATGCAAAATGAAACATATTTCGCAATTAAAAATCAAGGTGCATATTTAAAGAAAAACGCCGAAATAATTCCACTCAAAGTCAATAAAAAAATTCGCGATTTGACAGTTTTTACTTCTAATTTCCATTTAAATGATTTAGAAATTCAAATGATTGATAAGCATCGTGATATTATTAAAAATGTTGTCGCAATTGGTTCCTCGATTAAAGGCTGTTATATTGCAAGCGGCAAAGGTGAATTATCATATCGTTTTTCTAGTAATACAAAAGAATGGGATACCTGCGCGATGCAAATAATTGTTGAAGAAGCTGGTGGTTTTTTAGTTAATCAAGAAGGTCAGCCGCTACGCTATAATCGGGAAGATGTTTATAATCGAGGCGGCTATATCATTTGTAATTCTTTAGATAATTTACTATTATAAAAATATAAAAAAGGAGAGAAAAAAATGCGTCGATTAGGTTTTGTTAGTTTAGCTATCTTACCATTATTATTACTAAGTTGTTCAAAGAATAATCTTGAGATTGATGTTGAAGCTTTAAAAGCTTTTACTCCAGTGATACCTAGTATTAATGATAAAAATGTTGGCGACCCAAAACTTGATGATAACGGCGATGTTATTTTTGATATTTATGCTTTAAGCGATTTTCATGGAGCAATTACCGCTGATGAAGAAAGTGGGCGGATTGGTTTATCGCGCTTAAGCACTTATTTTGATCAAAAAAGAACCCTTAACCCTGGTGGAACAATTTTGTTATCAATCGGTGATATGTTCCAAGGTAGTGTCGATTCAAATTTAACCTATGGCAATTCAATTACCTACGCAATGAATTTGATGCAATTTGATGCTTTTACCTTAGGCAATCACGAATTTGATTGGGGTGAAGAATGGATTATTGATAATGTTAATCGCGCTTCTTTCCCCTTTTTAGGGGCAAATGTTGTTCAAAAAGATACCTCGATTTTACCTTCTTATTTAAAGGAATATACCATTATTAGTCGTGGTGATTATAACATTGGAATTATTGGGACGATTGGTGATAATATTCGCAATACCATCTATGAAGGCGTCATTGCCAATTTAGATTTTTTAAGTGAAATAGAAATTGTTGATAATTTGGCCGAGGATTTACGTAATAGCCAAGATTGTGACATTGTTTTATGGTGTTCTCATAATGGCTACGATTCAATCCAAAATAAAGTTGCTACCTTAATGCCGAATGTCGATGCAATTTTTAGCGCCCATACGCATGTTAACTATAATGGCTATGTTTCAGATGATAATATCCCTCTAGCGGAAACTACAAATTATGGTGAAGCAATCGCTCATATCCAGTTAAAATTAGATCCTGAGACTAACGATGTTAGTTGTCTAATTAATGAAAATGATCAGAATCTATTTCTTACCGCTAGTAATGAAGATCCCAATGTTACTTCATTAATTAACCAATATGCTGAAAAATTCGTCGATCCTTATAAAAATATTAAAATTGGTAAATTGGCCAGCGATTTCTCAATTAACGAACTAGCTAATTTTGCCTGTAAATCAATGCTTGACCGCATTGATAGTGATTATGGTGATGAATTTAATGTCGTAGCAAGTTTTCATAATCGTAATGGGGGTGTCCGCGTCTCTTTAAAAGAGGGCGATTTAACCTTCGGGCAATTATATGAAGCTTTTCCTTTTGATAATGAATTAGTTGTGCTCGATGTTGATGGAGCGACCTTAAGACGATATTTAGATGCCGGAGGCAATAATTCTATGTATCGCCTAATTAATTACGCTGATATTGATAATCAAGCAACATATCAAATCGTTACGACTGACTTTTTAGCCAGTGGTTCAAATACCTATACTTCTTATGACGATATTTATTACACTAAATTAAATGTTCGCGATGTAGTAATGGATAACATCATGACTTTATGTAGCGTGAACTCTCTAGGTTGTTCCTCTAAAGCATTAAACGCTGATGACTATGTTGGAAGCGCCTATTCTTTGTCCTTATTATAAAAAATAACCGCTCTATGCGGTTAAATACTATTTTAATTATCTAATATCTATTCTACTAATTTAACGCTTTTAACGCCTTCAACTTCTTCTTGCAGAATAATTTCTACGCCTTCAGAAATAGTTGTATCAATAAATGAACAACCGACACAAGCGCCTTTCATTCTTAAAGAAACAACGCCATCATCGCTAACATCGACGAATTCAATATCGCCACCATCCCGACGAATAAAAGGGCGTATCTTTTCTAAAGTTTCGATAATTTTATTTTTAAAAATTTCTTTATCCATCAAACTTTTAATATTAAAAAGCGAATTGACATTCGCTTATTTTTTATTATTATTTTTCTTCAAGTAAGAATAACTTGAAGAATGGAAGGCTTCTTGTTTTTCTTTACCGTATTCTTTAACGCCTAGATAAAGAATTACAATACCATAAAGTAACATTAAGGCGCCTGCTACATAAAATGGCCAATTAATAAAGTTACTATTTGCCATTTTAGTCGCATAAATAAGAACTGCCCAACCTTGCATTGTGATAAATAAAACACCAGCAATCATAAATAAAACACCAGCAAAAATCTTTGCAGCGCTTGATTTAGTTGAGAAAATGCAAGTAGGGATAGCCGCTAAAAGTAAAATTAAGGAAATAATGCCAGCTGCACTAGGACGACCATAATTATTATTTTCTAACCAACTAGAAGCACGGAAAATAAATTGATATCCGTTATAGGAGTGGTTGCTAAAAATCCAAGTATTAGGGACAATTAATAATAAACAGCTTACGACGATTACGCCTAAGCCAATATAACCAATAATTTTGTTAATACCTTTCATTTCACTTTACCTCTTTTGTTGTGGTTGGGGCGACTGGACTTGAACCAGTGATCGCGAGTTCAGAGCCCGCTGCCTTACCACTTGGCTACGCCCCAAGGGGCTATAATTAATCTAATGGTGCCCAAGACCGGACTTGAACCGGTATGCTATCAACTAGCGCAGGATTTTAAGTCCTGTGCGTCTACCTATTCCGCCACTTGGGCAAACGATGGTCTCCCGTAAACGATTCGAACGTTCGACCCCTTGATTAAAAGTCAAGTGCTCTACCAACTGAGCTAACGGGAGGTGTGGTTGGGGTGACTGGACTTGAACCAGTGCATGATAGAGTCAAAGTCTATTGCCTTACCACTTGGCTACACCCCAAGATGAGTGAATGGTGGAGGAGGGTGGATTTGAACCACCGAACCCGAAGGAACTGATTTACAGTCAGCCGCATTTGGCCACTTTGCTACTCCTCCACATCGCTATTAATGGTGGATGTTGAGGGGCTCGAACCCCCGACCTCCGCCGTGTAAAGGCGATGCTCTCCCAGCTGAGCTAAACATCCTAAGGGCATGCTCATCTAGGCGTGCTAAATAATTATAATGATAATTAAAGAGATTAGTCAATTAAAAAATTTATTTTTAGCATCTAACTTCTTTAAAATATATTAATCTTAGATTAATAACCTTCCTTGCCTAAAAGGTGGAACATATTTTTTTTATAGATTTCTACTCCAGGTTGGTTGAATGGATTGATGTGCAATAGATAAGCACTCATCGCACAAGCGCGCATAAAGAAGTAGAACAAATAACCTAATGTATAAGCATTTAGTTTTCCTAGTTCGATGACGATATTGGGTACTTTTCCATCCGTCGTATGCGCTTCTAAGGTTCCTAGATATGCTTTTTCATTAACATATGATAAAGTTTTACCAGCTAAATAATTTAGGCCATCTAAATTTTCTTCATCATAAGGAATTTCGACATCATAAGTTGGAGTTTTTGGGAAAATTATTGTTTCAAATAAGATTTTGCTACCTTCTTGAATAAATTGTCCTAGGGAATGTAAGTCAGTTGAAAATGTGGCAGAATCTGGTAATAAACCTAAACCCTCCTTCCCTTCACTTTCACCGAATAATTGTTTTAACCATTCGCCTAATTGTTGATATTGTAGTTCATAAGTAACAAACATTTCGGCTTTTTTGCCATGGCGATAAAAATAGTCTCTTAAAACAGCATATTGGTAGCATTGATTTGTCATAATGTCACCATTATTTAATTCCATCATTGCATCATAAGCACCACTCATCATTTGATCAATATCGATGTTAGCGCAGGCAATTGGGAATAAACCAACGGCAGTTAAAACTGAATAGCGACCACCAATATCCCCTGGTAAAGTGAAGGTTACATATCCTTTTTTAGTTGCCATTTTCTTTAAAGCACCTTTTTCTTTATCGGTCGTTACAAAGATGGCATTTTTAGCTTCCTTAGCGCCGTATTTATTCTCAGCCATTTTTTCTAAAAGGCGGAAAGCAATCGCGGTTTCGGTTGTCGTGCCACTTTTAGAAATGACATTAATGGCAAACTTTTTATTTTTTAGATAACGCAAAACTTGGGCAACATAATTAGGTGATAAAGTTTGTCCCATAAAGATAATTTCTAATTTATCGTCGCTCTTTAAACCTTTAATAGCTTCAATCGCCGCTCTTGTGCCTAAATATGATCCGCCGATGCCAGCTACTACTAGCACTTCAAAATTTTCGCGAACATAATTTGCCCATTTCTTCATTTCCGCGAATTCTTTTTTGTCATAATCTTTTGGCCAAGTCGTCCAACCTAAATAGTCGCCACCTAAGCCGCTACGATCATTAATCATATTGTTGATTTTTTTAACTTCAGCACTATATGTTTTAAAATCAACTTTTTCTAAAATGTTATTAGTGTTTACAACAAACATCTCATTTAGCCTCTCTTCTATCTTCTATATATTTATCGATTATTTCTTTTAGAGGTAAAAAATCTTCCTCCGAAGTAGAAATAACGATATTTTTATCATTATTTTCGTGAAAAGTTTCCTTTTCTTCTGGTGTAATTTTAGTCAAAGAAACACGCAAAAAACCATTGTCAGCAATATCGATAATTTTGACGCGATATGTGCGACCTCTACACACATAACGCTTCAGATTATGAATATAAAAATTAGAAATTTCCGAAATGTGGAGCATGCCTTTTTGGTCATCATCAAAAATTAATAATGCGCCATAAGGACGAATCTCTGTGACTGTTCCTTCAATAATATCACCAATTTTATATGCCATAAAAATTAATCAATTAAAGCTTTAAGCATTTTAACATCTTCTAAAGTTGTAATTTTCATCAATTTTTTATTTCCTAAAACAATCGCCACTTTACCACCATTTTTAATGACTAATTGGCCATCATCAGCGGCTCCTAAATTAACGAAACGATTATGAGCGTCATAAATTGTTTTAAAGTAGAAAGCCTGCGGGGTCTGAATATTAAATAAATAATGACGATTAGGAACATCATTAACATAATCGCCCTTTTCGCTATAGGCAATGGAATCGGTGGCAGGAATAGCGGTGATTGTAGCTTTTTCACCATTTAATGCTTCGATATGACCATCAATAATTTCTTTATCAACAAAAGGGCGCGCGCCATCATGAATAAAGACAATATCATCATCTTTTAAAGAAGCTGATAGAAATTTTAAAGCATTATAAGCCGATTCTTGACGATTTTTGCCGCCATTAACAATAAATTTCACTTTATCAAATCGCGATTTCATCACTAAATTATAGACATAATCATGATGTTCTGGCTTACTTACTAAAACAATGTTATCAATCTTATCGCTTTCTTGGAATGATTTGATGGTGTAATAAATTAGCGGATGTCCGCTTAAAGTATAAAATTGTTTCGGAAATTCTTCTGAAAAGCGAACTCCGCTACCGGCTAATAGAATGATTGCAACGCGCATTTTTATTCTCCTTTATTATTTTTTAATTCCTTTTTAAGAAGATTTTCTTCCTTCTTTTTAAGTATATAATTGATAGCAACACTATCAATAATTAATTTTAAGGTATTTTCTAAATCGCTGTTTTCACTATAATCAGCAACGCAGGCAAAATTAACTCTCTCTCCGCGGAGTAAAGAAGAAACATTTTTACGATCTTTTTTATTATAAACTGCGATTGATTTACCGCCATTTTTCTTCACTAGGACCATGCAAGGTACATCGGTCATTCCATCGCCTAAATAAACAATATTTTCATAAGGAATACGACGGCCAACTGTTTTTTCATTAACTTTATTATCGTCTTCGTTCTTTTTTACACCTTTTGATATACGGAAGAAATATTGCGTTTTCTGGGTGTAATTGATTGCTAATTTTGGCCAAATAGGTTCGTTAGTAGTGGGATTATAATAAAATTCGCAGCCATAAATTTCTTTAAATTCTTTAGCAATTGAACACCCATTAATAATTTCTTGGGTTCCGGAACTAACTAAATAATGTTCAACCTTCACACCACAATTTTTACCATATTCATTAATGCGTTTAAACCATGTCTCAACACCATTAAAATAGACGATATCTTTACCTAAAGAATTAAGCCACTTCTTAGTGAGGCTAATGCCCTTTTCCTTAGCAAGTTTTATCATCATATACATGTATGATAAGATTCTTTCCACCCCGGTTTTAGCAGAAAATTCACCAGTTTTACCCCAAAATTCATCAGGGGTCATACCTAAAGCAGGAATAAAACCATAATTTTGCATATCGGATGTGCAGAGCGTCTTATCGAAGTCGTAGATGATCGCCATGATTGGTTTTTTCATTAATTTGTTTTTCTCCTAATTGTTTTTTTGTAAAAAAATATTATCATAAAAAAGTGAATTAGTCAATTTAATGACTAATTAATAAAGAGAATGTTTGTCACATTAGTCCAATTAGAAAAATACCAAATTGTCTTAATTATAATCGCTGCGGTTATTGTCTTTATTTTTTTATTTCTCTTTTTCTTAACCCTTTTTTGCCTCTTGCGTTTTCGCTATAAAATTAAAAATCGTTCCATCTCGCTTAATCTTTTAATTAATGAACGTCGCGATTTAATGAAACGCGTTATTAAATACGCTGAAAGCAAAGGAATCACCATCAACAAAATTCATAAGAAAAACATCTCTGCCTTAGACCGCATTAATGATTTTCAAAAATTAGATAAAGTCACTCGCGATACCAAATTGATGGATTATTTATATACTTCCTCAACAATTTTTTCTCAATTATCACAAATGGAGGAGATTGCTAACGATGAAGTCTATCAAGAATTTAATTTAATTTATCAAGATACCGAGAATCAATATCGCGTTAATGTCACTTTTTATAATTCAGATATTACGGGTTATAATTATTGGGCCGACATGTATTTCTTAAAACATATCATGCACTTTTTAGGTTTTAAAAATAAAGATATGATTGTCTAAATTTTATTAAAATATTCTAGTTTTACAGCCTTTTTATTGCAAAAAGTCATTATTTAATCAATATGTATACATTGTTATTAGTTATCATTTATCTTGCCTTTATTAGCCTAGGACTTCCTGATTCGCTATTAGGTTCAGCATGGCCAACTCTTCATTTAGAGATGAATGTTCCTATTTCCTATCTAGGAATTATTACCATGATTATTTCAGGATGTACTATTCTTTCGAGTTTATCTTCAGCCTTTTTAAATCGCAAATTAGGTACTAGAATCGTCACGCTAGTCAGTGTCTTTTTAACTGCCGTTGCCTTATTTGGATTTTCTTTTTCAAATAAATTTTGGATGTTAATAATATTTGCTATTCCTTATGGTCTAGGAGCAGGTGCAATCGATGCCGCATTAAATAATTATGTAGCTTTACATTACCGCGCGAAACACATGAGTTGGTTACATTGTTTTTGGGGAATCGGAGCAATTGTAAGTCCCTTCATTATGTCTTATTCTCTAGTCAATTTTAATTGGAGTATAGGTTATCGAATTGTTGGGGTTATCCAACTAGTTATCGCTTTTATTTTATTAATTAGTTTGCCCTTATGGAAAGTTAATAACAAGCAAGATGAAGCCATTGTTCAAAATAACATTGGATTATTTAAAGCTTTAAAAATTAAGGGCGTCATCTTTTTACTCATTGGCTTTTTTGCTTATTGTGCTTTAGAGGCCACAGCGATGAGTTGGGCGTCGACATTTTTTGTTGAAATTAAAGCCATTAGTGAAGAACGCGCGGCTTTATTTGCCTCCTTATTTTATATCGGTATGACATTTAGTCGCTTTATAAGTGGCTTTATTAGTGATAAACTTGGCGATCATAAAATGATTCTAAGCGGAATAATAATTGCCGCTATTGGTATCATCTTTTTATTTATTCCAAGCAGTGAGATTTTAGCGATTATTGGTTTTATTGTTTTAGGAATTGGTTGCGGACCAATTTATCCTTCAATTATTCACTCAACCCCCTTTAATTTTGGTAAAGAAAATTCTGGTGCAATCATCGGAGTGCAAATGGCCAGCGCTTATATTGGTTCGACATTTATGTCGCCATTATTTGGTTATCTAGCTAGATTATTTGGCTTTAATTTAATGCCAGTATATTTACTCATTTTCTTAGTTTTATCTATGATAATGCTTGAATTAACATTTTATTTAACAAAGAAAAAACAGACTAAAAACGATGAATGATAAGTATTGAAGTTCTTAACTCGCTTTTTAAAATATATTTGTTAGGAAGGCGTTATTATTTTCGTTTTAGTTATGAGGGCTTTTTCTTGCCTCGATAATTTTATTGTTTTATAGATTAATGACTTAAAGTTAATGGCTATCAGTCAATATTAAAATTATTAATCAGAAAATCACCGTTCAAACTTTTAAATAAAAAAGTCTGAATTCTCTTAGAAATTTTCTAGTTTGCTTCAGACTTATTGCATACTTTTTGGTGCGCCGAATGAGACTTGAACTCACACAGGTAACCCTATACGCCCCTCAAACGTACGCGTCTACCAATTCCGCCATCAGCGCAGCGCACATAATTATATAGTCTTTTTCTTTAAACGACAAGATGCAAGATGTAGACGCTTGTGACAAAGTAGACGACTAATGTAATGACATCGATAATTGTTGTTAAAAATGGCGAAGATATTAAGGCCGGATCTAATTTAATTAATTTAACAAAGATTGGAAGAGATACACCCAATAATTTAGCAAAAATAACGACAATAAAGATTGTGATTGTAACGGCTAAAGCAATCATTAGGCGCGCCTTAAAGATACCTAAATTATCCATCGTGGCCACTATATCGCTATTAGGATAACTGACTATTCCAATATACATTTCAATTAATAACCAGGAAAAACAAGCAACTGCTAAAATTAAGGCTGAGATGAGGGCGACGCGCAGTTCCTTCCAAATAATTTTAAAATAATCTTTAATTTTAATTTCACCAATCGCTAAACCTCGGATGATTAAAGTAGTGGATTGATTACCAGCATTACCGCCCGCATCCATTAGTAAAGGAATAAAAACAGTTAAGACTGGGAGCAACGCTAAAGTGTCTTGGAAAGTGCTTAAAATTAAAGAAGTAAAGACACCTAAAACCATCAAGATTATTAACCACGGAACACTTTTTAACGCTAATTTGATAACACCAGTTTGTAAATAAGAATTTTCTATTGGGGAAACATGACCCATTTGAATAAAGTCTTCACTCGCTTCATCTTCCATAACATCAAGCGCATCATCGATGGTGATAATTCCAACTAATTTTTGATCCTCATTTAAAACTGCGATAGCTTGTAAATCATAACGCTTCATAATCTTAGCAACTTCTTCTTGGTCGGTATTAACATTGACGGTAATAACTTCTTTTTGCATGATATCTTTTAAATTATCTTTTGGCTTAGCAAAGATTAAATCATCGAGCCCTAGTTCCCCGACTAATGACCGATCTTTATTGCGAATAAATAGAGTTAAAATTGTCTCTTTCTCTTTCCCGATTTTTCTAATTGTTTGTATCGCTTCGTCCACATTAATGGTATCTAATAATTCGAGATATTCGGTAGTCATAATTGAACCAGCGGAATGCTCTTGATAATTTAGTAAAGCATTAATCTCGTTCCGCTTATCTTTTTGGACATTCTTTAAGACACGATTAACGACATTCGCTGGTAATTCTTCAATAAAATCAGCGATATCATCATTCGCCTGCTTTAAAAGGATAGTTGCTAGTTCATTGTCTGATAAAGCATTGATTAATTCTTCTTTTTTCTCTTGCTTTAATTCAGCAAATAAACTAGCAGTGTATTCGCTTTTAATATAGCGAAATAAAAATACTAAATCTTTAATATCAGTTAATTCATTCGAGGCATCCGCTAAATCTATTGGAGGTACTTTAATAAAGATTTCGCGCAGTTCTTTAACATTATTCTCATCGATTAATTTTTTAAGCATTTCACTAGTAATTTTTTCCATAATATTCACCTCCGCCCTTAAGTTAGTTCTTTTCTTATAGAAAAGCAATATTTTATTTATATTTCTTTGAGGCGTGATAGAATATTAAAGCGAAAGAAGGTATTAAGATGGAAAAATTTATTATTGAAACAAGCGCTAGACATATTCATGTTACTGATGAAGTTTTAGAAATATTATGCGGTAAAGGCGCGAAGCTTGAAATTAAAAAAGAATTATCTCAACCCGGTCAATTCGCCTCGACTACGCGCTTAGATGTTGTGGGTCCAAAAAATACTTTAAAGAATGTTTCGATTCTTGGACCAACAAGAAAATATAATCAAGTGGAGGTTTCTTTTACTGATGCGCGAACTTTAGGAGTTAGCGCTCCCATTAGAGAATCGGGCGATTTAGAAGGTTCTACGCCCATTAAATTAGTTGGTCCATGTGGGGAAGTGGAATTAGATAAAGGTTTAATCATTGCTAAAAGACATATCCACATGACCCCAAGTGACGCCAATAGATTCGGTGTTAATAGTGGGGATATTGTTAAGGTAGAAGTTGAAAGTCAAAATCGTAAATTAATTTTTGATGATGTCGTTATTCGCGTTTCACCTAAATACGCTTTAGCGATGCATATTGACACTGATGAATGTAATGCCGCCGCCGCTTTTGGTGAGATTTATGGCCATATTGTTAAATAATCTTTGTTAATTATTCATTTTTGTTGTTTAATATTGACGAGATTAGCTCATCAAGAACCACTTAGTGGGGAATGAAAAAAAGTGGTAGCAACTCTAATTTAGTAAGTGCTCTTCCCTAGCGAAATATTTTATTTCGAGCGATGAGAAAGTTTATTAATAGCTTTCCATCGAGAAAGCTTTTCTTTTAGGAGGTCAAAATGAAACTTAAATCCAATTTATTTACAAGCGAAGCCGTTAGTGAAGGTCATCCCGATAAAATCTGCGATCGCATCGCGGATGCTATCTTAGATTATGCTTTAAAACATGATCCTTTAAGTCATACTGCGATTGAATGCTTTGCCTCCACTAATATCCTCGTTATTGGAGGTGAAGTTACTTTAACTAATAACACCATAATTCCTTATGAAGAAATTGCTCGTCGTGTCATTCAAGACATTGGTTATGATAAAGATGAATATGGCTTTAATTATCAAACAGTTAAAATTATCAATCTTGTTAAGACGCAATCTTTAGAAATTAATAATAGCGTTGTCGCTAATGATATTTTAAATATTGGTGCCGGCGATCAAGGCATCATGTTTGGTTATGCTTCAGTTGAAACAGCAGGTTATATGCCCTTAGCTATCTCAATTGCCCAAAAATTAGTGCGCGTCGCCACCAATAAACGCAAAAATAATGAATTTAAATATGCGCGACCAGATATGAAATCGCAAGTGACCATCGATTATACTAATCCGATATCTCCAAAAGTAGTTACTGTTTTAATGGCGATTCAACATGATCCAAATATTGATATGGCTGCTTTTAAAAAATACGCAATCGAAGAAGTGATTATGCCAACCTTAGAATCGTTTAAAGTTGATTCTAGTCAAGTTGAAATATTGATTAATACCTCTGGTAGTTTTGTAGTAGGTGGCCCAATGGGTGATACTGGTTTGACGGGACGAAAAATTATCGTCGATACTTATGGTGGAGCCTCTAGACATGGTGGTGGATCTTTTTCGGGTAAAGATCCGACTAAAGTTGATCGCAGTGCCTCCTATATGGCTAGATATATTGCTAAAAATTTAGTCGCTAGTGGGGTGGCTAAACGCCTCGAAGTTCAACTTTCTTATGCGATTGGACGTAAAGATCCCATTTCTGTTTCTTTATCAACTTTTGGCACCTCGTGTTATGATGATGAAAAAATCTTAGATATTATTAGCAAAGTATTTGATTTAAGAGTTGGAGCTATCATTCAAAATTTCTCTTTAAGAGCACCTTCTTTTAAATATGAAGAGATTGCCAATTATGGACATTTTGGCCGTCCAGATCTCGATTTACCATACGAAAAATTAGATAAAGTCGCCGAAATTAAATCGCTTTTAAATTAAGAAAATAACTATGAGAGAAAAAAATTTATTTATTTATTTTTTTTAGATGATTTTTAAGCGATAATATAAGTAGCTAATTTCATAAAGAAATTTTAGAAAGGAGCGAATTATGAAATATCAAATTATTGGTAAAAACATTACCGTAACTGATGGCATAAGAAGCGCGGTCGAAAAGAAACTTTCGCGTATGGAAAAATATTTTGTCATCAATGATGATGTCAATTGCCGCGTTGTTGTCAGATCTTACAAAATTGGAGCAAAAATTGAGGTAACTATTTTTACCCCTCAAATGGATTTCCGCGCGGAAGTTACAAATAATGATTTATACGCTGGAGTTGACTTAGCCATCGACAAATTGGAAGGCCAAATGCGTAAATTAAAAACGCGCATGGACCGCACAAAAGCTAAACAGGGTTTAGGAAAATCAATTGCGTTTGAAAATTTTGAAGCTGATTTAAAAGAGATGGAAAAAGAAGATCATGTGGTAAGAACAAAATCTTATTATCTCGAAGGCATGACCTTAGAAGAAGCAATTACTCGCATGGAAGCTCTCGATCACCCGTTCTTTATTTATCTAGATAAAGACGATGATCGCATCTCGGTTTGTTACTCCCGCGAAGAAGGTGGTTATGGGGTTATTCAAGCCGAAAATCCTTTAAAATAATTGAATTTTGCAGCAAAAGGCCTTCAAAACGAAGGTCTTTTTCTTTTATTCATTTTAGGCTTATTCTCACAAAATCTTTTTTAACTTGTCTTTATGTTATTTTATTATAAAATAAAGCCGATGAAAAAAATGATCGCCACCGATTTAGATGGTACATTATTCTTTCCTAAAGCCCGCTTTCGTTTAATTAGACCTAAGACTTTAAAATTTATTCGTTCTTTTATTGATGAAGGAGGAGAATTTGTTATCGTCAGTGGTCGCAATGAATTTTTTGGTTATAAAGTCCAAAAGAAAATTGCTCGCCCCATTGGCATTATTGGTTGTAATGGCTCTTTTATTATTCATGACAATAAAAAGATTATTGAAAACTACTTTGATAATGATAAGTTAAAGAATCTCCTTGATGATATTGAAAAGACTTATCGACCAATGTGCGTGTTTATCATGTCCGAAAAGTACAATATGATTTGCCATCCGACACGAAAATTTGGTCTATATAGAGCATCTTATTTACTTTATTATTTTTTGCAAGGTACATATCGTGAACCCACTTCTTTTTCTCAAAAAGCTTATTATGAAGAATTAAATAATGGCAAAACTTACAAAGTTTTAATTATGTTTGGAGTCACTAATAAAGCTAAAATTAAAGCGAAAGAAATCAATAAAGAATTAAGAAATAAATACCAAGATGCTTTTGAATTTTCTTATGCTGGGCAAGGGATCGAAATCTCTCCAAGTAACTGTTCAAAAGCAGAAGGATTGAAAAGTTACATTAATTATCTTAAAATTATGCACGATAACGTTTACGTTATTGGTGATTCAGGGAATGATATTTCAATGTTCCATGAATTTTATGAAAATAGTTTCTGTATGGCTCATTCGCCTATATTCGTCTCGAAATATGCAAATCATATAGTAAACAATTTCATAGAAATCGAGAAATATCTTAAGAAAGAAGGAAAATAAATGTCAGAAGTAAACAATTTTACACGCATTATTGGTGACTTTGTGCGTGTCAATAGTGTCATTCGCGATTCGCTTGAATACGCTATTACCAAACCAAATTATTCTAAATTATTTTACGACAATCGTAAAAAAGCTTTAGAAATGACGATTACCCAACAATCGCCTTTAAAAGTCGCTTGCGACAATAATGGCGAAATGGGAGAAAAATTATTTAACGCCTTAAAAGATTTTTTTGATACGGTTTATGGTGAAGGCTCAACCATTGTCACAATTCGTAATGAAGAAGTAGTAGTCGATAGTGCCCAGCACTTAACAATTTTAGAAAAAGCTATTCCCCTCCATGAAGAAATTAATCGCATGAAAATCGCCCATGTCGAAGCCGCAAAGAAAAATCAAAAATGGGACGATGATATCTTAATTAAATTAGTGGACGCAGAAGAAAAATATTATCGCGGTTTTGCTAATACTGTTCTCTTTAATGAATTTGAAAAATTATTCAATGAATATAATAAAGCGCGCATTGAAGCCAAAGGCGCGATTACTCCGCAATCTAATTTCATTCAAAACGATATTGGTGTCGTCATTCGCCTCTTTAATTTAGTGCGGGCTAATGCGATGGTCCGTAGCCTCGATTATTATGAATTTATTGATCCTTTATTCGCGTTATTAGAATGCGCGACTGGTCGTCGAGATTTAAAAGAAGGGCAAAAATTCGCAGATTTATTTAAAGATGTGCGTGAGAAAATAAATGATTATCTAAAAGCAACTGGACCAATTTTTGAAAGCACTTATAATGCTTTTGTTAAAGAAATGGTGGAAGATAGTCGCAAAATGCAAGATAAAATGGCCAAAGAGCATGGTGCATAATTTACTTGCGTTTCGATAATGGGGTGCTAAACTTATGTCGATGAAAAAAGATTCAAAAACAAAAACAAATTTAGAAAACGCCTTCTCCTGGAAGGAAATTACTTGGTATGTCATCAGTGGCTTAATAACCATGTTTGGTCTCGTTTTAATGGTTTTACATTTAGTCGCGCGTTTTAGTAATGAAAACGCGAACACTAATCCCTTAAAAATTGCAGAGAATAATTTAATGGCTACGATGAATGCCCCAATTAATTTTCTAGGATATGGTTTAATTTTCTTTGCAGCAGGCATTGTTATTTTAGTGATTACACTCGCAATTAATGCCAAAAAAACAGATCGAGTTTTAGAAAAAGAAATGCGTCGTCAACAACGCTTAGCCTCCTCTTTAATTGAAGATGGCGAAGAAAAAGTTCTTGAAGCCGAAATTGTTAAAAGCGAAGAGGAAGTAACCCCAACTTTAACTGCGAAAGAACAATAATATTTTTATATGTTTGCTAAGCTCCTGCGGGAGCTTTTTTATTTATAAAAATTATTTAAAAAGCCCTATTGACATATATAAAAAAATAATTACAATACGAATTGTTCTATTTCAAACTATTATTATGGAAAATAACAAATTCGACTCAATTACTTTCAATATCAAACGCCTTAATGCTCTATTAACTAGGACTTTTTGCAATCTTAATGCGATTCGCTCTTTAGATGAACAAATCGGTTCTTCCGCCTTTTTATTAGCCTATTTATATGATCATCGAGAATTTGATATTTCACAGAAAGATATTGAAATTCGTTTCGCTATTACTAAAGGCACTTTATCAAAGACATTATCACTCTTAGAGCAAAAGGGTTATATCAATCGCCTTCTTAGCGAAAGTGATCATCGCTATCGCTATGTTTCATTAACACCTTTAGGAGAAGAAACTTATCATAATATTCAACTTGAAGCAAATAAATTACAAGAAGAGTTATTGAAGAATTTTTCTGAAGAGGACCGCAAGCGTTTTCTTGTTTATTTAAAAAAAGCCATGTTTAATTTAGAAAACTTTAATTCATAGGAGGTTAGATTATGCAGAAAAGAAGTAGTAATTTACCAAAGAAACATAAAGGGGTTATTCGCACCTTAGCCCGTTCTGTTCGTCAATATAAAGTTTATGCGATTTTAAATCCTTTCTTTATGGCTTTTGAAACTCTTTGTGAATGTTTAATACCTTTTGTTATTGGTCAATTAATTAATTTTATTCAAGATGTTCCACCTACTGGCATTTTAGCTAAAATTGTGCAAGTAATGGGTGGCAACCCTAATGGTGTTGGAGAAGAAAGAGACTTTGTGGTCTTAATTGTTTTAGGCAGTGTCTTATTAGTATTAGCTTTATTATCTTTAACATTTGGTTTCTTAGGTGGTAAATTTGCCGCCATTGCTTCGACAGGTTTTGCCGCTAATCTTAGACAAGATATTTTCTATAAAATTCAAGAATTTAGCTTTGCTAACATTGATAAATTCTCAACCTCATCTTTAGTTACAAGAATGACTACTGATGTCAATAATGTTCAAATGTCTTTCCAAATGCTAATTCGCATTGTCATTAGAGTACCTTTAATGATGATTTTCTCAGTAGTAATGGCCTTTAGTGTCAACGCGACCTTAAGTTGGATCTTTGTCGCCTTATTACCAGTTTTAGGTTTTGTTTTAATTTTTATTTCTTTAAAAGCTTATAAAGTTTTTAATAAGTTATTTACTAAATATGATGATTTAAATGCATCGGTTCAAGAAAATGTTAAAGGTATCCGCGTAGTTAAATCTTATGTCCGTGAAGATTATGAAAAAGATAAATTTGCTAAAGCTAGTGGCAATTTAATGACCGGCTTTATTAAAGCAGAAAAATTAGTTGCTTGGGCTACTCCAGCAATGAATATGACAATTCATATTTCAAATATTTTAATTGGTACACTTGGGGCTTTAGCAGTTTATTATACTGCTGTTGAGGATTATCGTTTCGGAGTTTTAGCAGTTGGTGACATGTCATCCTTAATTACTTATGGTATTCAAATCCTCTCCTCTTTAATGATGTTATCAATGGTGATGGTGATGCTTGTAATGTCAATTACCAGTGCGAATCGTATCTATGAAGTTTTAGTTGAAAAATCGACCATTGTTAATCCTGTTAAGCCTATTTATGAACTTAATGATGGGGCGATTGATTTTGATGATGTTAGCTTTAAATATTCGCTTTCAGCTGAAAAATTCGCGCTTGCTGATGTCAATTTACATATTAAATCTGGTATGACAGTTGGTATTATTGGCTCAACTGGTTCATCCAAATCAACACTAGTGAATTTAATTTCGCGTTTATATGATACAACCGAAGGTGAAGTTAGAGTCGGCGGCGTTAATGTGCGAGATTATGACTTGAAGACCTTACGCGATAATGTTGCGGTCGTTTTACAAAAAAATGTTCTATTCTCTGGAACGATTAAAGATAATTTACGCTGGGGAAAAGAAGATGCAACCGATGAAGAAATGATTAATGCTTGCAAAATTGCTCACGCGGATGAATTCATTCAAACTTTCCCCGATAAATATGATACTTATATCGAACAAGGTGGAACGAATGTTAGTGGTGGGCAAAAACAACGCTTATGTATCGCGCGCGCCCTATTAAAAAACCCTAGGATTATCATCTTTGATGATTCGACAAGTGCGGTTGATACGCGTACAGATGCCCAAATTCGTAAATCTTTAAAAGATGATTTACCAAATGTAACTAAAATCATCATTTCGCAGCGAGTTTCTTCGGTTGAAGATGCCGACATGATTATTGTTATGGATAATGGCAGAATCAATGGTTTAGGCACGAATGATGAATTATTAGCTACGAATGCGATTTATCAAGAAATTCACACGATTCAAAATAATATAGGGGGTAAGCCAAATGCCTAATTCAAGTCCGCGCGTTAGTCGAAGGATGGGATCTTTAGATATTAAAGGTCTATTGCAGGCTGGCGTTTTGAAACGTTTATTAAATATTCTTTGGAAGCAATATCGTGGTCGCTTAATTTTGATTATGATTTGCATTTTATTTACTTGTATTGGCAACCTAGCTAGTTCAGTCTTTATGCAATTAATTATTAGTCAATTTATTGCGCCGGCTGTTGCCGCTAAAGCTATCGACCCTTATGTTTTGAATTTAGTTTTTGTTATCTCGGGTATGGGATTTGTTTATCTTTTAAGTTTTGCTGCTTTTGCGACCTATTCGCAAGTTTTAGCCCGCCTAACCCATGTCATTATGAATGATATTCGCGTTCAAATGTTTAATAAAATGGAATCTTTACCAATTAAATATTTTGATACTCATTCGCATGGCGATATCATGTCTCACTATACAAACGATATCGATTCGATTCGACAATTTATCTCGCAATCTTTGCCGCAATTATTTTCAACCGCCTGCGCGGTGACATTAATGTTAATTGCGATGACTGTTTATTCTGTTTGGCTCTTATTAGTTGTCTTATTAGGCGTAATTATCATTTTAACAGTCACTAAGAAAATTGGTGGTAAGAGCACAAAATATTTCTATGAACAACAAGTTTCTGTTGGTAAACTTGAAGGCTTTATCGAAGAAATGATGGCGGGATTAAAAGTCATTAAAGTCTTCACCCATGAAGAAAAAATTAAATTGCAATTTAATGATGTCAATGGAGAATTATGTTCTAATTCCACTAAAGCTAATTATTTAGGTAATATCTTAATGCCGGTGTTAGGTAATATCGGAAATGTTACCTATGTTTTAGTAGCGACAGTGGCAGTCATTTTAATGCATTTCGATGTTCCAAATTTTGGTTGGATTTGCTTGAGCGGTTTATCTACCAATGTTTGGCCGACAATTGATGCATCCATTATCGTTACTTTCTTAATGCTTACACGCGGTTTAAATCAAAACATCTCGCAAGTTTCCCAACAAATCTCCATGGCTTCAATGGCGATCGCAGGTGCCCAGCGCGTCTTTGCTTTAATCGATGAAGAACCAGAAGTCGATAATGGTTATGTAACTTTAGTAAACGCTAAATGGGAAAATGGCAAATTAGTTGAAACTAATAATCGTTCATACCATGTTTGGGCCTGGAAACATCCTCATCATGATGGCACAACAACCTTAACCGAATTAAAAGGTGATATTTTATTTGACGATGTCGACTTTGGTTATGTGCCTGAAAAAATCGTTTTACATAATGTTTCAATTTACGCTCACCCCGGACAAAAGATTGCCTTTGTTGGGGCTACTGGTGCTGGTAAAACAACTATTACTAATTTATTAAATCGTTTCTATGATATTCAAGACGGTAAAATTCGTTATGATGGTATCAATATTAATAAAATCAAAAAAGCCGATTTAAGAAGATCGTTAGGCATCGTTTTACAAGATACGAATTTATTTACTATGTCAGTGATGGATAATATTCGTTATGGCCGCTTAAACGCGACTGATAAAGAAGTTTATGAGGCCGCTAAGATTGCTAATGCCTACGATTTTATTACCCGTCTCCCACAAGGATTTAATACAATTATTCGTGCTGATGGTGCAAATTTATCGCAAGGACAACGCCAATTGATTTCTATTGCTCGCGCAGCTTGTGCTGATGCGCCTGTAATGATTTTAGATGAAGCGACATCTTCTATTGATACTCGCACTGAACAATTAGTACAAAAAGGTACCGATGAATTAATGAAAGGTCGTACCGTTTTTGTCATCGCTCACCGTTTATCAACCGTTCAAAATAGTGATGCAATTATGGTCTTAGAGCATGGTCGAATTATTGAACGCGGTAACCACGAAACTTTAATTGCCCAAAAAGGGGTGTATTATCAACTTTATACCGGGGCTTTTGAATTAGAATAAAAATAAAAAAATTGATTTATTTTATATCAACTTTTTACTACAATATTTATGTATGATTAAGAAAAAATATTATTTAAACAAAAAAAGTTATGAAAATAAGACTATTGATGGGGATAAAATAGTTTTATACCATCGCCTTTATAAAGGCCACAAGAATGAAAGCATTAAAAACATCTCTTTTAATGACGAGCACTTTGATTTTTTTATCCCAATTTCTTCAATTCCCACTTTGTTTTTAGAAGATAAAATGACTTTTGGGGAAGCCGGTTTTGTTTATATGGTGCAACCTTATCGTAAACACGGTTTCTTAAATTGCGACAAAGATATTGAATTTTTTGCCTTAAAAGTTGATTCATTATATATGCGAGATTTCTTAAAAGAATTTAGTCAAGATGAAGAATTCTTCTTTAAATCTAAATTCGTTTTATCGCCTTTAGCTGGTGATTTATTACAAGATGCGTTTGTTGCTAGTGAACGCAAGGACACGAAGATGGTTGGCTCAATTCTTGAAGCTTTGTTGCGCGAATTAGCGTACTCTTCAATTCATAGCACTGTCGATGCGCGCGCAGATTTCCCAATTAATGTTACTCCTGTAGTGCGCGATGTTATCAATTATTTATATGAAAATTACGATAAGCAAATTAAGATTAAAGAAATTGCTCAAATGTTTGATATTTCCATTGAACATCTCATTCGGCTATTTAAAGATGAAATCAATGATACCCCTAAACAATTCATGCTCCGCTTACGCTTAAATAAAGCGCGCAGTTTATTTGAAAACACGAATTATAAAACGCATAAAATATCCTTACTTTGTGGCATTTCGAGCACGAACACTTTGACTGAAGCTTTTAAAAAGGTGTATGGCATATCCGTTAAAGAAATTGCTCGTCCAGCGATGAGTGAAACCATCGATTTTAGAAATCATCGTCATTAAATAAATAATTTTTAAATATTAGATTTTCTTAATGATATATCCTCGCGATATATCATTTTCTTTATAATTTAAGAAAATAAAATTTTCTCTTTAGTAAAGTGCGCTTAATAATATTTATGGATATTTAAATGAGACAATAATTTAGAGATTTTTAGTGCAATAATATAAAAATGTTAGTGGTCCTAAGCAAAAAACTTTTTATTTAGCTACTAATTAATATGATGATTGATTAAAGAAGGATTTTACTTTGAAAATATTTTTCGATGAAATTAACGGCTTTTTTAATCTCGTCTATAGAATATTTTTTTGTCTTGTTCTTAGACGACTAATTTATCTTCAAGATTATTCTTTCGGCGGCATCAACGATATCAAAAGTCTGATAAATATTGTAGTATTTGATGATTTCTTTCGCCTTGAAAAGTTTATAAACGAGTTCAATATTTTTAAAACTTGTTTTTTAAAGGGTTTAAAAACAAATTTAGTCACTGAAATTCGATAAAAGACTTAAAGATTTATATATTTTTTCTAGTAAAGAGTATGATTCAGTATTTGCAGATATCGAAGAATTAAGTATCGATTATTATTTATCAAAGGTGTCTAGAAGACTTGTTGATAAAGGATGTTCTATTTCTTTTAAAAATGAATATTATGCTTTTTACGATGAAAACGATCAAAGAATTTATCCTAGTAATTAGCTAAATGTATTGTTATAGAAAGATTTAATGGTGAACTATACGGAAACATCTTTGATAAAGCATATGTTTTAAAGAAAATTAATAAAAATAAAGAGACATTAATAACATTTGACGAGGAAATCAAATGTAAAACTAAAAAGAAAAACTGGATACCACCTATGGATCATCCATGGAGATATCCAAATTACGACTCCTTCATAGAAGCATTTAAAAATAGTCGTTATTATTTACATTAATGTTTATAAAAATGTTGGGACATTTTCACTTGGAATTGACATAAATGTGGCTAATAAAATTAATTTCAAAAAATAATCAACTATTATTTTTGCACTAAAAGGTATCATTTCTCTAGTGGGGTATCTTTTTCAAGTAGAGAAACGTTTATCTAGTAGGCTTTCATTTTGTTAGTAGAACCATTTTTTAAACCTGTCAGCTCGAATCAAAAGTAAAAGACTAATAATAAGAAAAATGCCCGATTTCTCGAGCAAATATCATTCACTTCGATTCTCTTACTTTGTATCAAAATGTTAGTTATAAGATGTCTTTGTGCTATCGCTTTGATACAAAACGCGGCCCCTACTAGAGAAATGATACCCTTACTAGATAAACGAAACCCCTTAATAAACGCTTGATCCCACTTCTTTGCTTACATTTGAAACTGTTTAATTGTTGAGTATAAACTCAACTTAAAGAAATTGACGCAACAGAAGGCAAACGTAAGGGCTTTGTGAGGCTATTTATTAATCCATTGTTGCCATTGATTATAAATGTTATCTATTGCTTCATTGAATAGTTGAAATGAACACTTTTCTTCATCATTGTTATTATTAAGTTTCAAGTATTCTTGCTTTAAATCATCTAATAATGAAAAATCTTCACTATACCAATATGGATATTTTTGATTCCCGTTATCTCCGATGTTCTTATTTAACCATTCTAGTTTTTCTAAGGCTTCATCATTTTTACCGCCTCGAGTAGTCCAACCATAAGAACCATTGTCATATTTCCTAGCATACTTTTCGATGAATTCGCCATCAGCATTTCGTATATCTTGAAATATTGCAAAATCAATAGAGTGGATAATTTTGCTGCCTTTTTTATCTACCATTTTTACTCTTATGACAGATGTTCTATCTTCAGGATCTTGATATCCATATTTTTTAAAGACTTTTTGAATTGCTAAATGATTTTTTAATTAAAAATATTTAAAAGATTAACATATATAAATTGGTCTTAATTATTCCATTCAACAATAATTTTTTTTAATTAAAAATATTTAAAAGATTAACATATATAAATTGGTCTTAATTATTCCATTCAACAATAATTTTAACGTTTTCTTTATAGGTAAAATTCCAATTAGCATTCCATCCACTTGGCTTTTCATTAACCATGCAATGGACAGTTAAATCAACGCTATTATTGTTAAAGATAAGTTCACCCATATTGACTACACTTTCAGGAATTGTAATATCACTAATCATGGCCTCACTAAATGCTTGATCGCCAATATAAGCTAGATTTGTACAATCGCCTAAATTAACACTACTTAACCTAGCGCATGACATAAAAGCTTGTTTGCCTATTGACTCAAGTCCACTTGGAATAATTAATTCACTAATTCTTAATCTTTTAAAACTTCTTTCACCAATAAATTTTAATGATGAAGGTAAAGTTAATTTAGTAATTGTTTGAGCTTTAGTTGGAAATAAACCAGTATCTTTGCCATCACTAATACCTATAGTGCCTTCTTTAACGTTAAATTCGCTTAAAGAAACCTTTTTAACATTAATAAGCCAATTATCAATATAAAATCCATTATCTACCCAATATGATTGATTATCATAAATATCTGTTTGTGCAAACGCATTATAACCAATGGATTTAATTGTTGATGGAATATTAATTTGACTCAATGAATATAAATTATAAAAAGCTTCTTCTCCAATAATTATTAAACCTTCTGGTAAATTTATAGTCTTAAGGTTACGAGCATTATTTAAAAAAGCATTACTAGCTATTGAAATAGTTCCTTCTTTAACAGTGTATTGAGTAGTTTTAATAAAATCACTATTTATTGACACCAAATAATTATCAACATATAAAACGCCGTTATCCCAATTATTTATATCCTCATAAAATCCTGTTCCAGTAAACATATCATGTTTTATTGAAATAGCTTTATCAGGCATATTGATATTTACAAGTTTTTTACATCCATTGAAAACATTTTGCCCAACTTCTTTTAAAGTATTAGGTAAATTAATTGTTTCAAGTTTTTCACAATTTTCAAATGACATCGTACCTAATTTAGTGACATTATTTAAATTAACAGTTGTCAATTGTTTTGCATCTTTAAAAGCATAATCCCAAATCTCCTTAAGAGAATTAGGAGCGTTAAATTCTTTTAAGCATGTTCCTTTAAAAGCATCATAACGAATTTGCAATAAGGAAGAAGGAAAATTAATTTTTTCTAATGAAGTGCAATTTTCAAAAGCGTAATCAGGAATGACAGTGATATTATTAGATAAAACAACCTCAGTTAAATTTATACATCCATAACACATTTTATATCCTATTATTTTTACAGTTTCTGGTACAACAAGTCTTGTTAAATAAATATTGTTTAAAAATATTTCGTCACCAATTTCTTTAATCTCTATATTGTTAACATGCGAAGGAATTTCTATGTCACTATTATTTTCACTAATACCTTCAACATTAGTTAATACACCATTTTCATCAACGATAAAATTAAGACTAGACGTTACATTTTCTTCCCATTTTGCATATAAAGTAATATCTTTTGTAACGTCATAAGGAAATGTAATTTTGTTGATAAATGTTTTTTCTAAATACCAACCAAGAAATGTATATCCTTCTTTTTCTGTATATGGTTCAGTTTCAATTCTTGATGTTAATAAATCGTTTACCTTAGTTCCTCCGTTAGTGACAAAACTAACTTTAAATTCTTTTGGAACATCATTAATAATTTCATAATAAGCATAAACACTTACATCATTAGTTAAACTTATATTTTGATAATAATCTTCACTAAGTTTATTATTCCAAATATTTTTATCAAAATACCAACCTTTAAACTCATAATTATCTTTTAAAGGTGCTTCTGGTAAAGTAATTGTTTCATTACCAGATGTTTCAATAGTAGTATAAATTTCATCATCAACATAAAATGATATTGTATATTCATTAGGAACAGGATCAACAATTTCTACATAATAAGCATAAACACTTACATCACTAGTTAAACTTATATTTTGATAATAATCTTCAGTTAGTTTAACACTCCAAACATTTTTATCAAAATACCAACCATTAAACTCGTAATTATCTTTCAAAGGTGCATCAGGTAAAGTAATTATCTCATGACCAGCAGTATTTAATTGATCAATCAAAATAGTGTCATCATAAAAATAAATAGTGTTTGCACTTAAAGAAACATCGTTAGTGGTACAAGAAATTAATAAAGCTGAAGGTATACCTATTATTAATATGCTTTTAATTAATGCGTGTATTTTATTTTTCATAAATAATAATCTCCTTTAAATTCCATCCGATAGATTATATAGGATTTTTTATAAGTAACAAGAAATATAAAATTATCCTTTGAAAAGATTAGTTAAAGATAAGAATTTTTACTTATTTTTTATTTAAATATTAAATATAAAAGAGATTTAATTTTGTAAAAATTCATGGATTTTACATAAAATATTAAATTTTGCTTTTGTTCAACTCATTAGTGAATATGACTAAAATATAATGAATTTGCGAGGGGTATGCATTAGACTTCTTCAAAAGCTTTGCGCCGTTTAAACTTGGCTCTTAAAAATGATAAATTTCTTCACCTTATGATAAGTTACTCCGCGATGTTATTTTAAAAAGTGCGTATCTATCGGATAAAATAAAAAAATCTGCACACCCTTAGAAGTTCTAAGTTTGTATCAGACATTCGTACAAATCTGGCGGAGGTCTAGAGATTCGAACTCTAGCGCCCTTTTACAAGCCTACGAGCTTTCCAAGCCCGCCCCTTCAACCACTTGGGTAGACCTCCGCATCGCGTTAAATTATATCTTAATCAAACGATTAAATAAAGAATAATTTTGCCTTTTTATGCTCTGAAGATTAAAATCATTTTTGATGAAAGTAGTTGTGGTTAATCATTTAGACGCTAAACAGCGAATCGATAAATATCTTTTCAAATTATACCCAGCAATGCCAAAGAATTTTTTATATAAAACTTTCCGCAAAAAAGATATTAAAGTTAATGGCCATTGGGTGAAAGAAAATTATCTTTTAAGTGAAAATGATGTAATTAATATCTTTATTAATGATGATAAATTAGCTGAATTTAAGCAAAATTCACAAACCTTGAAGAAAATCAATCTTCCTTATGAAATTATTTATGAAGATGAAAATCTCTTATTTATTAATAAGCCTGCCGGAGTTTTAGTTCATGGCGACCAAAACGAAAAGAGTAATACTCTCATCAATCAAGTGTTAAATTATTTATATTTTAAAGGCGAATATCAACCTAATGTTTCTATTTTTAAACCTGCTTTGATTCATCGTCTAGATCGCAACACTAGTGGGCTAACAATGTTTGCGAAAAATTACCGCGCCTTAGAAGAGGTGCTCGCCTTAATAAACGATAAAACCCTTTTAAAAAAAACTTATCTTGCTTTAATTAAAGGTAAATTATCTCAAGAAGGTATCGTAACTATTAATTTAGTGAAAAACACTAATGAAAATAAAATGTATGTCGATAATAAGGAGTACGCTAAAGAGGCCTCTACCTTCTTTAAAACGATTAAAATCTTTCAAGATTATTCTTTGATTGAAGCAACTTTATTAACTGGCCGCACTCATCAAATTCGTGTCACCTTGTCGCATATTAATAATCCAATCTTAGGGGATGAAAAATATGGCGATTTTGCTTTAAATAAAAAATTGCAGAATCAATATAAATTAGATTATCAATTTTTGCATGCTTATAAAATTTCCTTTGGTGAAATTAAAGGCTTTTTATCTTATTTAAGTGGACAAGATTTCATTGCTAAATTGCCATTGAATAAAGCAAAAATTATCGCGGAATTGGAAGAAAAAGACTGCAAATCTTCAAGATTTAATTAAAAATTTCCTTTAAAGCATAATAAACACCATCGTGATTATTATCGTATTTAGATATTTTGGTTGCTAATTTTTGAATTTCTTTATTGCCGTTTAGCATAGCAATTGAAATTGAGGCGTATTTCATCATTTCAATATCGTTAGAAGAATCGCCAAGGGCGACAATATTTTCTTTTTTAATCTCATAACGCTTTGCAACTTCCATTAAAGCACTATATTTTGAAATATCATTATAATAAATTTCCATATAGGGAGCTTCTTCCCAAAATCGTACGCCGATATTTAAATTTAATTCATTGATTAATCTTAAAATTAATTTTTGATCATAATTAGCTTTTAAACGAATTAAAATCGTCAAAGGATCACTATTTAAGGTTTGATAAATATCGCCAGTAATGATT
The DNA here is from genome assembly GCA_949297275.1 of uncultured bacterium. Lineage (GTDB taxonomy): Bacteria > Bacillota_I > Bacilli_A > RFN20 > CAG-826 > CASFSG01. The sequence goes on along the minus strand of CASFQR010000014.1, from coordinate 19,132 downwards.
TCGTAATCTTCTAAAAATTTCTTTACCCAAGGATAAAATGATAAAAAAGGATCATCTTTAAGTTGATAAAGTTTCTTTTCGTTTTGCATTAAAATGTTTTCAGCATAAGGGTAAATTTTATCCCAAATTTGATAAATTAATTCTTTAGGGAAATAGCGATAAACACTCGGATAAGAACTTTCATCTCTCTCTTTAATTAAGGAACCATTAAAACAGACGATTGGAGAATTTAAATTTAATTCTTGATAATATTCTTTAACCCAGCTTAAAGGTCTACCGGTTGCAATAACTACTAAATGACCACGCCGATCTAATTGTTGTAAATATTCTAAATTCTTTTTACTTATCTTTTTTTGATCGTTAAGTAAGGTGCCGTCTAAATCTATCGAGATAAGATATTTATTCATATCGATATAATCCAATCGCCTCTTGTACTCTTTTGAGCGTTTTAGCGGCTATTTCACTCGCGTATTCTTTTCCTTCTTTTAACACTTTATCAACTAAACCAGTTTGAATGATTTCTTGATATCTTGCTTGGAGTTTAGCGATTTCTTCGGTGACGACGCGGGCAACCTCTTTTTTAAATTCCCCATACATTTTGCCACTAAATTGTTCTTCGATGTCCGTTATTGATTTATTGGTCAAAGCACTATAAATCGTCATTAAATTAGAGATGCCTGGTTTATTAGCCTCATCATAATGAACATGGGTATCTAAATCGGTAACGGCTGACATAATTTTTTTATTGATTATTTTTAAATCATCATCGAGAAAGATATCGCCTTTAGGATCGGATTTAGACATTTTTTTCGTGGGGTCAGATAGCGACATAATTCGCGCGCCGTTTTGTCTAATTAAAGCGCGTGGCATCTTTAAGATTTCGCCATAACGCTTATTGAAGCGGTGGACTAAATCACGGGTAATTTCAACATGTTGTACTTGGTCTTCGCCAACTGGCACATAGTCAGTATCATAAAGTACGATATCGGCTGCCATTAAAACTGGGTAAGTAAATATACCTAAGCCAATCGCTTCATTATTCATCTTTTGGGTTTTATCTTTAAATTGCGTCATGCGGGCTAATTCGCCCATATATAAATAATTTTGCAAAATGATTGCTAATTCAGAATGTTCATGCACTTCACTTTGTAAAAAGACACGAATTTTATTTGGATCTAAACCAGCTGCCAAATAATAAGCTACGATATTGCGGCTGTTATTTCTTAATTCAACGGGATCAATTGGTAATGTTAATGAATGTAAATCAGCGACAAATAAAATCATTTCGCCATCATTCATTAAAGAGACAAATTGTTTAATCGCTCCAATATAATTTCCAAGAGTTAATCTTCCTGTAGGTTTAATCGCACTTAAATAACGTTTCATAGCGTTATTATGTTAGTGATTTTGTGCTATAATGTCAATGTTTAGGGGCTACTTACGATGATTAAAATATATGTTTCTCCAAGTTGTTCAAGCTGCCGAAAGGTTAAAAAATGGTTTGATGAACAAAAAATTCCTTATAAAGAAAGAAATATCTTTAACGCTATTTTAGATGAAAACGAATTAAAAGATATGCTCACTAAATCTGAAAATGGCACCGAAGATATTATTTCGACACGCTCTAAAATCATTAAAGAGCAACATGTCAATGTTGAAGATATGACTTTAAATGAGATGATTAAATTCATTCAAAAAAATCCTTCCATTTTAAAGCGACCAATTATGGTCGATGATCGCCGCATTCAAGTTGGATATAATTCGGAAGAAATCCGTACCTTCATTCCGCGCGCTAGACGCTTAGCGGACCTTTATTGTTCACCTGAACACTGTGAAAATTACGCGAATTGTGAACATATAAAAGATAAAATCGTCGCACCGGACGATTTATCAAAAACAGAAAATAAGAAAGAGAATTAATTTTTATTTTTCGCTCGCTCGTAGAATCTTTGATTTTTTATTTTCTTTAAACGGAATATTTTGTTCTGCTAAAACTTCAATGAGATGTTCGCGAGCAATGCGCGGTGAAGAATCTTCCATTTCAATTTCATAATCGACTTTGCCATTATAAGTATTCATATCGATTGAAAGTAGGGAACTTTTATAGCGATAATCTAATCTTTTTGTCGTTAATTCAGCAAAGATAATGAAATCTTCAATACGATAACCTAGCATAATTAAGAAGTCTTTAATATCACCATCAGGTAATTTATTTTGATTACGCATTGCTAAAAATTGTTGTTCATCGATATCTTGATTCTTTTCTAATAAACCATAAGATAACGGAACTTTTAATGTTAAAGTATAACCCTTACTTTCGCGAATTCTTAAACCAGAATCATCTTTTCTTAAGGCGAAATCTTTCGTATCAATATAATAATTAGTTTGAGTATAAGGAGCTTTGCTCGCTAATGGTAAATAGTGGTTATATAAGCGAGAATATTCTTCGTTGCTCACGAGAGCCTTACTTTCAATTTCGACATTTGTAGACATTTTCTTTACCTCGCTAATATGTTATCATACTAATATGAATTTGTTTAGTGCTTCTCCAGAAAATTCCATCAATAGTTTCTTAAGACAATATGCCTTCTATCTTGCCTTAGGCATTGCCTTAATTATTTTAATTGTCGTGACAATATTATTAATTGTAAATTTTGTCACAAATAAGAAAAATAGTCCTAAAGAAACTAAGGAAACATCTGCTTCTTTTAACGATGAATTATTTTTTGCCTCTTTAGGTGGTTTAGAAAACATTACTTCTTATCAAATTAAAGGTAATCGCTTATATCTTTATCTCAAAGATGTTGATTTATTTAATTGTGAAACAATAAAAAATGTCGGAGTAACTTCTTTTATTAAAATGTCCCAGAAAGTTGCTTTACTCGGTTTAGATAATCAAAATATCGCAGCTATTTTAAAGCAATATAATGTCCCAAATGTTGAATAATATCTTCAGTTGGTAAGCCGATTACATTATTTAGGCTACCTTCTATCTTTTTGACTAACGGAAATTCTTGATCTTGGATACCATAAGCCCCAGCTTTATCCATCGGTGAGCCACTTGCTAGGTATTTATCAATTAATTCGTCACTTAATTCGTTAAAATAAACAACAGTTTTAACACTGCGAGTAATTTCAACCTCTTTGGAAATAAAAGTATAAGCACTGATGACGATATGATGATTATTTGATAAAGCTTTTAACATCCTTTTTGCTTCGGCTTTAGAATGGGGTTTACCAAAAATCTCATTTTGAAAAATAACGATGGTATCACAGCTTAAGACTTTGTCACTCGGATGTTTTTCAAAAACATCATAGGCTTTTAATTTACTTAATTCTTTCGCTAAATTATTTGGACTTGTTTTTAATAAAGATTCATCAATATGCGAAGGAATTATTACAAAAGGTTCTTGAACAATTTTTGTTAATAAATCTTTTCGACGCGGCGAATTACTTGCTAATATCAACATAGTTTTGATCCATGATTACAGGTATTACCATGGGATTACGTTCAGTTTTCTTTGTAACGAAATAAGAAACATTTAATTTAATTGTCTTTTTAATATCAGAAAAAGTCACATTTGGTTTATTGAGCGATTCTAATAAAGCTTTATTAGCAATATATTTAATTTGTTCTAAATCTTTAGTATTTTGATAAATATAACCCTTAGTTTTAATTTCTAAAGGAACAATAATTTTATTTGTTTTTGAATCGATTCCGACAAAGACAGCAATCAAGCCATCATCTTTTAAAATTGCGCGATCTTTAATCACCGGAGCGCCGATCCCATTAATGTCATTTCCATCAATATAAATTGCATCCGCCTGATAGTGGGGGCCAAGTCTAATTTTATGATTATATAAGATGATTGAATCACCATTATCCATAATGAAGATATTTTCTTTATCCATCCCTAATGATTCAGCGATGCGACCATGTTCTTTTAACATGCGATATTCTCCATGGATGGGCATAAAATATTTTGGCCGCGTTAGTTTTAACATTAGTCGTAATTCTTGTTTAGATGGGTGACCAGAAGCGTGCACCGAGAAAAAGATTGAATTAGTGACAACATCCGCCCCGCGACGCACTAATAAATTAACTAATTTTTCAATCATGACGCCATTACCTGGAATCGCGCTTGAAGATAAAACTACCGTATCACCTGGAATAATTGAAACTGATTTATGTTCACCATTTGCCATCTTTGATAAAGCGGCCATTGGTTCACCTTGACTACCTGTGCATAAAATGCATAATTCGACTGGTTTATATTTATTGATTTCACTAACATCAATAATCGCGGAATCAGGGATTTTTAAATAACCATAATCGCGAGCAATTTCAACAGCTGATTCCATGCTGCGACCAACGATTGCAATCTTGCGATTATTTTCAACCGCTACCTCGGCAACTTGTTGAATGCGTGATAAATTTGAAGAAAAGGTTGATAAAATAAAGCGACCTTGCGTCTCATCAAATAATTCTCTAATGGCTCTAACTACTGATTTTTCACTCGGAGTATAGCCTTCAATTTCCGCATTAGTGGAATCGCTTAATAATAAATCTACGCCCTCATCCCCTAAGCGAGAAATCTTATTAATTTCCATTTCTTGACCAACTGGTGTTAAATCAATTTTAAAATCGCCGGTATGAACGATTCTCCCTTGCGGAGTATCAACACAAATCCCGAAAGCATCAGGAATTGAATGGGTGACGCGGAAGAAAGTCACTTTAAATTGATCGACATTAATCACACTATTTGAATCTATTTCGACAATGCGCGTATTCTCTTTAATATGCATATCATCCAATTTCGCACGGATCATTGCCGCGGCTAATTTGGAGGCATAAATAATTGGGATATATAAATTTTGAATCAAAAAAGGAATACCACCGATATGGTCTTCATGACCATGTGTGATAAAAAGAGCACGAACTTTTTGACGGGAATTGCGCAACTTGGTGTAATCTGGAATTACATAATTAACACCAGGTAAACCGGCCTCGGGGAATAATACCCCAGCATCGATAATAATTAAGCCAGTATCACTTTCAAAACAATAAGTATTTTTACCCACTTCGCATAAACCGCCAAGTGCATAAATAGAAATAGGGGATAATGCGTTCATAAAACCTCCTTTAATCAAAAGTTTATAAATCCTTTAGACCTGCATAAATTATAGAGAATAAAATTTTAAATTTCAACGGCGTTATCAATCTTTTTATAAGGATTACTTAAATCTATATGGTCGTAAAATAAGACGCCATCTAAATGATCAATTTCATGTTGTAAAACAATTGCTTCAAAGCCGCTAGCGATAATTGTTGTAGGTTGTTCAGTTAATAGATTATAAGCTTGGACAATAATTTTATGATAACGATAAACATATCCTGGATGTTCTTTATCGACAGATAGACAGCCTTCACCATTTTTTAAATAACATTTTTGGATGCTGTTTTCGATAATTTTCGGATTGATTAATAAATAACGAATAATCTTATCTTCTAGTTCATAATTTATTGCAATGATGCGTAAGTTTTTACCTAATTGGGGAGCAGCTAAACCAACGCCTTCACGCACTTTATTTTTTTGACAAAATTTTTCATCATTAGTCTTAATTAAAAATTCTAATAAATCAAAAGCAAAATCTTTATCACCTTGACTTAAAGGAAAATTAACTTCTTTCGCTTTCGCTCTTAAAGAAATAGCGTTATCTTTCACAATCCGATATTTTTTCTTCATCGATAAAATATTAGCATATTTTCTTATTTAATTGTAAAGTAAATATGTGAATATTTCGCTCTTAAATGAAGTTTATGCCTTAAAAGAAATCATTGCTGATTTAGATTTAATTAAAGAATATCACCAAGCTGAAAATGATTTAATTAATTCACCAATCTATCAAAGAAATAAAGAATATTTTGATAGCTTAATGCAATCAGTTAATAATGATGAGCTTTTAATGCGCATAAAAAGCGATATTGTTTCCGAGTTATCTTCAACTAAAGAAGGGCAAAATTATTTAAGATTATATCGCAAGATTTTCGCTTTTTATCAGCGTTTCAATACCGAATTATTTTATCCCTTCTACCAATAATTATGTTTAAAGTTATCGCCGGAATTTATCGTCATCGTCTCTTAGAAACGCCCTTAACTTACACCATTCCCACTATGGGCAAAGTTAAAGAAGCTATTTTTAGTGCTTTAGGCCCTAGTGTCATTAATCAGAAGGTCTTAGATTTATTTGCTGGTTCAGGGGCACTAGGAATTGAAGCGCTTTCGCGTGGGGCTAAGCACGCGACATTTATCGATAATAATTCTTTAGCGATTAAATGCATCAATAAAAATATTGCTAATCTAGGCATCACTCAAGCGGATGTTATTCAAAACGATGTTTTAAAATTTTTAGCCAAGACAACAGAAAAATTTGATATTATTTTGCTTGATCCCCCTTACGATAATTTAATTTTATATGATGAAACACTAAAATTGATTTTCCAAAAAGAACTATTAAATGATAATGGTATCCTAGTTATTGAATGTAAAGAAATCATTGATTTAGATCAATATCAGCAAACTTATCAAAGATTAAAGATTTATCACCACGGAATTGCTAATATAATAATATTATGGAAATAAAAGAAAAAAAGATTGCTATTTATCCTGGCTCGTTTGACCCAATTACAAATGGACATATTGATATCCTTAAGCGCGCGAGTTATCTATTTGATCAAGTGATTGTTTTAGTCGCTCATAATAATTCTAAAAAAGCTCATTTTTCTCCATTGAAAAGACAAGAGATGATTCAAGATGCTTTAAATGAATTAAATTTAAAAAATATCGCAGTTGATGTTTATGGTGGTTTAACAATTGAATACGCTAAAAAGGTTCACGCGAAATATTTAATTCGTGGCCTAAGAGCAGTCAGCGATTTTGAATATGAATTTAAATTAGCTGCAACTAATTATTATATTGACCATGAAATTGAAATGATTTTTTTGATGGCGCATAATAATTTTGAATTTATTTCTAGTTCATCAATTATGGAAATGGCCCTTGGTGGTGTGGATGTTTCAGAGCTTGTACCATCTAGTGTTAACCTTGAACTTCAAAAATTAAAACAAAAATAAAAAGCCGAATTGTCGGCTTTTAAAATATTTTGGTTCTGTTAAATAAAACGGGGTCGCTTTTTTCTTCGACCCCGCTCTATTTAACAGTTTTAATGTAAGATAGTAATTTAAAAAGACCTCCATTTATAATTAGAATGTGTCAATAAAAAGGAGGTCTTTTATGAATTTTAACACACTTTGTATTCGTTTTGGTATCAATCCAGACGACATCGAAAACGAATATATAGAACCTATAAAATATGATGGTGGTTTTATATATGAATTCAGCCAGAAAAAAGGAGGACATTTTTGTCCTAACTGTCAAAGCGAAAACTATGTAATTAAGGACTATAATTATATTGAAGTTAAGGCAAAACAAAATGAACATGTCGATGATATTTTAAGAATCAAAAAAGTTAGATTAAAATGTAAGAAATGTAAGAAAACTTTTACTCCTGAAATAACTGGAATAAATCCTTATGATTCCATAACTCATCAAACCAAACAATTTATTCTTAACGATTTTCATAGTGTTATGACTTTTGAACAAATTGCTAATAAATATGGTTTATCTAGAGCAAGAATAATTCAAATTTTTGATGATAATGTTAAATTTGTTCCTAGATTAAAATTACCTAAAATATTGTGCATTGATGAATTTAAATTTGCTAAGAATGATTGCATCAAATATTGCTGTGTATTGTCGGATTTTGAAAGAAAAGAAATCGTCGATGTAATTATATCTAGACAGATGCCGTTTTTAAGAGAATATTTTTCTAAAATTAATATAAAAGAGCGATCAGAAGTGAAGTTTTTAATTTCTGACATGTATGATGCTTATGATACAATCTGTCGTCAATATTTACCAAATGCTCTTCACATTGTCGATTTATTTCATGTTGTAAGATTATTGACAAACGCGGTCAATCAACTAAGAACTAAAACTATGAATTCGATAGCTATTAAAAACGGTCCTGAATATAATTTTATGAAAAAGAATTGGAAATATTTTTTATGCCGATATAGAAAAATTCCTTTAGAAAAAATATATACTCATAAAAAGACCAATGTGTCTTATGACTATCGAACATTAATATTAAATTGTTTAAAGTTGGATATCAATTTATGGGATGCACATTCTATATTGCAAGAGATGCTAGAATATAATTCTTATTTTAGTTATGAAGAAGCATTAAATTTTGTTCTAAGAATAGTCAAAAAACTAGAATTAACATCATCAGAATTACTCCACAAGGTTGCCAAAACATTTCATGAATATCGTTATGAAATCGCGAATGGATTAAATAGAAAAAGTCGCATATTTAAATATTCAAATTCAGTCGCAGAAAACCTAAATAATCATATAAAAACATTGATCAAAATCTCTTATGAATATAAAAATTTTCAACGCTTTAGAAAAAGAATATTACTAGTATCTTCCTATAATAAAAAGCATAGGTAGCAGCCTATGCTTTTATGACCCCGTTTTATTTAACAGTTTTTGGGTAGTTTTGACTAACGACCCCGATAAACCCCGTTTTATTTAACAGAGCCAATATTTTAATATAAAATATTAATTAATCTTGACCGAAATCACCATCATGATTCCAGCAATCAATTAGGAATTCGGCTTTAGAATAATTATCGTCGCCGGTAACTCCAAAGAAAACTTCGCTGACACCTTGCACTGGACTCGTCTCGGTAAAATCGACTAATAAGATAGTTGGTGTCAAGAAATTTTCGGGATCAGCACTTTCCATTGCTTGTAAATCACTATCATTAATGAAGCCATTAATATAATATTCGGAATTATAAGCATCGGAGGCCGCACTTTCAAAGAAGTAGGGGTTACGGTTCATGTATTTAACAAAAGCTGTTTCATTAGAAGTAGTTTCATCAGTAACTTCATCAGTGAAAATCGTATACATTCTAAATGGTAAACCATCGTTAGCGACAAACATCGTATTGAAATTATTTTCTAAATATTCAAAACCAGTACGCGCTTCCGCACAGCTCGCGCAGGATTGTGAAACATACATTAAGAAGAATTTTTCACCGTATTGGTCATAATTGCCAGTGGGGTTTTCTTGTTCTTCCATAATCCAACGAGTTAGACGATCGGCTTCGGAATCTTCACCGTCGACAAGTGATTGTTGGAATCTTGTATAATATGCTTCGTCAGAATTTAAATCATCTGCTAGACTTTCAATCCCATCAACAATCGAAGGAATCGAGAACATCACCGCGAAAATAACACCAACAATGAGTAGTGGTTGGACCCACGCTGTATCTTTAATCCAAGTCCAAATTCTTTTGAAGAATGCACCTATTGCTGCTAATACTGCCATAACTAATATCTCCTACCTTTTATAAGCGTTTTTAAATATATCATAAATTAAGATATATTTTCAATAACTTTTGTATCGCTATATCTTTTTTGAAATAGTTTACTATTTCGGTTAAAACCTAACCGCTTAATAAATATAACAACTTTTTAAGATTTTGCAATCTAGAATTAATTTACTCTTTATTTTTAAGTAGCGGTTGTTAAAATGTATCTTGTAAATGGCGAAGAAAAAATTTTCCTCGAAAGTTAATTCCTTCTTATATAACCATATATGGTTAAAATATACTGTCGAATATGGCTGGGCAATTTTATTAACGCTTATTTCGGCCTTTATCTTTACGATTGGTATTAATACATTTATGGCGCCTAGTGTTAATAATCTAATTCCAATCGTTAGTGGTGGAGTATCTGGTTGCTCACAAATTGTCACATTGATTTATCAAATTATTACTGGCGAATCTAGTGGGGCGGTTCATTCAATAATCTATGGTATTGCATACGCCTTGATTAATATCCCACTAGCGATCGTTGCCTTTAAAGGCATTGGCATTCGCTTTGCCATTTTTACCGTTTTTAATTTCGCGGCTGTTTCGCTTTTTTCTTCATTTTTAAATACCGAAAATGTGCAATTGCTTGCTGATATTGCCATCTTTGTTAATGAACATGGTGGAATGCTCGCTCGCGTCCTTTTTGCTGGTTTAACAACGGGCCTATCAAGCGCGATTGCTTTTAAAATTGAAACATCCACTGGTGGGGTAGATGTTGTTTCTTATTATCTTTCCTTACGAAAATCGACATCCGCTGGTAAATATGGCGTTATTGTCAATACCTTTATTGTTGTTATCTATGCTCTTTTACAAGGGATTTCTGGTGTTACACCTGATGGTGAAACATCCTCGTGGGTCATTGCAATTTCCGGTGTCTTATTTACCATCGTCTATTTATTTACCTCGATGCTCGTAATTGATTTTATTAATGTGCGAAATAAAAAGGTTCAATTGCAGATTATTACTAAGAATGATAAGTTGCCAACATATCTATTAGCAAATATTCCCCATGGTGCGACAATTACTCATGGCAAAGGCGCCTTTAGTGATGATGAAAGACTCGTCATTTATATGGTAGTTTCTTCTTTTGAAACTAAACATGTTGTTAGTTTAATTAAAAGTCTTGATCCTGATAGTTTTGTTACCGTCACTTCTTTGCAACAAGTCTATGGTCGCTTCTTTATAAAACCTGTTAAATAACTGATATTTAAAAGATATTTATTGCAAAACCCATATATTTTATACTTTATTTGCCTCAAGCGCTTTAAATATTTTTATTAATATATAATCGTTTATTATTAATGAAATATCATCGAATAATCTATTTATAACAAATGATTATTTTCTTACCAAACAAAATTGTATTTTGCGACTTCGCCATTATCAATAATTAAATCTTGACCAGTCATCGATTGATTTTGTGTTGTCATAAAATAAGACCACTTAGCAATCTCTTCAGGAGTTGCCCATTTATATAATATTGTCTCATTTAAGACAGCTTGATATAATTCTTGGTTATTAATGATATGGTCATTTAAGCTAGTTAAAACGCCACCGGGAGAAAGCGCATTTGCGGTCGCTTGATATTTCCCTAAACGCATTGCAACATTTTTCATATAAGCAATTAAGCCGCCCTTACTTGCAGCGTAATAGGGAAACTCACTGCCCGTTGAACCGCTATTAGATGCGATGAATAAGACGCTTTTGATTTGGTCTTGGAAGGCATATTTTTCAGTAATTTTAATCGCTGCAATTAAATTGGTGACGATATCTAATTCACTATTTGTCTGGGTGCCAGCGTTATTAATTAAAATATCAATAGGTTCTAAATCGACTAAATTATCTTTTGTAATATCAATTTGATAATGATGATAATTAGGGTGATTAATCGAGGGTGATAATAAATCAAAACCATAGACGATATGTCCTTCAATTAGAAATTTATTAGCAATCGCTTGTCCAATGCCCTTCGTAGAACCTGTAATCAAAACTTTCATTTAATGTGTCTTCCTTTCTAATTTATAAGCAAAATATTCTTTACCAACTTCTTCCTTTTGCCATTTTTGGGTGATTTTATAACCAAAAAACGAAAAGATAATTTCGCAGATTAATTCAACGGCCATGCCAGTTAAGGCACAAGTCACACATTGTAAAATCGTCCAACCAAAGAAGAAATAACTCACTAATAAGGCAAAGACTAAATTATCGACAAATTGCCCTAACATCGTCGAAAGATAAGTTCTAGTGATAAAGGCTAGGAGACTATTTGGCTTCTTTTTGAACAATAAACCCAAACCATAATTTGTAAAATTATTGACAAGTGCTGAAATAATAAAGGCAATCCCACTCCCTAAAATCACATACCATGTTCCTTGAAAAGTATTATCGATTGCTTCATTGATGATATTTTGACTGCCATCAAGATAAGATTGACTCCAAGTACCTGGGATTAAAGAAACTAAAAAGAATATTAAAGAGAAAAATAAACTCACTAATAAAGCAAGCAAAGACACTTCGCTTGCGGCTTTTGGCCCAAAATGTTTGGTGATAATATCCATCGTTAAAAAAGTAATCCAAGAAACGATGATGCCGCCATCAAGGGCTAAATAAGGGGTATTTAAATCGATGCTTTTATTCGCTAATAAATTCATTGCGATAATCGATGTGACAAATAAAACAGTTACTAGACTTGGTATCGATCTTAGTAATAATTTAAATTCGATAAATTCTTCTTTAATTCTTTTCATATGTTTAACCATCAACATAAGAAAAAAGCGCTTAAAGCGCCATCTCCATAGTTTTGTTTATTGACAGGATGGTCGCGAACTGTCTTTAACAATATATAACAACTTGCCTTATTTACGCAACAGATTCTCCATAATTTTGCTAATTGTGAGTGAATTTTTTTCTTTGAGTGCAGCTAATTCTTTCACCTTTGTATTTACAATATATTAATCATCAAAGATGGTTGTAACTCCTGTCAATAACATTTAAATTTTCCCCAAAATTCACGCTGGAATTTTCCCCAGTTATTTATTTTTAATAACTATATAATCACCTCTTTCTTTAAGCCTATAGCTATCACCTATGATTTTTACAACATTCGCATGATGTAAGATTCTATCTAATATTGTTGCTGAGATAGTGTTATCTTGAAATACATCAGCCCATTCTCCAAAATTTTTGTTATATACGAGCATTTAATAAAAATAGGTATTCATTTTCTGATTCTTCAACAAGATTTTTAATAATTTCTATAAAGTCAGAATAGTCATCAGTTGTATGTGCTTTATCTAAAGCATCATAGTATTCAACTCTATCTTCGTTTTTAATTATAATAGGCGGATATCCATTTTTTATTAACTCAAAATTAAGTAAGAGTCTTGCAGTTCTTCCGTTTCCATCTACAAAAGGGTGTATTTTTACAAACTCACCATGAAGATAACATGCTCTTACGATAGGGTGTAAATTACTCCACTTTTTATAATTTTCTATTAATTTTTGCATTTCAAAAGGTACATTAATATAGTTAGGAGGTATGTGTTTTGCACCACTAATAAAAACATTTTCTTGACGATATTTACCAGCGTTAACAGAATCAATTTCTTTTAATATTAAGTGATGAATTGATTTAATGTTATATTCAGTTAAAACACAATCTTTTCGAACAAGTTCTTCAATAAAGTCAATTGCTTCCTTGTGATTTATGGTTTCCAAGTGATCCTTTAATGGCTTGCCTTTAATTGTAATTCCATTTTCTAAAACTGCTTTGGTCTCAGAAAGAGTTAAATTATTACCTTCAATTGCATTTGAATTATAAGTCCACTCAACAACTAATTTATTTTTGAGTTGCTTATTCATCAAATTTGAAAATGGTCTAAATGAATCTATCAAATCTTTCTTTTTATCAACTGGTTTAAAATCGATTGAATTATAAAATATATTTTCTTTAACTTTATATCTTTTATCAATAGGCTTTGTTGCCTCTACTGGTATCAACCAAGTTTTGCCAACTTTTATTGCACCTTCAATTCTACCTTCCGAACACAAAGCTCTGATTCTTCTTTCGTTGATTCCCCACTTTTCAACAAAGTATAAGATATTTTTTAATTCCAAATAAATCACCTCCTTTATTCCGATATCGGCACAATATTATTGTAAAGAAATTGCTATTTTAAGTCAATATACTACCTATATCGGCATAATACTATGAGCAAAAAGAATGAATAAAAATCTATTTCAGTTTGCATCACGTCCAACACAAAGACCTGGTGCTTTGATATTTAATTTCGCTTCTTCCTTCATCGGCTAGAAAGAGATAGTCGAGGAATTTTAACGAAAAATAAACAGCAGTTTCGTCTTTTTTTCTGAGGAAGTTTAAACGGAACGACATTGAAAATCTGCAAAAGAACATCATTAATTGGTCTAAAATCTTTTTTATTAGTATATGCAAAAACACCTGATTCAACATATGTGCTATTGCTTTCTATCTTCTGTATCCTTGGCAAAACAAGAATTGAAGTCTCTGTACCTTATAATCAAATTTGCAAATATTTTAATGTTTTAAGAAACACTATCTACGAGATTTTTTATCAAAAAACAAAGGGTATCATTTCACTAGTATGGTATCGTTTTTCTAGTAGAGAAACATTTATCTAGCAGGTTTTCATTTTTCTAGTAGAACTAATTTTTAAAAATCCCTCAGTTCTAACCAATTTTCATCTAATAGCGAAGCACTTAAAATTAAAAATTGCTCGAATTCTGAGCAAAGATAGTTCATTTCAATACCATTTTATTGTATCAAAATGTTGGTTATAAACTGGCGGAGGAAGAGGGAGTCGAACCCCCGCGAAGCTTGCACCTCCTATCGGTTTTCGAAACCGACCCCTTCAGCCACTTGGGTATTCCTCCTAAACCAATGATTATCATAGCAAAATAGTTTAGTTTTTCAATTATTTTAAAATTATTTCATCTTGACATACCACTTAAACTAGAAAAACAAATTTCTATTGTTATAATTAATTCGTGTCTATAACACGAACTTATACCGATTTAGCGTTCAATTTAGTAACTCTCTTGTTATTTATTTTTTTAATCGTTGTCTTTTTACTATTTATTATCATTTTTAGTGTCTCAATCGCTAAATCGAAAAAATATAAAGAAAAAATCCAAGAAAGTTCCAATTCTTTACGCGTCTTTGTTATTGATATAAAAAACGATCATGTTGTCTTTTTTAATCGCGCTTCTTTAAATAAAAAAAGAACTTCAACTGTGACGGAATTTTATAATCAATTTCCCGCGAGTGAACGCGAAAAATTAATCGAATGGATTTCTAAATTAATGGATAATAGCGAGAACACACCCGCATATTTAGAAATTAATGTCATGGTCTCTAAATCGCAGAAAAAATATTATTCTTTATTGCAAATTCAAAAAATCGATCGTAAAAAGCAAATTCTGCATCTAGAAAGTTATCTCTTTAAATCAGGTGCTCAAAAGGTGATTGCCAAAAATGTTCGTCAAGCGCCTTCAAGCGAAGAAAAAATCTCTAAGGCTCTTTTAAATAATTCTGTTAATCGCGGTTTAACTTTTGCTTTTTGTTTTACCCAAAAAAGAGGACGCTATGAAAATGATTCTTTTACCCGTGTAGCCTATATTAAAATTAAAGACATTTTACTTAGTTATATTTCACAATCGCGCTTAGTGTTCTTTTATTCGGAAAATCAATTTATTCTTTTTGATTTACATAGTTATCTTCGTTCGCATGCGATGTCGTTAATTAACGCTATTAAGGAAGAGATTAATCGTTTTCTTATTTTAAATTCTTATAATGACAACATCGAATATACTGTTGGGGTAGTGGAGAATAAATTATTTCCCCATAATCATGAAGAATTAATTAAAAAATCAATTGAAATGGCTAATATGGCTAAAGAAGAAGATGAATTCTGCTTAATGTATGAAGAAGGAATGCGTTCGATTGATTTAGGCGAAAACCAATACCGCAGCGAAGTTGAACGCTTAATTCGCGATAAAAAAATCAAATATCTTTTCCGCCCCATTTATAATGTCGATAAGAAAAAGACACTGGGATATTTTTCTTTCCCAACTCCTGATGGTACTTTCTTTGATTCAATTGATGAATTAAAAGAATATGCTTATCGTACAGAAGACGATAAAGAATTATTCGCGACGATTGCGACGAATGTTATCTCGCGCTTCAATAATCAAAAACCGAATGATTCATTGCGTTTATTTTTTCCTATAAAATTATCAGAAAAGCCCCATGTCATTAAATCTTTGTCTCACATTTCGAAAATTAAAGAAACCCATCTAGTTATCTTATTAGATAGCAATGACTTATTAAATTTTGAAAACAATGAAGATGAAATGATTAATGATGTTAGAACCTTTCGCGTGAAAGGTTATGAAGTTGCCCTCTTAATTAATGAAAGAGATTTAAATTTAACGCAAAAAGTTTATGATCTTTTTGATTTCTTTGTTATTGGTGGAACATTGACCAGCGCTTTAAAAAATTCTTCACGCGCGAGAATCCAATTACACGGATTAATCGAGAAATTATTATCGTATAATCACCCAATTATCATTAGTGATTTAATGAATTGGAGTTCAGTTGAATTGATGGTAAAGATTGGTGTATCTTTAATCTCAGGGGAAATTATTGCTCCTAGTGAAGAGATGATTCTCCCAATCCCAGAAAAAAATAGTTCAAAAATTAAAGCTATGCTATAAAGGAAAGGACTTATCTAAATGGAAAACAAAAATGAGTCAATTACCCCTCGTGATGTCGATTTTGCTAAGTGGTACACTGATGTCTGTAAAAAAGCTGAATTAATGGATTATTCATCCGTTAAAGGCTTTATTATTTATCGACCTTATGGCTATCGCATTTGGGAATTAATCCAAGAAAAATTAGATGCCAAATTTAAAACTTTGGGAGTGGAAAATGTTTATATGCCTTTAGTCATTCCCGAATCTTTATTTAATAAAGAAAAAGAACATGTTGAAGGTTTTGCTCCTGAAACGCTTATTGCCACTATTGGTGGTAAAGATGAAATTGAAGATCATCTAATCATTCGCCCAACTAGTGAAGTATTATTCTGTGAGCATTACGCTAAAATAATCTCTTCTTATCGCGATTTACCTAAGATTTATAATCAATGGTGCTCCGTCGTTAGATGGGAAAAAACAACACGCCCTTTCTTGCGTGGCAGTGAATTTCTCTGGCAAGAAGGCCATACGATGTTTGAACGGGAAGATGAAGCGCGTCATAACGCCTTAGAAATGTTAGAAGTTTACGATAAACTTGGTCGCGATGTTTTAGCTATTCCCTTTTCTAAAGGGATTAAAACAAATAAAGAGAAATTTGCCGGAGCAGAAGAAACTTATGGTATTGAAGCTTTAATGCATGATGGCAAGGCCCTGCAAGCTGGTACTACCCATTATTTTGGTGATAAATTTGCTAAATTTTTTAATATTTCTTATTTAGGACGCGATAATAAACTTGCAACCCCATATCAAACTAGTTGGGGTGTTTCCACGCGTCTTATTGGGGCCTTAATTATGGTGCATGGCGATGATAACGGCTTAGTGCTTCCACCTTTAGTTGCTCCTTTACAAGTCGTCATTGTTCCAATTATGATGAAGAAACCAGAAGTTTTAAAGAAAGCGCATGAATTATTAAAATTATTAAAAGACGCTAATATTAGAGTTAAATTAGATGATAGCGATCATACGCCAGGCTGGAAATATTCTGAATATGAAATGAAAGGTGTTCCTTTACGCCTAGAAGTTGGTCCGCGCGATATTGAAAAAGATAGTTATGTTTTAGTTAAACGTAATGATGGCAAAAAAGAAACTTCTAGTGAAGAAGATTTGGTCAATAATATTCATGCTTTATTGCGTCTTATTCATCAAGAAATGTATCAAAAAGCTCACGACTTCTTAAATTCCCATATTAAAGAAGTTCAGCAATATGATGAATTAAAAGAGGTGGCCGATCATGGTGGTTATGCCCGCGCGATGTGGTGCGGTGATGTTAATTGCGAAAATAAAATTAAAGAAGATTTTCAAATGACTGCTCGCTGTTTACCCTTTGATCAACACGCGCATGGTGATAAATGTATTTGCTGTGGCAAAAAAGCTGATAAAGTTGTTTTGTTTGCTAAAGCTTATTAAAGTGGGAATAGCCTAACTTACACCTTAATATAATGTAATTGTCTAAGGAAGCCAGTGCATAATTATCCCCTCTTCCAATCTTAGTCATCCCTTTCTTAGATACTAGCTAGCGTTTGCTAGCTTTTTTACTGAGTATATTATTTTTGTTTTTGTCAAAAATAAATTATATTAAAAGAGGGGTCAAAAGATGGAAAAAAGAAAAGTAGCAATTATTGGAGACGGCTTTGTTGGTTCTTCTTTAGCCTTTAGTTTATGTATTAATAGTTCTGTTAATGAAATTGTCATTATCGATGTTAATAAAAATAAGGCAAGTGGTGATGCTTTAGATTTATCGCATGGTTTAGCCCTTATCAGTGCGAAAAAAGTTTACGCGGGGGATTATCAAGATTTAATCGACGCGCATATTGTTGTTATCTCCGCTGGAGTCAATCAAAAAGAAGGCGAATCACGCTTAGAACTTCTAGGGCGCAACATCAAAATATTTGAAAGTATCATCGCTAATTTAAAGCCTTGTTTGAATGATCAGGCAATTATTTTAGTTGCTAGTAATCCCGTTGATCTTTTATCGTTATATACTTATAAAACATTAAATATTTCTTCTAAGCGCGTTATTGGGACAGGCACTGTCCTTGATAGCGCTCGCTTAAAATATCTTCTTGGCGAAGAAACTCAAATTGATCCGCGTTCAATTCATGCTTATGTCATTGGCGAACATGGCGATAGCGAAGTTCCAGCCTTTTCAACAACAACGATTGCTGGCATTCCGTTAGAACATTTTTGCAAAAAATGTGGGAAATGCAAAGATAATGGTGCAAAACGCATGGAAAATATTGCAAAAGAAGTAAAAGATTCAGCTTATGAAATCATCAAAATGAAAGGGGCAACTTATTATGGTATTGCCCTAGCAGCCACCCGCATTATTGAAGCGATTTATAATAATGAAAATTCAGTTTTAACTATTTCGAGTTATCTTTCCAAGGCCTTTAATGGTCAAATCGATGATGTCTATTTATCTTTGCCTTGCATCATTAATTCTCAAGGGGTAAAAGAAGTCTTATATCCGCCTTTTAGCGAGGATGAAATTTCGCAACTTGTCGCCTCAATGAAAGCGATAAAAGAAGCCTATAATAGCGTAAAATAAAACTTGCTATTTATTATAAGATGTTATAATCTATCTATCGCACGGAGCAATACCCAAGAGGCCGAAGGGGACGGTTTGCTAAACCGTTAGATCGGGTAACCGGTGCGAGGGTTCGAATCCCCCTTGCTCCGCCATCTAAGAAAAGTCGACATTTCGTATCAATTGCGAAGTGTCTTTTTTAATTTGTAAGCGTTAATGTTTTACAGGTAACAAAAACTCGAACTAGCGAACGTCCGAGTTATTTTTCTAAATTCCAAGGCATTAAAGCATCCATTTCTTCTTCC
>CASFQR010000013.1 GCA_949297275.1 uncultured bacterium | reverse complement strand
ATATAATTCCTTTGATGTGTTATAATATCCATATAGTCCTCCTTTTAAGTGTTGGATAACTTAATTATAAGCGAGGACTATTTTTTATGTTTTAATTTAATCTCACATCATTTGAATTAGTACATTCATAAGTAGCAACATTTTGATAACAATATTTAGTTAGATTAGTTTGAGCATTAAAGCGATGTGAAAAAAATCCATTATTATAATATTCAAAGAATGTCGCGTAATGGTCATCGGTAAAAATCGCGACATAATCACCTTGATAAGATGAGGAATCAAAGCCGTTGAAAAAAATAATAATGCGACCCACTCCGCGATTTAAACGATTGTTTACTATATAGTTATTCAAACCAATTTCCACATCTAATTCAACATAAAATAAATTGTTCTGATTAATCGGCAAGGCATTAACATAACCATCTGTACGGCTATAGATATCAGATATTCGACGATAATAAGTACCAAAATAAGCAATCATTTCTTCTTCATAACTATAATTTGGAGGCGCGATAGAAAACGCCAAAAAATAATTGATGACATCTTGATAATTTGTCAAAGCAATTCGGTCGATATCTTCGAGGTTTTGAAGCAAATATTCTTGCGAATAATAAGTATATTCCTTACTTTCGATTACCTTAACTTTACCATCGACTAATTCTGTTTTTATCGGAACATTTACCGACGACACACCGCTTATTAATTCGCCACTATACTTTGTGGGTTTAACGCGATATAACTCATCATCTTCATTTAAATATTCACGTTCAACACAATCATTATAAACATTAGATATTTCTAAATAATTAATTGATAAAGGAGCGCCAGAAGTAGCAATTTTAAAATAACGATAACCACTAGCATCCACCCAAACATCTTTGGTCGCTAAAGAATTGACAATTTCATATTCGCACCAATTTAATCCATCATAGCTCAAAGAAAGAACAAAACCCACCGATGATAGTGTTAAATTATGATAGTTAAGGTAAATATAATCCATAAAATTATAGGAAAATGTATTATAAAAAGCCCCAGGAATAGTATGATCGTTTGGATTATTAAAATAGGGAAGCAAAGTCATTACATTGTACTCATTTTTAGTTGCTCGATAATATTCTAGACCATAACTTCCCGCTTCAAGCAAATAGTTTTCCGAATAACAATCGCTATAATTCCCTGTCTCATAATCGCCAATATGGAAAGAATTTTCTTCGTAATAATGTTTATGAGAATTATATTGACTAATTGGACGTTTATCATAATAAACTTTGTTCTCTTCTTTAATGACAACATCATCCCTCACTATTACATCTGCAACTAAAGTAGTTTTAAAATCTGCTTGATATACATCTAAGGTAATTTGTGTTTCGCCATAACTAATAGCTTCGAAATTTATCGCATAATCATTTCGTAAATTAATATCGTCAAGCGTCCATCCATTCATCAATTGGATAACATCTAAATTCGTTATCGACCAAACAAATTTAATATCTTTTAAAGAATCTACTTTCCTAGCAGGATAATAGTAAGCATACAAGAAAAAATCATCCCCAACATCTAATTTAATATTCGTTTCATTAAAAGATGTTTCTTTAATTTTTTTCTCACAACTAGTTAAGGAAGAAAGACTTGCTAATAAAAGAGGCAGAATAATTACAATTTTAAAATTCACAAAAATATTTTAAAACCAATTACCGATTTTGTCATTATAATTCCCTTTTATATTTTTGGCTGATGTAATATAAATCTTCGCTCATCTTTGGCCAATAAAGTTGGATTTGATGTCTTTTATGTTCATGACGAGTTTTTCCATCAACATAACGGGCTTCTGGACGAATTAACAAAGGACCAATATGCAAATTTTTATAAAAATGAAAACTGCGGGTATTCAAATAATGAACTATCTGTTTCATCGATACCAAGACGCCAAAATGAGTGTCACCATGATAAATATAATCAACACCTAAATCATGGTGATAATCAAAGTCATCAAATAAGCATTTACGAACAGTTTTAATCACATTATATTTATTGCAATTTAGTTCATAATTTGCGTCGCTAATTTCTTTTTGATATTTAACCATGATATCTTGATATTCCATTCTTTTTTGACCACTTCCATCGATTGTTCCATCGCCATATAAATATAAAAGCAAGCTATTAATCGATTTACTAGAGATTCCCAATGAACTTAAATAAGTCACAAAAGTTTGATTGTTTTCGCTATGAGCAAAAACTGATTTACCACTTTTTAAAGATAAATTCTTTCTTATACCACCAATTTCTAAATAAACATCAGCCTTTTTAAAACCATCAATCTGTTTAGCGATGATAATTTCGTCGTGATTAAAATCTTTAAACATCATTGCGAAAAGATTTTGAGCGTGACGAGATAATTCTATATATTTTTTACCATCAAACATCGCTACAAATTCCCTTTCTCTAACTAAACCAATATTTTGATAAATCTTCTTATCTATACTCATTTGCTATACCTCACTATTTATATAAGAAAAAAGTAAAAGAAAGTTTAAAAATGAATATAAATATGAGAATAGCAGACAATAATTGAGTTGAAATTCCTATTTTTAGGAAAAACAAAATAAAACAAACTACCTTATTCAAAAGATATATCAAAATTAATTTAAACTTCGTGATTTTCCGTGATAGGAGATTTGAACCCACGATATGCGATTAAGGTTTTTAATATAGGTTTTTTTATCATCAAATATAATTTAATTCTTAATAGACGTTAGTTAACGACGTTTATCATTTTATTTTATATAGATGTTTATTTCATAGTTAAAAACGTTAAATAATAAAAAACCTGCCTAAGCAGGATTTTAAACTAAGTGGTGGCTCAAGGCAGGATCGAACTGCCGACACAAGGATTTTCAGTCCTTTGCTCTCCCAACTGAGCTATCGAGCCAAGTTGAAGATTTATATAACATTTAGGAAATTTATAAATATATCTATAAAACTACAACTTATGACTTTCTAAGGATTTAATATTCTGTCTCCTAAGAAAATGGCGGACCTGACGAGAGTCGAACTCGCGATCTATTCCGTGACAGGGAAGCATGTTAACCACTACACCACAGGTCCAACGCTATCAATGATAATATGTTTAATTTTAAATTGCAAGAAATATCTGCTTCCCTGTCATATATTTATATATGAAGACAAGGAGGCAGAATATTTTTTATGCAATTCAATAAAAATTAACGAAAAAAATTAATAATTTACGGCGCGCAATTCAAAGAATGCTTTTGGGTGTTTGCAAACTGGGCAAATTTCAGGAGCAAACTTACCAACATGAATATGACCGCAATTACGACATTTCCAAACCACAACATCATCTGCAATAAAGACTTTGCCTTCTTTAACATTTTCTAATAATTTTAAATAGCGTTCTTCATGTTCTTTTTCAATCTTTGCCACGCCTTCAAATTCAGCAGCAATGTCATTAAAGCCTTCTTCGCGAGCGGTCTTTGCCATCTCTTTATACATTTCGGTCCATTCATAATTTTCACCATCAGCCGCCATTTTTAAGCATTCGGCAGTTGAAGGAACACCACCATTAAGGTGTTTAAACCATAATTTAGCATGCTCTTTCTCGTTTTCGGCTGTTTCAAGGAAAATTGCAGCAATTTGCTCATAACCTTCTTTTTTTGCTTTGGACGCAAAATAGGTATATTTATTCCTAGCTTGCGATTCACCAGCAAAAGCAATTTCTAAATTCTTTTCTGTTTTAGAACCTTTTAATTCCATTTATTTTTCCTCCTTAATAAAGCACAATTAGTTTAACACTTTTTTTGATTAATTAAATCAATTTGCTTAAATTTTTATTTTTTCGCACTATTAGGGCCAACATCGACATAAGTAATATAATCATAATTTTCATTTTTCTTAGAAACTTCGACCATAAAATCATAAACTTTATCTCTTAAATATTTAGCGTTCTCTTTACTCGAAAATTCTTCTTTGGGATAAAAAGGTTCGCTGATCGTTACATCAATTTTTGGCTTGCGTTCTTTTTTAGAAATTAGACTAATATTTTTTCGATAAGTTGTAACCATCGCTACTACTGGCAAATTTAATTTACTTGGATAAAGAAAAGAAGTATCTAAAAATGGGCGAATATTTGTCGCATAAGGCCAAATATGCGCCTCTGGATAAACAGTAATCACATTGCCGTTATTTATACGATATTTAATTGCTTCCAAAAAATTTTTGGAAGATCTTAATGAATTCGGCAAAGGCAAACAACCTAACATCATCACGATGTTTTTCACACCCTTAATGCTTACGGCATCGGGATTAGCAATAATATAAGTTCGCTTTCTTTTTTCAACTAAAACTTGAGAAATATAACCATCGTCGATACAAGTATGGTTGCCATAAAGGAAATAACCACCTTTTTTAATTTTTTTTAAATTATGTCGCTGATGGACACGAATGCCTTTAAGGAAAGCATAAATTGTCAATATAGGTTGGGCTAATAGGCGATATAAAATAAAAGAAGCAATTTTCCAGAAGAAATTCTTGTGAAGATATTTGAAATTATCCATAACTTTAATGCGATGAAGACTAATATTTTCTGTCGGGGCAAAATCATCATTTAAGGCGTCAGTGTACCCCACTACTCGTCCATGGATTTCATTTTGATGCACTATCTTATATTGTCGCATTTCTATTGCTTCATACATCATTTTTTCCATTCGCCCCATGCATTTTTCAAAATCAAAATTCGCCGCGTATTCCATGTATTTTTCTTTTAAAGCTAAACGCTCTTCCTCATGTTCAATCCAATAATCAATACGTTTAGCTAAAGAACGTGGGTTATTTTTCTTATAAACGCAATAAGGATCTAAGGCAAAAAAACGCGTAGCTGATTTTTCTGAATTATTGATAATTGGCACTAAACCGCACTTAATTGCTTCTAAACATGCGATTGATTCAAGCTCAGCATAAGCACAATGAACATATAAATCAGAATAATTAATGATTTTAACTAGCTCACTAGCATCGTGGAGCCCTAAAACTGGCTGATTAGTTAAAAAAGAGATTTTCTTTTCGATTTTTTCTCTTAAAGGACCATCGCCAGCAAAAATCAATTGAATTTGTTTTTCATAACGCGAATATTTCATTGCGTTAATCAAAGTCTTATGCATCTTTTCCCGCGAATAGCGACCAGTATATAAGATGACAAATTTATCTTGAAATTCTTTTGGTTTATCGACTTGTTGGTATTGATATAAACTTTTGACGCCATTAGAGATAATATATGCATTTGTCGGCCCTACCGTTTTTTCAAAATCAGCGTTTATAAAGCGAGTTGGAAAATGAATACAATCGACATACTTATAACATTTATTCCAAAAATTACGATAAACAAGGTTATGAGCGATTTTTGAATGCATCATATAAATATGTGAAGTAACATTTTCAGCTTGAATATGGAAAGAAGCGGTAATAGGAATATTTAATTTATCAGCGATTTTAGCAGTCGCTTTTCCAATAGCGAAAGGCACTGGAATATGGACAAGATCTGCGCCTTCTAATGCTTTTAAAATTACTTTCGGGTCAGCAATTGATAGAGAAACGCCATTTTCATCAACATAGCTATTTAGCGGTCCAAAACTTCTTAAATCAACAATATAATAATTTGGTTCGTTCACACGATTTTTATCACCGCAGATAACTCGAACCTCATGACCTTTCCGCTTTAAATAATCAATCAAATTATAAGTGGCTACTGATGTACCATTATTCTTCTCACCTAAGATATCAGCAGCAATTACAATAATCATATCTAAAAAAGTATAACAAATCTTAGTTTAATAAGCAAAGAGACGAAAAAGAAAAAGGATGGCAAAGCCATCCTTAAAAATTATGTTAATTTGTTTTTAAAAAGTGAAATCAAAATATGTCGCTGAATAACTATTTGGGAAAGTAATCGACGCTCGCCAAGAGGAGGAGGTGCGATTATATTCTAAATAGTTAAACGCAACAATATTATTAATTGAAACAACATTAGAGAAAGTAATGATCTTGTTTAAATCATCAAATTCATAACCTGCTCGAATGATATCAACGACCGCGTTGGTTTTAAGTGAAGTTAAAGTTAAGGTCATAAAACTTTCGTCAAAGACAATCGACGCCTCGACCATGCCATAATCCGTATTTGCATATGATGACCCATTAGATTTCACATTAATACCATTTAAAGACTCTAAACCTTGGTAGATATTAAATGATGTCGGAGCAAAATTCACTAATTCATCGTCATCGAAATCTAAACCGCCATCACCTAAATCTTGTTTTGAACGCAAATATAAAGTTATTTGTGATAAATCATTATTAAAATCAATATCACCCGCTAAAACGGCATCATAATAAAATCCTTCGGTATCAAATTTATAATAGGAGAAATTAACGCCTGTATCTTCTTTATTTACATCGAAATTGCCTTCAATAGTAATGCGACCATCGCTAATCTTATAAGGAATGGTGTCCTCAATTGGAGCATTACCCATCATATATTGATCTTCAACTAAAGTGATGGTCTTAGTGTCAGTAAAGGTGACTCTAAATTCGGTCATACCAGTATTATAAATATATGTTTCACCAATAATCTTTTCTTCAATCTCGCTTGCACTTAGAAGTTCTTCAACTGTCAAAGTGAATTCTTCGGTCTTGATATAATCTGCTTCGATAATATAGAAACTAAATTTATAAGTTCCTGGAACACTAGCAGTTAAATAATAAGAACCATCCGGATTTGAATATT
Source organism: uncultured bacterium (assembly GCA_949297275.1). GTDB lineage: Bacteria > Bacillota_I > Bacilli_A > RFN20 > CAG-826 > CASFSG01. The sequence continues at coordinate 31,338 of CASFQR010000013.1, read as the reverse complement.
GATTATTATCGCTATATTGATGAAGCGACAAATCACCATTTGTTGGTTTAGAGTGAATATCGATAGCGAAAGTATATAAATTAACATCATCCGGATTAGGATTAAGATAAAAATAACCGGTGCGACCATAAGCGCGAATCGATGGGAAAACATTGTTAGAAACATTCTCGCTACTACTAAATGTTATCCCTTTTAAATTCGGCACTGTCCATTGAATTAAGAAAGAAGTCGAGGCTCCACCACGTCCACTGATAGTTACCCTTTCTTTTGTAGCAATCGAATTACCACTATCATATTTAGGGGCAGAGATAGAAAAAGAGCCATTTTCGTAAGAAAAGAAACTGCGTTCCATATTAATAGTAGCACCACTTTCATCAGTATAACTATAAGTCGATAACGCAGAAATGTTATCGATTAATGGGGTGGCAGTTGTCGGCAATGAAGCATTACCATCAATAATTAAAGGTAAAGCTTTATCGTAAGACAATGTATACATTGTTAAGCCATCTTCTACGCCAACCTCATCGGCCCCATAACGCTCTAAATCAGTGTAATCATAACTACCATCGTCGGCTTTTTTGCCAGCCAATTCTTCTAAAACAATAGTTGAATAATAATATTTCTCAATGTCAAAGGAAGTAAAGTTGGTTTTCTCACCATAAACAAATTCATCAGCGCTTTCAACAAAGAGGAGGTTTTTATTCACACCATCATAATCATAGATTTCATAAGAATACGATTCTAAAGAATAATCATCAGAATATGATAAAGTAAACGCTGCAGAATAACCGGCATTAGTTAAGTTATCATAATATTCAGAAGTAATTGATAAAACATTTAAAGAATTAGCTTCATTAAAGGAATATTGAGCGTATGCGCCTAAGTAAAAACTACCAAAAACATCATAGCCGCGATAACTAGAACCGCTTGTGACTAATTCAAAAAGACTAGCAAAACCATAATAAACATTATTGTCGAGATAAAAATGGGCTCGACGAGCGTTAGCTTCATAAATTGCAGCATTTTCATTATCGTAGGTTAAATTTTGATAAACATTTAAAATATCACCACTAGTAACATCATAGTCGAAATAATAAATGGAACTATTATCGATAATAGAAACGCTGTCTTTAGTTGTGTCATCAGAATAAATCGTGTGCGAAGAAGCACCATCATTATAAATTTGATATGTTGTTTCACTTAATTCATCCTTAGCTTGTCCATAAGCAAAATTTGCACTAGATAAATCAGTTTCTTTATTTGAGATATTTTCAATAATCTCCGCAACTTTTACTTTATTATCAGCATTATTGTCTACACTAGTGAAAATCAAAGAATGAGTAGCGGACGCACTATAAAAGCCATCATAAAAAATTGAAACGCGAATTGCAACATTTTCAAAAACGGACATCGCAACAAAATTCACAGTATTATCGCCTAAAACTTCAAACGATCCCAAACTAGAAGTATCTTCACCTTCGTTTGATACAAATGCATAAGAAATGCCATCGATACTACGAGCTTTTTCATCGTCAAGACGATACGATAGATGGATTTTGATTCCTAAAGGAATATAATAAACACCATTTTCACCAACATAAGCTTCTTCGCTATCGACAATTAATTCGACACCATCAGCTAATCTAGCGATGACATTGACACTATAAGTACCAACCAAAGAAGGATATTTTTTTGATGTCGCGCTAACATTGACAGTCCCTTCTTTTAAACCAGTAAGGCGACCACTATCATCGATAGAAGCTATCGTTTGATCATCGACAGCCCAAGTAACCGAGTGATCGCTACTACCAACAACGGTTGCACTTAAAGGAATCGTTTGATCGATATAGGTCGATTTTGGACCAGACACGATAACTTCAGTTGGATTTTCTATCGCAATAGAAGAAGAGGAAGAAGAATCGCCATCGCAAGAAGCCATCACTACACTGCAGGCACTCAATAAAATAAAAAGCAGAGTTTTTTTCATTTTTTACCTCCAATTAAAAGTTAAAATAATTTTCAATAAAGTCATGTTGCGTACCACCAATATCATAAAACGTGAACGCTAATGCACCCATTTGCGACCCATCACGCGAGATATAAGTGCACATTAAAGTCGCTCTAACATCATAACTGTCTTTGTCGCTATCACTAACTAAAAAGCCTGCGCCGTAAGGCAAAGCACTCGTGTTATTAGGATAAAAATAAGAAAGAATACTAGCGGCAAAACCTTCAGTTAGATTTCTAAAATAAGGAATGCCAATTGAATCATCAATAACATAATTATCAAAATTATAAATATCTTCACTTAACATCGAGGCATAAAATAAATTATTTGCCGCATTATAGGAAGAACCAACACCTGGCAATTGCATCGGATTATTACTAGCGGCATAATCGGTTTCACCAACGATGATATCAGTAGGTGTTGAGCCGTTATAAGAGACGGTAAACTGATGAATTTCTTCACCCAATTTTACATAACCTATATTCTTTGCTGGATCACCATAAGCTTCTAGATAATAATAATTAGGTGTAAAATACGATTTGGCTAAATTTGAACCACTAATTACATCTAATGAGTAATTATTATTTTTAAATTTATTTAGAACGCTTTCTAAAGTCGCTTGATCGCTCGCACTACCCATATTTAAATAACGGTCAATCGCATTAAAAGCTACCTTATTTAGCATCGAAAAAGTTGCCTGATAAACTCCCTTATCGAGCCCTGTCATCGTGTCAATTACATAAAACGATAATTTAAACGAATTGTCGCTAGGAGATAAAATCTCTAAAGTTAAAGAACTAATTTTATTGGATGTTGTGTCAGTATCAAAATAACAAATATAAGCTAGAATGTACTGTAAATAAGTGTCAGTTAAATAATATAGATTAGGATTTTCCTCATCGACATAGCCGATAAAATTAGCAAACGATAAAGAGGAAAAAGTATATGGGAAATATTCACCATAAAGGTATGTATAAGCCTCAGAATCACTATTTAATGGTGTATTTGTAATGGTCAATTTATCCGCGTTGATATCTTCCATCGAAAAAGAGGCAACAACCCCATTAGTTTCAAGCGAACCACTAACTAGATCATCAGCATCATCCAAACGATCATAAACAATTGCATTATTTAAAAAATACTGGTCCATCTTAAAAGTTTCATAAAGCATCGTATCACTATTTAAATAATGCGTCGCATCTAATGATGTTTTAAAATTGTTCGTTTCTAAATAAGGAGCAATAACATCATAGAAACGATTATCTAGTGGCTTCTTTGCTGTTCCCCCACTAGCGAGATAATCTTTAACCAAAACATTTTCAGTGCTATTAATTTGATAAACGACGACATCAACCGAATCGTTAACGACATTATCTTCTCCTAATTCGTAAGTTAATAAAACTGCGTTTATTTCAAGCGTATTCCCGCGAACTGTCATTTTTACCGAAGTCGGTTTAATAGAGGGGTTATAAGTTTTTCGCAAGAAAATTTCGCTAATTAAGTAATCATTGTAGGTGTTTTCACCAAAATCATAAGTATAACTACCATCATCATTATTTGGGGCAGTAGGCAAATCTTCGTAAACAAAATCCGCCATCCCAGGGCGATAATCATAAATGTTGCGATAGCGATGACCGGTCGAAGAATTAAGCAAAGGTAATGACGAAATAATTTCATTCTCAACAATGTTATAAGAAAATACAATCTCGCCATTAGAAGCATAACCATTAAACCCTAAATCGCCATCACTTTCTAAACTATAAGGGGTGTAATAAGTATTTTGATAACGCGAAATAATTTCGCCGTTAACCATATTATTCGCATAACGATCTTCATAACTTATCGAAAAGTTGTTATCGAGTAAAGAAGCAAAAATTGTTTGTAATTCCCCTTTAGGCGCATCGCGAATGATAACAGATGAAGAATCGTTATCATCACACGCTCCTAAAGATAGAGCAAACAAACCAATCAAAGATAAAGCTACAATTTTTTTCATTTATTTATCCTCCACGAGTGACTGATAGAAATTTTCGGCCATTTGTTGACTTGTCGAACCAAAATTTGAAAAGGTATAAAAAATATTTCTAATATCATAAACACCATTTTCATAGGCGCCAACAGCAAGACCTAAATCAAAACTTGAAATATTGTCTTCAGAATCTAAAGTTACGTCTAAAAAAGAATCGATTATATAATCGATCCAGGTGTTAGATCCTTGAAAACCCCAACCGAACAAACCATTTGCTAAAGGCGAGAGAATGTCGCTATGAGTGGAATAAAAATTAAGTTCATTTTCATCGCTATGATCGTCGCGTTCCATTAGTAAAGGCGCTAAGGAAGTAAAAGCCGTGCTACCCAAATAAAATGTCGCTGAATTAACAAGATAAAAATCTCCTACACTGTCGTACCAACTAGAATAAAAGAAATAATCGTATTCACCAGTTTCATCATTTACGCGCCATTCATAAACATTTTTACCATCTTCTTCTTGCAAAATATATAAAATATTTTCTTCACCAACTTCAGGCAAAGTGGAGACATTTAGATATTTAATTGATTCGTTTTCCACTGGACCAATGAGCAAATCGATCGCCATCACACCATTAAAATCGCACGAAAAGCGGTAACAAGCGTCATAACTCAAAGTCGATTCTTTATAGTCATTACTAAAATTGCCAGTTTCATCATAAGCATATATTTTAACGGTTGTATTAGAAGGAACAAAAAAGTAACCATAATCCATATACGTTTCACTATACGCGCCTAAATAATCGATGTAAAAGTATTCATTCGTGCAATAGATACGATATGGATAAGAAGTCAAAGTATCACTAGTTGAATCGATTGTTTTAATACCATCAAGGGTAAAATTATTGGCGTTTAATAATGTGGAGACTTTTTCAATGATAGGTTCGCTATCAATACCACATAAACCATCATTGATAATTGCCTCATTAACAAAATCAATTTTAGTTTCTGTCAAAGCCTCATAACGGCCTAAAATTGAACCATAAACACCCAAATCAATCGTCGTTTCAAAAATGAGAGACTCTAAATCGACAATATCAATCGTTAAAGAAACAATGTAATTAGCAATAGAAGAACCATATGTCGTCATATATTGAAAGACTGCTAAAGTGTCAGTATCGGTAAGTAAATAAGAATTAACACCGGTATTAACATAAGAAAGAGTATCTAGACAATCACTAAGCAATTTAGGATGAGCGATAGTCAAAGACCCATATAAATTGGTCACACGACTAAGTTCATAATAACCACTATATTCATAAATTGAAGGATAAACATTTTGTTCATCTTCACTAAGATAAAATTTAAACATTTCTTGATTAGCCAATGTCTCGCCATAACCAAAATCATTTAAATTGCCTGAGGCATCATTATACCAAGCATGGGGCGTAAAATATTGCGTAAAAGATTCGCGACTATTGTTTAAATAGACATCTACGCGATAAGAAAACTTATCTTGTTTGATAATTTTATCAAATAAAATCTCCAAATTATTATCATCTTCAATAACGACATCATCTTGATCAGCATTACCTTCTAAGCCACCATCATAATAAGGATTCCGGGTAATAGTTTGACCACAACTAGATAAAAGCAAAGAAAGAGATGATATAACTAATAAATGTTGAAGCTTAAAATTCATATCTTATAACACCTCGATAGCAGTCGATAAATGTTCGCCGTTATTTAATAAATTATTTAAAAAATAAGACGAATAATCTTCAATAGAAAATTTATCTAGTGACTTAAATAAAGTTTTTTCATTCATAACTCCACCATAAGAAAAAGTATCAAGACCACCATTTTCTATTAAACGAATTTCGTCAAGTAAATTCATAGCAATACTAAAACCAAAACTATAATTATATATATCATAATCACGATTATTAGTAATCGGGGAAATTAAACCTAAGCCTAAATCTTCTTCGCCTTGATATAAAGAAACAAGTTCCCCAGTCAAAGAATCATTAACTTTATATAAACGCTTATCGACATGATATAAACGAAGACCATCGCTAGTTGGAGCCTTTAATAATTCATATTCGTGAACAGAATCGAATTCATTTAATCCCTCGTTGGTGTAATAATCAATTAAAAGATATTCACTAAAAGGATTAAAAGAAGCTGAAACTTCTGCCTCATCACTCATTACTACAATACAAGCGTTTTCGTTTTGCATGCTCTTTAAATTGATCGATCCACTACCATAGACTAGATAAGGTTTTGTCCAACCTAAAAGTATTTTGCTATAAGAATTATGGTCAATGACATTACCATCCATCATATCAATGCGACCAGTAGGAGCATAAGATAAAGCATCATTAGAATAATAGTCATTGAGACCGAAAAAATGTCCCATTTCATGAATATAGGTATGTGCATCAACCTTATCGAAGCCAAAAGAATTATACATAAAATCATAACTCGCCCAACCAAAGGTATTCGCGACTAAATTATTCCTATCACCTGCAGCATCTTGATTAGCCCAAGAAGTATACGCCCAATAATTCATATCATCGAGCATTGGGCCACCGTTTTGGTAATTAGGCGCACTATAAATCATCCATATCGCATCAAAATAGCCATCTTGGTCACTATCATATTTATTTTTAGTGTCCCCACTAGTGGCAAAATAATTATCGATAGCATCTTCTAAAATAAACAAAGTGCTTTCGCTTGTAATTTCTGCCGCATTTAAATAACCCGATTCACTCGCATCATACCAAGGCGCAACCGTCCCACTTAAGTGCAATTTGCCATAACTAGATTCTTCATAAAAAGTAGCTAACGAATTATTTAATAAACGTTCATCGTCGTTTTGACCAAAGAACGCTAAATTGATGTCAGATAAAACTAAATCATTGTCACTATTGCCATCATTATCTAAATCTATCGTTTGATAATCGGGGATTAAAATAGGCAAAACCAAAATATTAACATTCCCAAGCGAAGGGGTTCTTTGCAAATTATAAAACGATTTATCTTCTAAAGAATGCAAAGTATCGGTCACAACAACTTCTTCGGGTGTAAAAATTTTACCATCGTTACGATGAGAAACAAAATTTACATCAATTGTTTTATTGTAAATATCAATATTATCATCGCAAGATGTCATTACTAACAAGCTCATCAACACAAAACAAATAGCGGACACATTTCTTTTCATTTATAAAGCCTCCTTTAAAGTCTCAACTCCAACTTTAAATGGAATCGCTTGGCCGCCATTAAAAGTATAAGAGCCATTAAAAAATTGATAACCAAAATTATAAATATCGAAATCCTGTGATGAAGTAAACCACAGAGTCGAAGTATTCGAAGCATATGTTCCTCGATCAAAAGTATTCGTCCCACTAGCTTCTAATAAGCGAATTTGTTCAAAATAATCAAAAGATTGAGGAAGTTGATAAGAGGAAGATTCAATCCTATTATTACTAATTGGCATTAAAATAGCCTCATCGTTAGCGAGCGATTTCCCATCCCAAACATAACCATCAACATAATTGAGGGCTTGACCACCGTCATAGTTGACAACATTACATTTAAAGATACGGCTATCGACATGATAAATGCGAACACCAGTAGTTGATAAACAAGCTTCGCGACCATGAATTAAACGAGTGCCACTATCTAAGGCATTCAAACCTTTAGGAGAATATAAATCAATCATCAAATATTCGCTAAAAGGATTGAATTTATAAACAAAATTTTCTAAATCATCACCGCGATGAAGATTTTCAATCATCGCTGATATTTCTTCATAATTAGCGGGAATAACAATGACTGAATAGTCGTTTTTTGTCACTTCTTCTAACAATATTTCGCTCGTGCCATAAACGACATAAGGTTTAATCCAGCCTAAAAGCATTTTACTATAAGAATCTAAATCACCAACATTTTGATCCATCATTGTCGAAGATCCAGCTGGGCGAAAATTATTATCGGCATAGAAATCCTCTAAACCCAATAAATGTCCAGTTTCGTGAATAAAAGTATGGGAATCTAGTGGGATTGAATTTAGATTATCTAATAAGGGGATATCATCTTGATCATAAGAAGCATAGCTTAAATACATTTGGTCAAAACTAGCCCAAGAGAAAGCGGAAGTTGTCGGATTTTCTAGCGAAGGCAAAGTTGAATAATCCCAAGAAGTATAATTCCAAAAAGAAGAATTTAAATCTTCTTCAGCGGTCATAATTCCATCGCGATAATCGAGTTGATCTTGAGTAAAAAAATTGTGATGATCATAAATCATCCAAACCGCATCGATGCTTCCGTCTTTATTTTGATCATAATCATTTTTAGACAAATTATAAGTCGAAAAAGCCCAATCGACGCCCTTACGTAAAATTTCAGTAATAATTGTTCCGCTGCTACCCATCGTTAGATCGCTTAATGTCTTAACGTTCGTGTGTTCACTAACATCAAACCAATCAGTGACAAAACCACTAAAATTCAATTTGCCAAAACTAGATTGATAAAAATATTCTTTTACGGAATAAAATCCAATCTCGGGATCGTTTTCACCGAAGAAAACTTTTTCGATATCTTCTTTAATTTCGGGAGTGTTGAACACACTTCTTTCCCCGGGTAAATGAACAGGAATAACTAAAATATTTACATCACCAATCGATGGACAAACATTTTCATTATTAGATAAAACGCCACTTAGATCGTTATAGGTAAATTCTAATTCGACATTCTTAGGAGAAATATATCTACTTTTAGAAGATGAATTATTGTCCTTATAAATGCGAATAGTTGCCGTCCCCGGATCGTTACTATTTAAATAAATAATATTGTCATTACAAGCATTAAGAGTTAAGGCAAGTAATGGTAAAGATAAAAAATAAAACTGCTTTTTCATACGCGTATATTTTAATAATTAATATTATTAAATCAACATTTTTTTAATTTTGCATATCAAATATAGGAATAGTTGAGACAAAAAAGAGGGAGATAAGCCACCTCCCTCTTAAATTATTCGATAGATTTTAAGGCGCTTTAAGCCTCGGCATCAACATGTGGAGTAATAGTTACGACGACATTACCATTTATTTCATAGTAAATATTTTTGTAAGTAGAATCATAGGCAGATAACCTATCAATATCTGTTTCATTAATAATTGTTTCGCCACCAACAGTAACAACTACATCGATAGTGCCACTTCCAGAATAACTCACCCCAAAACTAAGTTTAGTGCCAGCGTAGATGGTATCACCATCGTTATAAGAGGTGTAGTTATTGTCTTGTAACGTCACATAACAATCATATTGTCCAAACGAAGGATCGACATTGATGTCAATAGTATAAGCGGCAGCTTTTGTAATTGTGACAGTCATATTGCCATTAACAGCATAGCCGCCATAATAAGAATTATATGAAACAGCGTTTCCAGAGGCATCATTTACATTGACCATATAGACAAATCCATCCGGGTTAGGTGTAGTAACTTTCACATTAAAATAATCACCGACAAAAACACTGTTCAAATCTTCAACCGCTGTATTGTTTTTATAATATGATAACTGAACATTATTCCCAGTTTTATCATTAATAGTAATTGTTACAGGCGTTGCATCTTGGAAAGCGATGTTAAGTTCTGTCATATCGTCGCTAACAGCGATGCTATTGAAATAATATTGACCATTCGACACACTATCAGGGCTAACTGTTACTGCATCAACGGAAGAACTTGTTTTATAAGAAACAACCGCTTCTTTGCCACTGACGACTTGAATGCGTACTTGGAAGGATGTTCCGTCTAAGACATTAACCTTCATACCGCTCTCATAATTAGAGTTAGTAACTGTCGTCATTTCAGAACCGCTATTCATGATTTGGAATTGAGTATAATCGACACCTTGAGTGCCACTAACATTTAAAGCGACTTCAACTTTTGGAAGATCTTCGACCTCAACAACAATTGAAACATCATAAGCAGGCATGACAAAAGACACACTATAATTATTGGTGTATCTATTTTCTAAGCTGACTTCTAACTCTGGATGACCATCCGCACTCGCACTTGTAGCTTTTTGCAAGACGGAAGTTGTGAAGTTCATCGTGACATTTGCACCAACTGCGTAAGCACCTTCGCCGCTACTATAACTACTCACCGTAATGTTACTATTTTCAGCAAATTCTGCCGTAAACGCTTGATTGCAGGTAATAGTAAATGACATATTTGAGCCATCTCTACTTACTGTAAAGTTGATGTAGTAATAAGTATAACCAGTACTAGAATCTAAAGTTGAACCTAAACTATTGCTTTCCCAATAATTTTCAGCATTATTATCATCTTGAACTCTTGTAATTAGATAGCCGGCTTCTGGAAGCATGAATAAGTAAACATTTTGTCCAGGATATGGGGATGTCACTTCTTCACTGCCAAAATAACTAGAAGTTTTCAGCATGTAAGTATCAAGATGTTCACCATTAACTGTAATTGTTGGACTATCAGCAAGAGTGACTTTGAATGTCACAGGGGCAGCAGGCATGGTAAATTGGATATCAAAACCACCATAATAGCTATTGTTGCTAACATAAGCACTGAAACCTTCAGCGGTTGAAGTTATTTCAATATTTTGAATATATTTGCCTGCAACATTAGTTGAAACAGAGGTGTAATAGAACGATTGACCTTCATAGGCACGAGTAACAAATTCTTCACCATATTCATCAACTAATTGTGTAGGATCGACACCTTCATAAACGATATCACTGAAGACTTTCACACCACCAGTAACAGTTAAATCAGCAAAGGTCCCAGTCATCCAATCAGGATTAACTTGTACATAACCATCGCCATCACTAAAACCTTGTAGTCTTTGTGATGAACCACTAGTTGTCGCAACTCGATCGATGACATAGTCAGGATGGCTGGTGCGCAAAGTTACAACGAGCATGCCGCTTAACGCTAATCCATCTTGCAAACCATAAACTGTTACATAATCATCGGTAGTAACGGTAGGATATGCTGTTATTGTACCTAGGTTACTTACTTGAGGCTGTTCGGTAACAAAAACATCAGTTTTGCCACTAACAACAAAGGAATGAACGATATAAGCATCGTTATCACCACCACTAGGATAATCCGCATCACAATCAACTAAATTTTCGGAAGTAAGTGGTACATAAACATCATTAACATAAATTAAGTGACTAAGATATCGATCGTTGAATTTTGCCATCGAATCATACATTTTAATTTCAACGGTCGAACCATCATGAATTTCATCAGAGTAATTTCTTACATCATAACCTTGTTGACCCATAGCTTTAGTGGCGTCTAAAACAACTTCGTTATTGATAGTAAGAGTAATTTCGGTCGCATTTGAGAAAGCGCCCATCGCATTAGCTAAAGTGAAATCAAATTGCACTAAGGTGATGTATTCAACCTCGATGTTTAAAGCGGTGAATTCAGCATTAAATGAATAAGAATTATCGACTAATGTAACAGGACTATCATTAATAGTAACACCACTAACTTCAAAACCACTATTAGCGACAACTTCTAAGCGCATCGCTTCGCCATAGATATAATCCATGTCTTCTTTTAATGTTTCATTATCACCACTAACGCTAAAGAGTTTAACAGTTCCTTTAGTATCGTCATTAGTGACGGTAATAGGATAATTTGTATCCGAAGTAACAACGGTTAAAGTTGCATTTGCTTCTGGCATAACAAATTCATAGTCTTTCGTGCCTTCATTAGCGGTTAAAACTTCTTCATCTAATGAAACACTGACGAGATCTTTATGATCTAATAAGGCTACACGCGCGGTTAATTCCGTGCCGCCATTAAGCGCCGCTAAGCTTGCTGCATCCATGGATTCACCATCAGCTAAAATGGTGATACTATCAACCCCGGCGTCCGCATTAACAGTTAAAGCATACGTTGTAACTGGAGCAACGGATTCGCTACCACTACCGCTAGAGGTAGAATCACTAGTAGCAGGACCAGGGCAGCTAGAAAGCAAAAAAGCAAAACTTACGGCAAGTATAAAGCTTTTCTTCATAGCTTTCTCCTTTCTTTTTTATCTTTTATCAAGACTTATAGAATATAGCGATTAATACCTCTGCTAGCAAGAATTTTTTTATTTGATGGTCAATTTTTTGATTTTAAATATTAAAGCAATTGATAAATAACCTTCAGGTTATCTTATTACAAATATTAGTTTGATTTCTAACCAAATGTCTAATTTCGCTTATCATTATATAAAAAATTGCTCCCATATCTAAAAATTAATTTACAGAAGGCCTAAGAAAGTGCTATTAATATTATGTTTTAAATAAGAAAGAAGGAGAAAAATGAAGAATATAACTAAATTATCGTTTATCGTTTTTTCTTTGTTATTATGTCTTGCTAGCTGCACGATTGATAATAATGAGGGGTCAAACAGCATATCAGGTGATAGTTCGACATCAATAAATAATAATGATGGTGTTGTTGATTTAGTAAATAATTTACAACAGTCTTTCGCTCTTGAAGGCAGTTTCGTTTGGGAAACTCTTAATTATGATGATGAAGAAATAACGGAGCCAATCACATACATAAATAATGTTTATATGGATGAAGATGAGTATTATTTGTACCAAATGAGAGAAGATGCAGATTATGTCACCAAAGATTGGCATTATTTTAAAAACCCGAAGACGCGTAATATCGCTTATTATCAAAGAAGCCATTTAAACGAAGTAAATTTAGTTGATTTAAGTGATGAACAAGGTAAAACTTATGTCTATGATGATTTTTATCTCAATCCTTTTACAACTTTTGTGGCCGATGATTTTATAAAAATCGGTGAAAATATTTATTCACTAGATGTAGAAAATGTCACTTCGACCGCAATTATTCCAGCTATGTTGTTCTATTATTCTAACGATTATCCTTTTGAAGTTAAAAAATTAATTATCACAACAGACGAAAATAATAATCCAGTATCGATGTCTTTAGAAACGTTCGGGTTGCGATTTGAGGTCAATTATGATTTTTATGCCATTATTAGATATGAAGCGAATTTTACTCATCGCGAAGAAATAGATAATATTGACAAAGTACCTTACGAAATTAATGATGATATCACTGGATACACAAATTTTGTTGAAACATTAAAAAACCATAATTATACCCTCACCATTCGCGATACTGATAAAGAAGATAGCGAAATCTATACCGATTATAAAGCAATTGTCACTAATGAAGGAGTGGCTTTATCAATAAGCGGAACAAGAGAGGAGCTCAATAAAGAATCGGCTTTTATTGCAATTGAAAATGAAGGAGTTGTCGAAGTTGATACTAGCGACGCTAATAATTTGATGGGCTTGACCTTACCTGTTCCTAGTATTGATTTATATTATTACATGTGTGATTTTTCTTATAGTTATGCGTTTATTGAGAAAAACACTGATAACCAATATGTTTTAAAGAAAGATGCTCCGAGTGATGTTGTCTATTTATTGCCAGACGCTAGATATAATAAGAATAGTCAAGCAATCGATTTATCATCTTTAAAATATACCATTAACAACAATGAGATGACCTACTCTTATAATTACCAAAACACCGAATGGGATGATTCTACTAGTGGCATGGTAACAGTAACCGTTAGTGATGTTAATGTAAGCGTTTTTCCATTTAACAAAGCCAATTATCGAGCTAAAGAAGTTCCAACCACATGGCGAGAAGTCATTACTAGTGTTGGGGGCGATTACGATAAATTCTGCACAACTTTTGGTCAAGATCTCGACACCATTGTGCCATTTTATTATCCAGAAGTTGGCTATGCAGATTTTACCTGGACGAGCAATTATTGTTGGTTAGATACTGCTGATTTTGTTATCGCTTCCGATATCGATCGTTTCCAAGAAGAATTTATTGAATTATTAGAAAATAACGGTTATGTTTTAGAATTCTTACAAGCACCGCAAAACGGTGATTTAACATATAAACACGAAGAAACCGGTGCGTTAGTAACCTTCTCGAATGTCCGTTATTATGAAGACACGGATGTTGGCTTCTATCCAGCAAATTCGCCTTACATATATGCTTAGGAGATAAAAGTATGAAAATTAAAAATATTGCAATTACTTTAATAACGCTAGGGGTGCTTGCTAGTTGCGTCAATCACGGTGGAAGTTCTTTATCAATCTCGTCTTTACCTATAAATGAGCATAATGCTCAAACAATGGTAGATAAATTAAAAGATGGTTTTGGGCTTAAAGGTAATTATACTTGGAATCTTTTAGATCAAGATTTCAATGTCACAACTCCAACCTATTTCCCTACCAACAATATTTATATCGACGATGATGAATATTATCTATATCAAGAAGGCGAATATGGCGACAGCACAATTGTGACAATTGACGCTCATTATTTAAAAGATGAAACTACTGGTGGCATTGTCCAACAATACTTAAATTATGAAAATAAAATTATAAGTGAAGTCGTTCCAGGCGCAGAAGGCGCGTTATTTGATGAATATTATATGAATCCCTTCAAAAAACTAAGTGGCGAAGACTTTACTTATCTAGGCGATAACACCTATAAACTAAATATCTTAAATCACACTAGTAATGCGATTATCCCCTACATCTTAATGTTTTATCAAAGCAACGCTTTTGAAGTAAAAGAGATGACTATTGTCGTTGATGATAATGATAATCCTTTATCTTTACATTTAGTCACTTTCCCATTTTATATCTTTGAGGCCAACCAAAGAATTTATGTGCAAGTCATCTTTGATGGTAATTTTGCTAATCGCGAAGAATTTGCAAATATTGATATTTATCCTTATGAAGATAATTCGCAAACAACAAAAATTCGCGAAGCCTTTGATTATATTAAAAGCACAGGTAATTACACCATGCGCATCGACCACGAAATTGTTTCGCCTTCGCCTGATGAATATTATACGGAAGTGCTTGTCACTAAAGAGGGGATTTACGCTCGCGATTATGAGGTAAATGGCACAGCTAGAAGCACAGCCTATGGTTATATGACCGATGAAGCCAAAACAGGTGTTTATACTTATAATATCTCATATGATAGTTTACGAAGACCTATTATCAATCAAGAAACTTTACCAGTAACTTCGGTGACTTTAGATTATTTTTTAAGCGATCTTCAATACTCCGAAGATTTATTTACTTATTCACAGCAAAGCTATTCTTTAATTGAAGATGCACCGACTCAATTTGAGCACCTATTGCTTGATTATAATTATGTAAATTATATTTCAGGATTTGCTCCGAACACTTATCGTTTATCGCTATTAGATAACCATGAAATTGAATATCAATATACTTATCGTGTTGTCAATATGTCAACTAGACAAGGCAATCGTAAAGTTACAATCTCAAATGTTGGGACCACTACTTTAGATGATGTCTTAAAAAACGCGCGCATCGAAGAAATTTATGTTCCAACAAATTATGAAGAATTATTAGCGACTAGGGATACTAATGAACAAGGCGCTGGATATTATTTTAAAAAATATAATGAGGTATTAAAGCTTGATCAAATGGGAAAAACGCTAGACGATATTTTACCATTTTATTTCCCGGAAGTTGGCTATAAATTTGACAGTTTTGGCACAAGTAATACCATGGCTAGATTAGGCTCGAATAGCACAATTAGAGGTAAAGAAGATACTTATCGCTATGTCGATGAATTTATCGCCTTATTAGGGGAAAATTGGTTAGAATTAAATATGGAGGATTATATAACTCCTTTTGATTGGGAATATCTATATTATCCGGTTTATTTCTATCAACACCAAGAAACCAAAACATATATGTTCTTTTTAGCATATGATGAATATTTTTATCTCTATCTATATCCAGAAGGAGTCGACGAAATTACTTTAATTTCAGAAGTTTAAAAGATTTAAGATGATCTAATTGATCAATTTCTAAATCAATCATATCACTAAAGGGGAAATAGCGACTAGATAAAACTATTTCCCCTTCATTAATATAAATCTCAATAATGCTACGATCTAAATAAATATCTACTCTTATTGAATTTGAAAGTTTGGCAAAGTATTTCGCTTCATTAAAGGCGAAATATTTTTTTGTAATTTGAAAGATATTCACTTCATCTTTAGCAATAAATTTTAAACGAATTTCAGGAAAAATATTAAGGATTAGATGTGAAATTGTTGGAATTTGCACACTTTTTGCTAAAACGATATCTTTAACTTCGCTTTCTAATAAAATCGGCGGCGTTTGGATTAAGGCGCTTCCTTTTAATGACAAGTAGCGCGGGAAAGTAAAAACACCTTCAAAATTTAAATGATACTTTTGCGAACGCTTTTTAACCCAATCATTAACCCAACCAAAAATAAAAGGTTGTTTATTTTTATCTAAATAAATTTGCGGAGCGTAAAAATCTAACCCAAAATCAAACTTGTTTTTCGCTATAATTTGATACTCTTTTGGAAAGGATAAATCAATCTTTAATAAAACATATTCCGTGCGATTTGATGAATGATTTTTTCCTTTATCAATATAAGAATAACTCAAAACGTATTTATTAGCAATTTTAGCAAAAGAAGGGCATTCATACATCCAACAATCCTCTATTAGATTATCGAAAAATGTATGGTATCGAAATTTAATAGCGTCCTTACTAATAAAGACTAAAATTACTCCTCGATTATTTTCTAAATTTCTCGAGGCGACAAATAAGAAATAATGTTCATTTTCTTGATAAATAAACGAATCGCGAAAATTACTTTTATCAACTAAAAAGGGAGCATCGTCGGCTTTAATAATTACTTCCCCATAATCAATAAGACGATATAACGAATCAGAAATAGCTAAAGCAATTTCTTCTACTACTATGCCATTATAAATACGATGCCTAGTATAATATTGATAGATCTTCTCATCGATTAAAATTGATGATCCAGAAAAAATACCATTGATACTTTTATTTGGATATAAGGCAACATCAAGAAAGTCAAATGATAATAAATCATGACTAGTCGATCGACCAATGGCGATATTATTCCAATAATTTTCTAAAGGATTATATTGATAAGAAAGATAGTATCGATCGTCGATATAAACTAAACCATTCGGATCATTGATCCATCCTTTTGGCGCGGAAAAATGAAATCGCGGTTTTGCTAATAAAGTTAAGTGATCGCTTTCTATATAAGCGATTACTTGTCTAGTTAACTCATCTTCTTTTTTCATAGCTAACTTAATATTAAATTTAATAAAAGGATTTTACTATGAAAAATCAAACTATTTTAGTTGATTTAAAGAAATTTCTATTCTTGAAGTATAATCATATTTACCAAAAAATGAATGTTGGATGATAAATTATAATTTTATATCTTGCTAAGAGATAAAATATCATTAAAATGTGTGTCTATGCATATTAAATAAACGCCAATGATCAAGTTGTTTTATGAAAATCGAAATACCATTAAACTAGCAATACCCATCTTTATTGAATTGATACTAGGTGTTGGTATTGGCTATATCAATCAATTTATGTTTGCGGGTATTCCTAGTGCGACAAATGCGATTGGTCAAGTCAATCAAATTACAAATATTTTTATCGTTAGTTTCAATGTTTTAGCAGCTTCATCTTTAATCTTAATTAGTCAATTAAAAGGGGCAAAAAATGATCGAGGCGTCAAAAAGATATATCCCCTTACCCTATTTTTAAATTTGCTAATAGGCATCGTCGTTTGTTTGATATTATTTGCTTTATCTGGATTTATTTTCAAGATGATGCAAGTCGATGAAATCGTCATTCCACTTGCGAAAATCTATTTATATTTTAGCGCGCCTTCCTTAATTTTTTATTCGCTAAATCAGGCTTATGCCAATTTTTTAAGAGCGAATAAAAAAATGAAAGAACCAACGATGATTTCACTGCTAACAAATGTTACTAATATCATTATATGTGCGATAGTCATTTTTGGTTTCCAAGAAATAGATATTAATTCAAAAATTATTGGGGTAGGAAGTGCGACTTTAATCTCGCGCTTTATTTCTTTTATATGTTCATACTTGTTTTTTAGATTATCAATTAAAGAGAAAATATCCTTTCGTGAATTAAAACCCTTTCCGATAAATTATTTGAAAAAGCAATTAAAAATTGGTCTCCCTACCGCTGGTGAAACTTTATCATATAATTTATCGCAATTTGTTTTAACAATCATCGTCAATTATTCTTGTCCAGTTCTAGATCAAAATTTAAGAACATATATTATGACCTTTACCTCAATCATTTATCTTTTTGCAAGCGGAAGCGGAATAGCTATGCAAGTTATTGAGGGAACACTATTAGGAGAAAACGACAAAATACGAGCCAAAAAATTAGTTATTGAGACGGGTAAAATGGCTAGAATTATTTCTTTCATAATGTCTATTATCGTTTTAGCAATTGCTTATCCTGTGTTTAATGCTTTAATGCTTCCTTCAATCAATGATCCATTAATTAATGTTGATAATGTAAGTATTAATTATTGTGGATTAACGGCTGTCTTTTGCTTATTGATTAATATTATCTTAGAGCAAGGTCGAGCGACTAATTTAATTTATGTTAAGGGGTTAGAAACCGCTGGCGATATCATCTTTCCAGTCATTAGTTCAATTTTAACTTCGTGGGTATTTACAGTTGGTGTATCCGCATTATTTAGCATCGTCTTTAATCTAGGGATTTACGGCGCTTTTATCGGCGCTTGCTTAGATGAATGCGTTCGCGGAATAGCTTTTTATATTCGTTGGCAAAAAGGCAAATGGCAAAAGATTAATGTCTTAAAAGGAATTGATAATGATTAAATAAAAAATAGGAACCACTATGTTCCTATTATCTTACGCTTGGTTGCGGGGAATGGATTTGAACCAATGACCTCCGGGTTATGAGCCATTTATCCTAAAATTAGTCTTCAGTTTTCTTAATTAGGTATAAACGACTGCCGAAATCACCCATTAGGCGCATCGAATTATTAAATCCAGTTCCTGCCCACTGAGGTTTTAATTTAATTACTTTGTTATTTAATGATGAACCATAGACTACATATTCCTCGTCTTCAGTTTCCATCGTTTTATATTTAGAAAGGACGTTGACAATTAAACCGTTTGGATCAAGATGAATAGGCGTAACCATATTAATTAAATTACCGAATTTAGTAATGTCTATTTTTTGTTTTAAAACTTGAACGTGATATTTAGCTTCACTAATAAAACCTTCGCCGTAAAGATAATTCTCGTGTGGTAAAAGGTCACTAACGCCATTAAAATGAGCAATAATCGCTTCACTTTTATCCTGACTAATTGCCATCCAAATACCATAATTATCTCTTTTCAAAGATTTAAATTGATAAAAATTGCCATATTGCAAAGTTAAGCGGTGTTCCTTCATAAAAGCAACTTGCTTTTTAACTTCTTCTTTTTCGTAAGGCTTCAGCTCGCTTAAAAGCAGTTCATAACCAAAAGCTCCAAAAACCGCCGTGTTAAAACGCGTTGCTAAAGAGGAGGGACGCAGCTCTTGTTGCGAAATTGAAGCAGAAACATGATTAGAAACGCTCGAAAGAGGATAACCTAAATATAGTGATGATTGGATTTCATTGCGGTCGATCGCATCAGTATTATCACTCGACCAAATTTGTGGAAAATATCTCAAAATGCCCAAATCAAAGCGATTGCCACCACTTGCGCATCCTTCAAATAATACATTGGGAAATTTTTTTGTCAAAGTGTCCATCACGCGATAAAGACCTAAAATATAGCGATGGTAAATTTCACCATTGAGGAAATCGTCGCTAGTTATATCGGACATCGGCCGATTCATGTCCCATTTGACATAAGAAATATTCGCGCTTGCTAAAATTGATGAAACATTTTCGATAATATAATCTTGCACTTCTTTTAACGCTAAATTGAGCAAAAATTGGTGACGCGAATATAAAGGTTCATAATTTTTGTTTCTTAAGACATATTCAGGATGCGCGCGATATAAATCGCTATTCTCATTGATTGATTCGGGCTCGAACCATAAGCCGAATTGCATTCCTAACTTATTAATCTTTTTCGCTAGTCCATCGATACCGTGCGGTAGTTTCTTTTTATTTACCCAATAATCTCCTAAACCCGCTAAATCGTTATTGCGATAGGAAAACCAACCGTCATCTAAAACAAATAACTCGATGCCAAATTTTGCGGCTTCTTTAGCTAAATCTAAAATTTTTCTTTCATTAAAATCAAAATTTGTTCCTTCCCAATTATTAATTAAAATTGGCCGCGGAAAATTATTCCACTGTTTTAAAATTAAATGGTTATTAACGAAATGATGCATGTTATTTGCGATGCCATTTAAGCCATTAATAGAAAATGTCATAATCGCCATTGGGGTAAAGAAAGACTGATTGTTCTTTAAATGAAAATTAAATAAATAAGGATTAATGCCTTGTAAAATTCTTAAGCGATGATAAGAAGAAACTTCTAAACTCGCATAATGATTGCCACTATAAATTAAATTAAACGCATACGCTGCTCCCTCAGTAAAAGAGGTATTCTTTTGGCACACAGCAAAGAAAGAATTATGACGATTACCCGAAAAACCTATTTTTGAATCAATAATAAATGTTCCAGGCATTAACTTCTCGCGCGTTTGATGCATTTCGCTTGCCCAACCGCCATAAAAAGATATAGCTTCGTATTCATCGTTATCTAAATCGAGTTGCATCGACATTATTTTTTGAACTTCAACTTCCCTTTCGCCCCCATTAACAACTTCAACATATTTGCCGATAATATCAGAATCGATAATGACAAGGTAATGCAATTTGAGGATGACATTAATTTTTTCATCAATTAAAGTGACGATTACTTCCTCATCAACATCATGAGGGAAAGGAAATTGCTCAGGAAAAACGATATCATCATTCTTTTTAATTGCGATATCTTTAAATTTAGGTTCAAAATAATAGCCTTCTTGTCCTTTTAAGATAATTGCCACTTCTTTAAAATCGCCGCGTAAAGGATAGGAATATTCGTGAGCAACTAAATCTAATGAATATGCACAATCACCATGTTCATCATTAGTAATTGAAGTACCTTTTAAAAAGGCTCGTTTTTCAAAAATGGACCGATCATTATTAACTAATGAAATTTTTTTGCCAAAATAAAGAAATTCGAGATTTTGATAAGAATTTATATAAAAAAGATAAGAAAGATTTTTTGTCTTAAGATGAACAAGATTATCAAGAAATTCAACCATATTTTTTACCTCAAAAGTATTATATAATAATTATGTTATTTTTTTTAGAAATGAATATAAATCTAAACTATAATTGGAAATTTAAAAAATATTCAGAGGAAAAGATTGCTGAGTTAAAAGAAGATAATAATTATCAAGTTATCGATATTCCTCACACTGTTAATTCTTCTAATTTAACTTATAACAATGAGCTAAATTATCAAAATAAATATCTATATATTAAAAAATTCAATTTAGAAAATTTTTCCCCAAATTATAATTATATTTTAAATCTGTTAGGTTTTATGCTTCAAGCGGATATCTATATTAATAATGACCTTATAGGTCATTATATTTCAGGATATTTACCAGTAAGAATCAATATAAAAAATCATTTAAAAGAAGGAGAAAACACCATAATCATCATCTTAGATGGACATGAAGATAAAGATATCCCACCTTTTGGAAATGTCGTCGATTATTTATCTTTTTGCGGTATCTATCGGGAAGTTTTTCTAGAAATTAAAAAAGAAGTTTATTTAGAAAATGTTTTCATTGATGCCGCGATTAATGGCTTAACAAAAGTACGTTCCGTTATTTTTAATGATAAAAAACTACCTTATAAAATTATTTATCAAATCAAAGATGGATCAGGAAAAATAATTAAAGAAAGTGAAGATGATGAATTCCGAATCACTTCACCAAAATTATGGGATTTAGATTGCCCCTATTTATATACTCTTAATATAAAACTAATAAGTGATAATCAAGTAATGGACGAAAAAGAATATAAATATGGCTATCGCGAAATCCTCTTTAAAAAAGATGGGTTTTATTTAAACGGTAATAAGGTGAAATTAATCGGTTTAAATCGTCATGAAATGTATCCCTACATCAATAACGCCTTAACTAAGTCGCTCGAAGAAATCAGACATTTTCTAAATAAATTAGATGAGGTTGGTTTACTTTATATCAACGAAGTACCAGGATGGCAACATATTGGTAAAACTAAAAAGTGGCGAGAGACATATTATGTTTTTTTAAAAAGGATGGTCTTAGAAGAATATAATCATCCATCACTGATTGCTTATGGCGTGCGTATTGATGAATCGATGGATGACCATGAACTATATCTTAATGGTAATAAAATCGTCCATAATTTAGATAATTATCGCCCGACATTAGGTGTTAGAAACTTTAAAAATAGTGAACTTTTAGAAGATATTTATGCATATAACGACTTTTTTTGTAAAAATTTAAAGGCAGGATTAGAAAACCCTAAACATATTAAAAGTAAAGGCAAACCATATTTAGTAACCGAATATTTAGGACATATGTTTCCTACTAAAATTTATGATGCTTCTAGTAGAAACCTCGCTCACGCTTTAAGGCATTTGTTAGTAATTAATGATAATTATAAATTTGATAACCTCCTAGGCGCGATCGGATGGTGTTACGCCGATTATTATACCCATCAAGATTTTGGCTCAGGTGATAGCATTTGTCACCATGGTGTTTTAGACATTAATCGCAATAAAAAGTGGGCTAGTTATGCCTACTCCTCTCAAAGCGATAAATATGTTGTCATGGAAGTTTTAAATCAGATGCATCCTGGCGATTATAATGAAGCACGGCTTGAAAATATTTATATTTTCACAAATGTCGATTATGTAAAGTTATATAAAAATGGTCAATTTGTTAAAACATTTTATCCTACTAAAAAGCAATTTAAAAATTTAAAGCATCCTCCAATTATTATCGACGATCTAATCGGAGAAACTTTCTTAGAAGAAAAATATCATCTTAAAGATCGCCGAAAAATTGCAAAATTATTATCTTATGTCGCAATTCATGGCTTTAATCATTTAAAGGCAAAGCATTATTTGTCATTAGCAACATTAATGATTAAATATCATTTAAAGTACTCTGATTTAGTCGATTTATACAATAAATATGTCGCTAGTTGGGGTGGAAAATCTTTTACTTATCGTTATGAAGGCTATAAAAATGATAAATTAGTAATCGAGAAAAACTTTGGCCCTCATAAATATTCTACCTTGAATATTAAACCATTAAAACCAACTTTAAACGAGGGTGAAACATATGATATTATGCCAATCAAAGTTTCGCATCTAGATAATTATAATAATGTTTTAAAATATTCTAGCGAAGTCATCAATATTAGCGTTAGTGATAATCTCCTATTATTAAGTCCTGCCTCAGTAGGTTTGCTTGGTGGCGAAACTCTAATTTTAGTGCGAAATAAAAACAAACAAAAAGGCGAGGGAATAATAAAAATATTTAATGATAAATTCAATTATCAATTAAAAATAACCATTCAATAATTTATAGCAAATTAACTCCTAATTCTTTTAAAGAACGAAGATCTTCCTCATCCCATAAAGAGGCTTGAACTTCGCCAATATGAGCTTTTTCTAGGAAAAAGAGGCATAAGCGTGATTGACCAATTCCTCCACCGATAGTGTATGGCATCTTATCATGAAGAATATCCTTTGAAAATTGCATTTTTAATTTATATTGTTCGTTTTTCTCACATAGTTGTTTAACTAAAGCTTCTTTGTCAACCCGAATACCCATGCTCGATAATTCTAATTGACTATCCAAAATATCATCAAAAACGAGAATATCGCCATTGAGGGACCAATCATCATAATCAGATGCGCGATTATCGTGTCTAGAGCCATCACTCAAACACTTGCCAATTTGATAAATAAAAGCAGCCCGGTGTTCTTTTAAATAGAGATATTCTCTTTCTTTTGCGGTTTTATTAGGATACATCTTTAAAAGTTCTTCACTAGAAATAAAAGAGATTTTTTTAGGTAATTTTTCTTTTAAAAAGGGATATCTCGCGTTAATTAATTTTTCGATTTCTTTTAAAACTAAGAAAATTTCTTGAACGACATTAAATAGATAAGTAAGATTACGATCTTCTAAAGCAATAATTTTTTCCCAGTCCCACTGGTCGACATATAAAGAGTGGATGTTGTCAGTTATTTCATCTTTTCTTATCGCATTCATATCACAATATAAGCCTTCGTAAAGATCGAAATGATATCTTTTTAAGGCGTCACGTTTCCATTTTGCTAAAGATTGAACTATTTCAATATCATCACTAGAAAAATTAACATGGAAGCGAATCGGCTGCTCTACACCATTTAAATCATCGTTTAAGCCACTATGGCGAAGAACGAATAATGGAGATGACACGCGTTTTAAATTGAGATGTTTAGCTAAAATGTTTTCAAACTCGTCTTTAAGAAACTTAATTGCCACGAAAGTTTCCTTTCGTGAAAATTTATCGTTATAATTTTTTATTTTATAAATCATGCCGTTAATAAAAACAATTAGAATTTTTCGTTTAAAGTTTTGCCTTCATCAATCAACTGACAAATTTCTTGATGTTTCTTTTCATCGATTTTAAAGACAAACGCTGCTAAAACAATGCAAACAATAAAGATAATTAAAGGAATGAAAATCATCCCAATAGCCAATCCGAGCAATTGGTTACTTGTTATATTATTAGTGAGTTCACTAATTTCTGCATACATTTCCTCGCTACTAATAATACCAGCATTAGATTCGTTTTCTAAATTAGAAATTGCACTGGTAACAGCGTATAATCCAGTACCAGCAAAAGTAGCGGTAACTATCCCTTGTTGAATCGCACTACCCCACTTAGCCACCAAAGCTCGAAGCGATGAAACAATTGCTTCTTTTCTTTGCCCATATTTATACTGGTTATATTCGATCGTCGATTGCATCTGAATAATTAAAACAATCGCAATGATACCTTGACCTAAGAAGATAATCACCGCCGGAATATAAAGCAAGAAAACAAGATTATCGTACGCGAGAGGTTTTTCGCCAAAAAGCGGGAATCCCATAAAGAACAATAATAAATAACCAACACCTAATAAACACAAGGAAATAATTAGGAACTTCTTACGCGTAAACCATTTTAAACGAGCTAAGAAAGGATAAGCAACTTGAGCAATGATTGTGCCTACTGCATACATGACTGTGAACATAAAAGCGATTGTGCCGCTTTCGCGATAACCATAAGTTAAATAACAATAATAAGTTGCAAAGGCGACTAAAACACCAGCGGCTAAATAATTTAATAAAATTGAAAGAATATTGATGCGAACTTGACTATTTTTGAGGAAGATTTTAAAAATATCGCGCAGTTTAGCAGCGTTTTCTTCTTTGCTTTCGATTGTAGTAGAACGAGAATGCTCTTTACATACGAAAACTAAAACAATTTGCGAAATTAAATAAAGTGAAGCAACCACGACCGCAATCCAAGTGTAGATATTTGCAGTGGAAACATCTAATAAGAGACCTGGTAATAAATTAGTCACACCATAAATGCCGAAAACGCCAATAGAAATGCATATTTGCATCGCGGTTGTAATGTTGTTTCTTCTTCTTTCGTCTTTAGTTAAAGAAGGAAGCATTGACCAATAAGCAATATCATTAATTGTCCAAACAATATCCCACAAGAAATAAAATATACCAAAGAGAACAACAAACCCCCAACCACTTGGACGAGCTAAGAATAAAACTAATACAACAATGGTATTTAAAACGCCACCGATTAAGATCCAAGGTTTATATTTACCCCACTTAAAATGAACTTTTTCAATGATATAACCCATAATCGGATCGTTGATGCCATCCCAAATGCGGCAAATGATGATAATGATATTAATCACAGACATCTGAGCAACATAAGCAGCAGTATCACCAGTTGTTAAAACGCCAGCAAAGGTGATATAAATAATCAAAAATGCCGAAACAAACTGATAACAAGCATCACGGAAAATTGAAACACCACAATAAGTTATCGAAGTTGAGCGAGGTGGAATATCGCCCGAGTAAGTTGCCATTAAATTACCTAATCGCATAAAAATACCTCATTTCTTTCTTATTATAACAAATCCTGATACGGTTTTTAAAAACTTACTTCGCACTAAAAAGTATTACCAATAATTTGTCACTCTTTCAGCAAATCCAAAGACATCTTCGATATAAAAGGATTTATCGTCGACATTTATTCGACCTTTAAACTTTCCAAATACTTGATCGCCATGTTGCTTAATAATTAAAGCACTAAGCCGAGTTCGCCTGTCAAGCATTGGCTCAAAAGTTAAATCAATATCACCACTAGATGAACGAATTTTCCATGGTTTCATATAATCGAATCCGCCGCGAGAATTTAAAGGGATATCAAATTTGACATCGTTTAATTTATATTGGACATTATCATAATAAAAAACATTTTCCGTCGCTTTAGAGGTGTTACCAAAACCATATCCTAAATTGAAACCAACTAGATGGTTATTGTAATAATCGCTCATCGAAGACCAATACCAAGTATTTTTATATGTCCAAACACCACGACCCCAATCTAAAACACCAAAAGAATCATCCAAGAAATCAAAATGTTCATCGCCTAATTTTATATAGCCACTGGCTTTTAAGAGATTTATTTTTTGATTGTAATAAAAATGTTTAGGCTTTAAAAAAGGTGTAGCAATCACCATGGTATCTTCTTGCGTTTCAGTTAAATAAATATCGGCTCTTAAATCTTTTTTATTATAAAAAGAGGGGAAGCGCACTTGGAGGTGTCTTTTGCCACTATCTTCATGCAAAAACTTAAAAGAGACTTTTTTATTTTCATAAACGATATCGCCGCCCCGCGAATCGGTTGGTAGATGTAATTTACCGCGGCTCATAAAGCGCATGACGTTTTTGCTATGTTCAAAATTCTTTTGGAAATTAAAGAATGTCGCCCCAACAAGCGACATATAAGAATTATCAGCAATTGTCAAAGCAATACCAAAATTTTCATTACCAATGAAGTAATAATCCCATTCTTTAATTCTTAAATGATTAGCCTTAACATCTTCGCGACTATAAATTTTGACTAACGATTTAGCAAAACCGGCTTCACTTAAATTACCATCTAGGTCTAATAAATAACCATCTTTTAAATAATTTGTTTCCATCGACTTATTCCTCAATAATTATTTTAAACCAAAAGGTTTATTAATTTATAGTAAAAATAGTAAAATAAAAACATGATTAAACTTATTACAACAATTAAAGGCGATGAAAAGATTAAAAATTACCTTTTAACCCGCCATTATATTGCACCTAGATATTATGTCAGTTTAGTTAATCAAGATTTAGATAAGATATTAGGAAAACAATATTTATTAATTTCTTATGATCAAGATGAGCAAATTAATGGCTTTATTTTAATTAGCGATTTAGATTTTACTGTTGAAAATTCATTATCTCCAACGATTAATTTAATATATGCTTTAGAGAAGAAAATTAAAAAAGATTTAATTAAAGAAGCTATTAAATATTTAAGAAAAGATAAGGTGAAAAAACTCTATGCTTATCGCGAAAATATGGATTTATTAGAAGAAGGATTCGCATATTTAAACGACGTAATTGATACTTGGTCAAGACCATTAAAAATATTAGTGAAAGAGATTAAATAAATGCCTTATGATATATCTTTAATTATTCCTTTAAGTGGACATCAACCGCGGATTGATATTTGCTTAGATTCAATCTTAAATCAATCTTTTAATGGCACTTATGAAATTATTATTATTGAAAATAATGCCCTTAAAGAAACTCACCAAAAAGTTTGGAGATGGGCTAATGAATATAACGATAAAATTAAATTAATAATAGATAATAATATTACTTCACCTGGCGGAGCGCGAAACAAGGGCATCAAAAACGCTTCAGGAGATTATCTAGTTTTTTTAGATAGTGATGATTTTGTTTCAAAAGATTATTTATCTAGCCTTTTTGCGGGTATTAAGGCGCAAAAAGCGGATATTTTATGTCAAAATTATTATTATTATCAACCTAAAAAACATCAAAAACATCGTTTTATAACTTCCTTATTTATGCAGAATAAAACTTTAAATTCCTTACAAGCGATAAAGATGCTTTTAAATGATTTTACTTTAAGAGGTTTTTCTCCTGCCAAAATATATCGTAAAGAAATTATTAAAGATGTACACTTTTATGAATCAAGAAAAATCTGTGAAGATGTCATCTTCAACTATTTAGCGTTCTCCAAAGCTAAAAAAATTGTTTTAGATAAAAAGCGCAATTATTTTTATACTTTATCTAATAATAGTGAAACAAGTCCAATCAATGTTCCTAATTTAATTCAAAGCAATATCAATATGATTGCGGTAATTGCCTTTTTAGAAAAATATTATTTTAAGCGTCGGCCACTCATCTATAAGCTATTTCCTTACACTGCTAAAAAGGTCTTAATTTATTTTTATTTATGTCAATTAGATAAAACTAAATACAATAAAAAATTAATTAAAAAAGAAATTAAAAAACAACTTAAATTAATTAAAAACGATTATATATATTTAGACACTCCTTATGAAGATTTTATCAAGGTATTAAATTTCGATGAAAGCGACTTAAATAATTCTCGACCTTCCGAAATTATTTATGATATTACCACTTTAAAATTATAATTTATCGTATTTAGTTGCGACCCCTTTAGCCTTATTAAGCGGGTATTTATTTTCATTTTTAGTCATTTTATCATTGATGATTTGATCGACATCTAAATTGAGTTTCATGGCTAAGTCAAGGCAATAAGTCATCACGTCTGCAAGTTCTTCTTTGACATTATCTAAGGAATAATTTTCTTCATCCCATTGGAAACATTCTAAAAGCTCATTGGCCTCAATGGAGATTGATTTAGCTAAATTAGCGGGCGAATGGAATTGATCCCAATCGCGATCACTAACAAATTTTTTTAAGCGCATAATTGTTTCAGGTTTAAGCATTTTTTTCACTCCGATTGATTTTGGCATTATAAATTTTTATTAAATTTAATCTTTCTAATTTTGTTTCCATATTTGTTAAAAAGAAAAAGTCACAACTTTCCCAAATAAAAACCCAAGCAAAGATTTCAAAAATACCGCGGAAAATAAAATTGAGATTAAAATATTCTAACAAACCAAATCCCGCATAAATAAATGCCCCTATGACTAAGAGGATAAAGGCAGTTATATTATGACGACGAATCATTTTATTTTTATCAATTACTAATAAAACGAAATGGAGACGAAATAAATATTCGATTTTATCGCGTTCTTCATTTGACATATTGGCAGGATAATAAAAATTAAATTCTAATTGGTAAGAAGGGTTAACATAACGATATAAATTTTTCACTAAATCATATAAGTCGCCATTAAGAACATTTTGATTAGAAAACGAAGCATAAATATCTTCATAATTAGAAAAATCTAGATTAATGTAACTTTTCTTAAGGTTATCATCTTCATAAAAACAATCGAGGTTTTTATTATATTTAATATCATCAAATTTATTACTAATTTCTCGCAAAGTGTTTTTAATCATTCGTCTTCTGCTCATGTATTTATTTTAACAAAAATAACGCTAAGAAAGTATGAAAATCGTTAAAGTTATCAACCTAAAATAATTACAAGATAGTATTATGTCCTAAAAAACGGACGAATTAGTTTATAATATCAATAGATAGATATGTTAATAGTAAGATAGAGGCGGAAATAAGGAGACAAGTAATGAAAAATGAACTACCTAAAATCAATAAAAAATCGTATCTATACTATGTCTATCAAATTTTAAAAGATTATAGCGATCCAGCTCATCCGATTAAACAAGCGGAAATAATGCGAAAAATTAATCAAAACGCTGAATGGGGTTATCCAAATATTGACCGTAAAACAATCGCAGAAAATATTGATGCTTTAAAGAAAATAGGGATTGAAATCGGATCAGGAGATGGTTATGGTGTCTTTTTAGAAGACCAAGCGCGCTTATTTGAAGAAAAAGAAATTCTTTATATCTTATCTTTGATCGCTAGCGATAAAAAGACCGACTCAATCATCGATAAAAATATTCTGATTAACAAAATAAAAGGTACCTTAAGTAAGAAATATCAAGAAAAATATTTTGATATTGATAATGACAAGGAATTAATAAGTTCAAGCGATAATATTGAAAAAGTTATCGATGCACGAAATCATGAATTAGAGATTAAAATTGATCGCAAGATTATTTTACCCAAAAACTTTACAATTAAAGATAATTTATTAGTCGTTAGTGGCTTATTACTCAATGAAATTACTGGCCAAATTGAACAAGTTTATCTCCCTTTAACCGCTACAACCGATGTGCAAATTATTTATCAAAAGCCCCAACCACATAAATATAAATTAAAAAGCGTGGGCGCTATAACGAATAAAGATTCCTTTGGCTTTTTATCTAAAGAAAACCATGGCACAGAATTGCATGAAGAAATTTATGTTTTCTTAAAGGATAATTGCCTATTTTATTCATATTCACCTGATAAAATTACTGAATTAGATAAAGATAAAGCCTTTAACACGATTAGAAATAATATAAAAGACACTAGTGCCCAGCAGGAAAGCGATAGATATGACGGTACAAATATAATTTACGATTGCTATCAAAAATATTCACCTGAGTTATCAACTATTGATCGTCAACGCTTTTTAAATGCATGCTTAGTCGCTTATAGTGTCATAATAGAAATATATCTATCTAAGGATATGTTTAAGAACGAGATTGAAGAAATAATCGAATGTTATGGCTTATTAGCCAATTTCAATACCGTTTGGTTTAGTGCTGTCAAAAATGTTTATTTAAGAAAGAATGTGCAATTTTATGGAGTTCCTTTGCCGTTTGTTCACGCAAAGATGGATAAGGAAATAGACGAGATAACTAATGATAATGTCATTTATTTTAATAACATTAAAGAATGGGATGCTTTAGCCAAGAAAACAATTGAAACAAAAAATATTGATTGGGGAATCTTCTTAGTTAATTATTGTGCTTATTTCCTTATTCAAGAAAAATTTAATCATGATTATTTCTTTCAATTAATCGATTTAATTAAAGACACTGAGCAAAAAAGTTATGTTGAAAAGGCACTTTATCATGCGATTATGACACTGAATCACCAACCTTATTTAATTAGTA
>CASFQR010000012.1 GCA_949297275.1 uncultured bacterium | reverse complement strand
CTTGATAAAATTAATGAATTAAACGATTAACATCATAAACCCCGGAAATATTTAGAATAATATTAAAGGTATCTTGTAACACTTTGGCGGAATTAACATAGATAGTTGCCGAAATTGTCGCAGTCATTGTTGAAGGATGCGAAATCGCACTTATTGAAGAGACCGGAACTTTATGTTGCGATAAAATTCCCATGACATCAACCAATAAATTTGGGCGATCATTTGCTTCTATTTTAATATCGACTGGATAAGTTGTAAGTCCTAAGTCATCTTTCCAATGGACTTCGATCAATCGTTTTGTATCTTGGATATTCGGGCAGCTGCGGCGATGAACCGTTACGCCCTTCCCTTTTGTAATATAGCCAACAATATCATCACCTGGCAAAGGTGAACAACACGCGCCTAAATTAATAGCAATACCACTCGCATTTTTGACATATACTGGCGATTTATCGCTATTATTAACTTTAGTTAAAGTAATTTTATTAGCTTTTAAGCGTCTAAGTTTTAAATAATCGATAATTTGCCCACTACTGGGATTTTTTCTAGCGACAGCGAGATATAATTCTTCTAAATTTTTAACTTTAAAATTATCTAATAATTGTTGATTATCGATTAAAGTATACATTTCTTCTTCGCTTTTACCGCAAGATTTAAAACTTTCTAAAAGCATCTCTTTGCCTTTTTGAATATTATCTCCTTTAAGTAATTCGGCGTTCTTTTTTGCAATCGCTTTACGGATATGAGATTTCGCTAAAGAGGTTTTAGCAATTTTTAACCACCCTTCATTTGGGCCATTAGATGTTTTTGAAGTTTTAATTTCGACGACATCACCAGTTTTTAAAGGAGTATTTAAAGGGACGAGTTGATTATTGATTATGGCCCCAACTGCGCTATCGCCAACGCCAGTATGAATTTTATAGGCAAAATCTAATGGTGTCGCCCCATTAGGTAAATCGATTACTTTACCCCTGGGGGTAAAGACATAGACATTCGCCTCAAAAATATCGTGGGTTAAAGAAGACATATAATCTTTCGCAGTATAATCTTCTTCGGAAATATTGACTAAATCGCGAAACCAATGGAGTTGCTCTTCAATTTCTTTTTGCTCTTGCTTTGCATTATAATTATTACCTTCTTTATATCGCCAATGAGCGGCAATGCCAGTTTCGGCTACTTCATCCATCTCTTTCGTGCGAATTTGCACTTCAAAGAAATTGCCATCACCTGAAATAATGCAAGTATGTAACGATTGATACATATTAGATTTAGGAACGGCAATATAATCTTTAAAGCGACCAGGAATCGGTTTATAGGTCGCATGAATTAAACCTAAAATTTCATAACAATTTAATTCTGTTTCCGTGATGATTCTAATTGCTAATAAATCATATATTTCATCAAAGTTATGTCCTTTTTCATAAATTTTGCGATAAATCGAATAAATTGATTTAACACGCGATTCCATTGAGAACGGAATATTATGTTCAAATAAGATATCAGCGATTCTTTTCTTTAAATTATCGAGCGATTTCGTGCGATTTTTTGTTCTTTTATTTAACGAATCTAAGATATCATTATAAATATCTGGATGAAGATATTTTAAAGATAAATCTTCTAGTTCACTTTTAATAGTATTAATACCTAAGCGATGCGCGATTGGTGAAAAAACTTCCAGCGTCTCTTTAGCGATAATTTGTTGCCGCTCAACGCTTAGGGAATCTAGTGTTCTTAAATTATGGAGGCGATCAGCGAGTTTAATTAAAATAACTCGCACATCATGTGCCATTCCTAAAAAGATTTTGCGATGATCTTCAGCGACGAAATCATCTTCTTGGCGATGTGATAATTTCATGCGTTGAATCTTTGTCAAAGAATCTACAATATGCATGACATCTTCGCCAAAATTATCTTCAATCTCTTTTAAAGTCACACTAGTGTCTTCAACGACATCGTGTAAGAAGGCGGCCGCTAAGGTGGAAGGCCCGCATGATAAAGAAGTTAAAATATAGACAACTTCTAATAAATGATGATAATAAGGTTCGCCAGATTTTCTTTTTTGATCGCCATGGGCTTTTTTGGCAAAAAGAAAAGCTCTTTCCACCATCGCCCGCGATTCAGGATTAGTGATATAAACGTAATAACGCTCTTTGACTTCTTCAAAGGTATGTAATTTTTTATTATCAGCAATCATAACGCCTTAATTATATATTGAAATCAGTAAAATATAATATCTTTTTCCCTTTAAACATTGTTACTTAGTAAATGATAAAAATATTTAGCACTCTATACTTGCAAGTGCTAAAGAAGGTGCTATAATACCTCTTGTTAGATTTATGGAGGTAACATTAAAATGAAAGAAACGAAAGAATTCCAAGCTGAAAGCCAAGAACTACTCAACTTGATGATTAATTCAATTTATTCTAATAAAGAAATCTTTTTAAGAGAATTAATTTCTAATGCTTCTGATGCCTTAGATAAATATCGCTATAGAGCTTTAAAAAATGAAAATAATTTACCGACGAAAGATTATCTTATTGAAATCATTCCCGATAAAAAAGAACGTACTTTAACGATTAAAGATAATGGGATTGGAATGAGTAAAAAAGAAATCGAAAATAATTTAGGGACGATTGCACGCAGCGGCTCAAAAGAATTCTTAAAGAAATATAAAGACTTTAAGAAGGATGAAAGTATGAATATTATTGGGCAATTTGGTGTGGGCTTTTATTCCTTATTTATGGTCGCTAGTAAGGTCGAAGTTTTAACTAGAAGTGCTTATGAAGAAAAAGCTCATCTATTTACTAGTGATGGTAAAAAATCTTATACCATTGAAGATGCCTTAAAAGATGAAGCTGGCACAACGATAACGATTTATCTAAAAAAAGATGAAAAAGATGGGGAAAATTATTCATCTTATTTAGATGAATGGAAAATTAAAGATTTAGTTAAAAAATATTCCGATTACATTCGTTATCCCATTAAGATGATGTGCACTCATCATGTTAATAAAAAAGATGAAAAGGGTGAAGAAATTAAAGATCAATATGAAGATATTACTTCTTTAGATACTCTTAACTCAATGGTGCCCCTATGGAAAAAGAATAAAAATGAAATTAAAGAAGAAGAAATTAACGAATTCTATAAGAATAAATATTATGACTATGAAGATCCCTTACTTCACATTCTCATCCATGTCGATGGCTTAATTAGTTATGATGCCTTGCTTTTTATTCCTAGTCACGCTCCAATTAATTTATATTCAGAAAATTATGAAAAGGGCTTAGATTTGTACGCTAAAGGTATCTTTATTAAAGAGAAATGTAAAGAATTAATACCTGATTATTTGAAATTTGTTAAAGGATTAGTGGAATCGAATGATTTCTCACTTAATATCTCGCGAGAAATGCTTCAATCTTCCCCACTTTTAAGAAAAATTGAAGATAATTTAGAAAAGAAAATTGTTGATAAATTATTAGATTTAAAAGAACACGATTATGATAATTATTTAAAGTTCTATAAAGAATTTGGTAATCATCTTAAATACGGTATTTATTCTTCTTATGGGGCGAAGAAAGATTTATTAAAAGATTTAGTGATGTTTAAATCTTTAAAACATCCAGAAGAATATATTTCTTTAAAGACATATTTTGATAATATGAAGAAAGATCAAGAACATATCTATTACGCTGCTAGTAAAAACATCGATCAAATTAAATTGCTCCCCCAACTAGAGAAATATCGTCAAGATGATATTGATGTTCTCTATTTCGATCAAGAAGTCGATGAATTTATGGCGATGGTGATGAATGATTATGAAAAAAAGACTTTCAAAAATATCGCTAGTATTGATCAAAACGATATCACCAAAGAAGAAAAAGAAGAAATTGATCTTTTAGTCGCAAATAATAAGCGTCTATTAGATAACATCTTAGAAGCTTTAAAAGGCGAAGTGGATGAAGTAACTTTCTCAAATAAATTAGTGTCTTCTCCCGTTTGTATTACCACCAAAGATGGTTTATCGCTGGCGATGGCAGAAACTCTCAATCAAAATCCTGCGCGCGGTGAAAACGAAGTTAAAGCCCATAAAGTGCTAGAAATTAATCCTAATCACCAACTCTTTAAAGCTTTACAAAAACTAACGGATGATGAAGAGATGAAAAAATATGGTTCATTGTTATATGATGAAGCCCTATTACTCGAAGGTTTAGAAATTAAAAATAAACAAGATTTTGTTGAAAAAATCAATGCTTTATTAATTAAAGCTCTCGCTTAAAATAACAAAAAGGACATAATTCTCATGCTATAAGTAAAAAAATATATTATTGCACTTCAAGTTTTATCTTGTTAAGATAATGATGATGAGAGTTATGTCCTATCTTAGAACATTAAATCATTCCCCCTTGGTTAGAAAGGAAACTACTTCCTTCATAACTTTATAAGCAAAAAAATAACGCTTTTCCTCGCGTTATTTTTTATTTTTCTAAGGTTTTAACACTTATTAATCGTCTGTATTAAATAAGTGGTAAAATAAATGTAATAGAAGAAAGGAGAAAATATCAACTTATGAAGAAAAGTTTATTTCTATTACCACTACTTGCGTGCGTAATGTCTCTTACAAGTTGTCCAGGCCCTGAAGAAGGTAGTGATTCTAATTCAACTGGTCCTGAAAGCACTATTCCTTTTGAGGAAGGTCCATGGAATGATGACTTAACTGAAGGTGAAACAGCTTTAGAAGATGTTATTAACGCGGAAGATGGCACGATGCTCAAAGTTCGCGGAACTGTTATTGGTCATAGTGGCTCATCTTTTGGTTTATACCGCAATGGTCATTGGCTCTATGTTTTTAACATTCAACCATCCAGCGCGCCTGAAGAAGGCGAAACTGATAACCGCATTTGGAAAGAAGGCGAACTTCCTACCGGTGCTTATGTTGAAATAACCGCCTTAAAATCATCTTATAATGGCTCCGCTCAATTATCTGGTTATAACGATGGTAAATATGTTGATGGTCGTACCTTTACCGTAATTGAAGAAGAAGGACAAACTGTTTCCCCAGTTGTCTTTACTGATTCCTCTACTTATGATATGACTACTCATAACGGTGCTTTAGTCTCCATCGATGGTTTTGCAACCGCTGCTGATTTAGCTTATGTCGCTGGTGACCAAACTACGATTACCTGGGGTGATCCTGTTGATCCATCCAAGAGATTTGAAGTTCGTATGGAAAGTTATCATAGTGACGAAACCGCTGAAGCGTTAGTTAATTCTTTCCCAACTTTTGAAAAATATCATTATTATACCTTTGTTGGTATGGCCGTTAAGACCAGTCAAGCTTGGAGAATGCTTTTAGTTGATTCTTCAACTATTACTGCTTCTAGTAAAGCCGCCTATATTCCACCGGCAGCCGAAGAAGTTATCACTCCCGAGGGTTTCTATGATACCGAAGCAAGTGCACTTTCCGTTGCTTATGGTTCATATCATGACCTCAAAGTTGAAGTTGGTCCAGCTTTAGCCGAACAAGATCTTGAAGTGACAGTTCCTGCTGATGCTAAATTCACTGTCGAAGATCGTGGCGGGAATACCTTCCGCATCACTCCAACTGAAAATGTTGACGCTGCTGCTGTAGCTGTTAAATTTGCGGCAAAGAGCAATACCGAAATTAGCACTGATGTTTATGTAAAAGTTACTGCTATTACTATGATGGATATACCTGAAGGTACCTATAATGTTGTCGTAGATTATGCCGATGTTCCAGGTCTTCCAGAAGATGGCACATCTACAACATATAATATCGTCATTAAAGAATCTGAAAATGGTAATAATTTCCCAACTATGACATTTGAAGTAGGTCCTGGTTGCTTTAATCAAGATAAGTATCGCGAATTTGCTGTTGCTGCTGGTTCATACTTAAAAGCTACATTCCCTGAAAATGTCAAAGTCTATAAATTAACCCTAAGTCTTTATAAATATAATAATTTAACGGTTCATAATGGTGTTGATAACAGTGCGGCTGTTGTTTCACCAACTTCAGATGGTGTTGACAATGATAATCCTAGAACAGCTATCTACGATTTTGATGGTTCGAGTAATACAATTTATCTTGCTAACAACTCAAAGTTTGATAATTCTATTTATTCCTTAACATTCGAGGTTGCAGTTGGTGAATATACTCCTACCGACAATAGTGCCGGTACTGTAATGTTTGATAATTCTTTCAATAGTGATTTTGAAGTTCTTACAGCGGATCAAGCTAAGAAAACATTAGAAAACGGCATCACTGTTCAATTAGACAAAGGAACAAATACTAATGGAATTGCAATTCAAGATAATAAATTGCAATATATTCCTTTACGCGTGTATAAAGGTATGACCTTAACTATTACTGCCAAAGAAGGAACTGAATTTGCTTCGATTATTAGTGTTACTCCTGATCCCAATAAAACATTTGATGCTACAACCGTTAGTGGCGTTGATGCGGAAGGAAACGCGTTAACTGTTGAAACGGATTCTTTAGCGTTAGCAGGAAGCACGACATCCATTGTCCTTACTGCGCTCGATCAATTCCGTATTAGTTCGATTGTTTTTGAAGTCGTTAATATAGCTTAATTTATTATTTGACTTTAAAAAAAGCCAGGCCGCGCGCCTGGCTTTTTCATATTGTTCTTAAATTAATAAAGTTTATAATCAATTATTTTAAAATTGATAGTTTCTTGCTGGCGAAATTTATTTAATTCATAAACACCATATATATCAATATATTTATATAATAAAACATCTTTCTTATTAATATTCCATCCCACTAGTTTAGCGCTTAGCGATAAATTAGTTAAGATATGTTGTCCGTCTTTAATAAATATTAATTCTTTAGTTAAAAGATGATTTATTTTAAAGATGGGAGGTGTTAAACCTTCACCAAAAGGTTTAAATTTTGCGATGATGTCATAATTTTGACGATTAATATCACTTAATGATATTTCAATAAAGGGTTTTTCGATATTAGTAAACGGGTGCGTATTTGCGTATTCATTAAAGCGATGATTAAATTCTAAATAGTTTTCGGCTTTAAGCGATAAGCCTCCCGCATTCGTGTGCCCCCCACTTTTAATGATGATATCAGTGTTTAATGATAAAAATTCATAAACATCAAAACCTTCTTTTGAACGCATAGAACCTTTTAAAGTCGATTGGTCTTCTTCGTAAGTAAAAATCACCGTCGGTTTTAAATAGGCGTTCATAGCTTTATTTGCAATTAAGCCTAGTAATCCTTCTTGCACATTTAAGATTTCACAAATGGCCGGTTTATCTTTATCACTAACTTCATCAAGTAAATTAAAACCAGCCTGCGTTAAGGTTTTTCTTTCTTCATTAACCTGATTAATAAATAAGGAAAATGAATCGATAATTTCTTGATTGTTTGTAAGTAAATAAGCAGCGATTAAATTAAGTTTATCGCCATCATATAATCTTCCTAATGCATTGATTTTTGGAACAATTTCATAACCATAAGTAATTTCATCAATTAAACTATTTTTATCGCTTAATAAGTTTATTAAATTAGGATAACGATATTGATTTAAATAAGTGATGCCTAATTTTAATAAGATGCGATTATAGCCTTTAACAATCATTAAATCTGAAACAATTGATAAACTCGCAAGAGTTATTAAATATTTATCATAATATCCTAGTAACCCTGCGCTTATAATTAAAGCAACAAAAGCGCCGGAAGGATTATACTCATCAATTTTAGTAATTAAAGAATGAAAGATGGCGTACGCTTTAGGAATAATTTTAGGTACTTCGTGGTGATCGCTAAGTAGGACATCAATACCTAATTCATTCGCGCGTTTAATCGCATCATAGCACGAGATACCATTATCAACAGTAATGATTAACTTTACCCCCTGACGATGATATTCTTCAACCTTATTTATCGTTAAACCATAGCCGTCCTTTTGGCGAGATGGGATATAAGTTAGATAATCAAAATTACCTAATTGCTCAAAGGTTTTGGCTAAGATGGCCACCCCCATCATCCCATCGCAATCATAATCACCATAAATTAAAATCTTTTCATTTCTTTCTTTGGCTAAATAGATGCGTTCTTTAAAAAGAAATAATTCGCTAAATTGATTAAAATCAGGTAAATCATCCTGAGTATAATCTTGGCTCAATTTTAGAAAATCTTCTTCCTTAAGCTGATAAAAATTTAATAATTTTTCATAAAATGTTATCATTTTTCCTAATAGATTAAATGCGGCAAATCGCCGCATTTATCTTATTTTAATCATTGATACCGATGAAGGTTGTTTCTTCGGGCTCACTAGTAGTTTTCTTTGCTTTAATTTTGCGAACTTTTTGGCGTTTAGGCATATAAGTTAGCATCTTATTAGTCATCTTTTCATAGACATTACTAATTGGGGCAAATAAGGTTAACGCTAAGATAGTCATTAAGATAATGCCTAATAAACCCGCTCCAAAGATGATTGCAAAATCAAATGGCCCAAAGCCGAAAAACGATATTGTGACAAAAGCGGCTAAGGCAGCAAAGATTAATAATGTACTTGCCACTTTACTCGTCGCGTCTTTAACAAAATATTCACGATCTGCTAATGTTAAAGTCTTATGAGCATCAACGCGTAATTCTTTATCTTTATTCATGATTAACATGCTCATTAATAGACCAACAATCGTCACCAATAACATTGCAATACCAGTTGTTGGCATCGTTACAATGCGCGTTAATGTAAAGAACCCGATTGTAATTAAAACTGAGCCCGCAGTGATTGTTAAGGTCGCTAGAGCCTCAGAAGTGCGATATCTTAAGGCGTAATAAATAGTCATAGCCACAATAGTTATTGCGCACGCTAAAGCAATATAACCGTTATTTGGACCAGGGATGGTCGGTTCAACTAAGCGGGCGGTGGCATATTCTTCTATGACGCCTTCACTAACACTCATCGCACCATTAAAGGCTTCTTCAAGTGTCATCACTTCCACCATAGCATCATTTTCATCTAAATAAGCATATGTTAAATCATCGCCATAAGTCCCACTTAAGGTTGTCACAAAATAATCGTATTCAATGGTGATTTGTAAATCATAATCATCATAAGTTCGTTCGTTATGTTTAGTTTCAAGATATTCAATTGCCTCACCATTAACTAAAACGCGCGGTAAAACATTTTCTTCAAAAGAGGCTAAATCACTCGTTGAAGGCGTTGGGATAGTTTCGCTACTAATGGTGACAAAGACTTGCGTTTCAGTTGCGTTATAAGTGCTTGAATTATAGATATTACCATTATTTAACACTCCAAAGGTTGTAATACCAGCAATACTAGCAAGCATTAAGACGCCACTAACGATGGCGATCGCTTTGGAACGCTTATGGAAATTACGTTCACTAAACGGTGCCTTATATTCACTCTTTTCATCTTTTGTTAAATCAGGCACTAATTTTTCATCAATGTAGAAATAATTGTATTTATTTTGAACATTATTAGCGTTAGCTAATAAATACATCATAATCTTATAAATAATTAAGTTAATTAATAAGAAGAAGATAGCCCCAAAGAAGAGGATTACGCCAGCGCTCATTAAGGCATTGCCGCCTAAGAAATATGTTAATAAGCCTAAAACAGCTAAGGCGACACTAATATCGATGGTAGGCATCGTCATCTTTTTAGCAGCTTCTTGGTGAGCTTTTTTAATCATGCGGCCTTTATAGACTTCTTCTTTAAAGCGTTGACCATAAATAATTGTAAGTAGAATCGAAGCAATATAAATTGTTGCAATGGCCACTAATGCCCCAACATTAAAGGTCGATCCTAACGAAATAAAGACAACCATCGTTAAAAAGACTGTTAAAGCATGGCTAGAAATCATGCCAAAAGCCATTAAGCGATAGAAAGCAAATAAGATAATCGAGACGATAATATAAGCAACTAAAGTTGCCACTAAAGTTAAAGATAAAGCAACAGTTCTTTCTGCCCCACTATTAATTAAATTATCAACCGTCGCAGGAATGGCTTCTTCATAAAGCAATGTTACTTCATATTCATAACGCGACGCATTAAAGAAATTCGTTACGCGAATCGCTAAATTATTTGCTTCTTCAATGCGGGTGACATCATAATTACCTTCTTCATCTGCGTATCCGCATAAATACATTAATTCAGTTTCGGGTTCGTCGCTATTTGGATACCAAATATTTTCGTGATTGAAACTAGCGATGATTTTATTAGCGGTTTCTTGGTCTTCTTGAGCTTTAGTGTAATCATCACCTTCCACCCAGTTAGCCCATAAATAGACATCGGGAGTAACTTCTTCTTCCTCAGTACTTTCTTCCGCGCTTTCATCTTCATTTCCGCCTTCTTGATTGAAGGTTTCTAATAAGGTATTCACGCGGCTAGGATCACTAACAGGAATAATGACATAAGGCACATAGCC
Source organism: uncultured bacterium (assembly GCA_949297275.1). GTDB lineage: Bacteria > Bacillota_I > Bacilli_A > RFN20 > CAG-826 > CASFSG01. The sequence goes on along the minus strand of CASFQR010000012.1, from coordinate 19,625 downwards.
TTCATAGACGATATAAGCTTCACTACCTTCAAAGATTTGGTCTTGGCTTAAGCGGGTTTCTTCATTTTCAGTTGCTAAGGAGAAATCGCCACCTGAAAAGCCTAAATATTGTTCGATATTCGCACGAACCGTTGCATTAGGGATTGTCGCAAAAGAAACTTCCACCATATCGTTACCTAAGGCTTTAACTTCATAGGCATCAACATCGTAAATTTCTAATCGGCGCGTCATTTCCTCAGCAATTTCCTTCGCGGCATTTTGATCGGAGGCTAAATCGCTAGAGGCGTCTTCCCAATCGTTAAGTTGGTAAGTTACTTGATAACCATTTGAATAAGTCATATCGCTGCTAAGTAAAGATATGACTGGGACAAAAGATAAGCCAATTCCCGTTAAAATGGCTATCGACATAATTAAGTAAGCTATAAATCGTCGCATATTTGTATTTTCCTATCTATTTTTTTCCATTATAAAGCAATTTGCATTTGCTTTTAAATGATATTACTTTCTGCATATTTTTACAATAATATTTTATAAATATTATCGCTTAATATTTAAAAAGCGGCTCAAGATGATATTTTTCTAAATGTTGATAAGCCTTTTCAGTGAGCATTCTGCCTCGCGGTGTACGGTTTATAAATCCAATTTGGAGTAAATAAGGTTCATAGACATCTTCGAGATTCATTACCTCTTCCCCGATCGCCGAGGCAAGCGTTTCTAAACCAACTGGTCCGCCATGAAAGCGTTCCATAATGGTTTTTAAATATTTAATATCGACATCATCTAAACCGATATCATCAACTTTAAGAGCCTTTAAGGCTTTTAAAGCATCATTCGCGTCAATTTGATCTTTTTTAGCGTAATTAGCAAAATCTCTTACGCGACGGAATAAACGATTAGCGATGCGGGGTGTGCCGCGACTACGAGCGGCAATTAATTCAACGGCTTCTTCACTAATGGGAGTTTTATAGACGCGCGAAGTGCGACAGAGAATCTGTTTTATTTCTTCGATTGAGTAATAATTCATTTTGTTGGTAATACCAAAACGCGCGCGTAAAGGCGAAGAGAGATCGCCGGGCCTTGTCGTTGCCCCAATTAAAGTAAAGGGTGGTAAATCAAGATTTAACGATGAACTTGCTCCACTGCGATTGATAATAATTGATAATTTAAAATCTTCCATTGCCCCATAAAGCACTTCTTCGACGACTCGAGGTAAACGATGAATTTCATCAATAAAGAGCACATCACCAGGTTCTAAAGTTGATAATAAACTCGCTAAATCACCAGTTTTTTCAATTGCTGGGCCATTGATTGCTTTAAAAGATGCGCCCATTTCATTAGCGATCACATGGGCTAAGGTTGTTTTACCTAAACCCGGGGGACCATATAGTAAGATATGATCTAAAACTTCATTGCGATGTTTAGCCGCTCCAATAAAAACTTTTAAATTATCAACTAACTCAAGTTGACCAACATATTCTTGTAAAGATAAAGGTCTTAAAGAGATCTCTTCCTTTTCTTCATCAAGGAGTTTTTTCGCATCGAGAATTCGCGTCATTATTTTTTACTTCCTAGCCTTCTTAAGGCTTCTTTTAAAATCATTTCATTACTAGCGTTAGGAATATTAATTTTGGCTAAAACTTCATCGATTTCTTTCACTTTAAAACCAAGATTTTTTAAAGCGAGGCGCACTTCTAGATATTGTTCAGGATTAGCACTAGAAGCTTCTTCTAATTCACCTTTTAAATCTAAAATAATTTGACTAGCGGCTTTAGCCCCAATGCCAGGTAATTTCTTTAAATAGGAAACATTATTGGCGGCAATTGCTTTAAATAAATCATCAGGATTAGTTTTTGAAAGGGCATTTAAAGCGGTTTTTGGTCCGATGCCTTTAACTTTAATTAAAGATTCAAATGCCTTCTTTTCTTCAACTGAAGAAAAACCAACTAAATATTGTTCATCTTCTTTCACGACTTGATAAACATATATTTTGGTTTGACTAAATAAACTAAAATCATTTGGCCTAGCGACATAAATTTGATAGCCAATATTATTTACCTCGATAACGAGATAATCTTCTTTAATAACAACAATTGTTCCAAAAAATGAATAATACATCCTAACTCCTATTCAAAATATTCAAATGAAAAATCTTCTAATAAAACCGTGTCACCGTCTTTGGCCCCCTTCTCTTTTAAATAGGCATCGACATTTAATGAATCGAGATAATTAATTAAACGCAAGACCCCTTCATCGGTTGAGAGATTGCTACGACGATAAACACTGATGACTTTTTGCCCTTCAAGGCGAAACAGACCATCTTTAACTTTAATTACTTGTAAATCTTCTTTTTGATCTAAATAAGCATTATAAATTTTATATATAGGCGCTTCATTTTTAGATAAATCGATATCTGGAATTTCTTTTAAGGCTAAAGCAATATCTTTAATTAATTCATTAACACCCTCTTTAGTTAACGAAGAAATCAAATAGATTTTTCCTTTAAAATGCTTTTTAAACGCTTGAACTTTATCCTTATCAATTAATTCATCACTTTTAGTTAAAACAATAAATTGCTTTTTCTTAAGAAGATTATGGCCGTATTGTTTTAACTCATCGTTAATTTTTAAATAATCTTCATAAGGGTGTTCGCTACTTATATCAACTAAATGGAGAATGATGCGACACCTTTCGACGTGTCTTAAAAAGATAAAACCTAAACCCTTGCCTAAACTAGCGCCTTCAATTAAACCAGGTAAGTCAGCAATGATAAAAGAATCATCATAATATTTCACTAAACCTAAGACGGGTGATTTAGTTGTAAAAGGATAATTAGCAATGGCTGGTTTAGCGTTACTAATGGTGCTTAAAAAGGTTGATTTACCAGCATTTGGTAAACCAACTAAACCAACATCAGCGAGTAATTTTAGTTCAAGAACAAGTCTTTTCTTTTCGCCATCTAAACCATTTTCAGCAATATGCGGTACGCGTAAAGTCGCACTTTTAAAAGCGGCATTCCCGCGACCTCCGCGACCCCCTTTAGCGACACAGACTTCTTGACCTTCTTTAGCTAAATCAGCGATTAAAAGATGATCTTTTTCTTCATAAATTAAAGTTCCGATTGGTACTTTAATATATAAATCATCAGCGTTCTTCCCGTATTTATTTTTAGTTGAACCATTCTCGCCATTAGGGGCGATAAAAGCTTTGCCATGGCGAAAAGGTAATAAAGTATTTAAATCTTTAGAAGCCACAAAATAAATTGAACCACCGCGGCCGCCATTCCCGCCACTAGGTCCACCTTTAGGCACATATTTTTCGCGGAGAAAAGATATCATACCATTCCCGCCCTTGCCAGCTCTAACTTCAATAATTGCTTGATCAATAAACATCTTATTTTTTAATTATTTTATCTATGATAAAAAAAGGTCGCTTCTGCGCTTCGAGGAAAGTCCGCCCTAAATATTCAGCTATTAAGGCAAAAAAGAAACAGATAATTAAGAAAAATAAACCCATTATTTCTGCGATGAGCCAAATGAGATAATGCGTATTAGTAATTAGCGTTAGATCTAAGCCCTTATCAACCCCAAATAAGATAATTAAGGAGATAACGCTTAGTAGATAGATTAAGCCATAAATAATGGTAAATTTCGTCATTAATTTTAAAGGTTCAATTGAAGTTGAAACGATGGAATCGATAGCTAAATCGGTCATCATTTTAACATTATAATGAGTTTTTCCTTCTTTCCTTAAGGGTCGCTCAAATTCAATTGTAGTAGTTAAAAAACCAACATAAGGCACTTCCGCACGGAAGACGCGAACATAATCATTTAATTTAATCACTTCATCTAAAACTCGACGCGAAATTAAACGAAAATGTCCAACATTATTTGGGACTTTAACTTTATTAGAGAATTTGCCAATCACTTTATAAAATAAATTAGCGGTCCCCTTTTTAAAGGCGCTTTCACCTGCTCGTGATTTTCTTTTCGCGTTGATAACTTCATAGCCTTCTTCATATTTCTCAATTAAAGTTGGAATTAAGGAAGGTGGATCTTGTAAATCCGCGTCTAAAGGGACAATAATGTCGCCTTTTGTTACACTTAAACCAGCGGCAATTGCGCCTTCATGTCCAAAATTGCGCGATAAATTAACAATCACTAACTGGGGATAAATCTCTTGCGCTTTAATTAATAAATTCAGCGTCTGATCTTTACTACCATCATTGACCGCAATTATTTCTAAATCGTAATTAAGATCTTTTAAATCAGTCGTTAAAGTTTTTAAGAAAAGATCGACCATCTTCTCTTCGTTATACATTGGGACAACAATTGATAAAAGTTTTTTCATATACTAATTATACACTAAATAAAATAGCGATTTACATCGCTACTTATTTTTATCGCGCGTAAACCGAAACGCGAGTGCGGCGACGGCCGACGCGTTCATATTTCACGACGCCATCGATTAAACTAAATAAAGTATCATCGCCGCCAATTTTGGTGTTATGACCAGCGAGCATTTTGGTTCCTCTTTGACGATAAATAATCGCCCCCTCGTGACAATATTGACCATCGTGAAGTTTAATTCCTAAACGCTTTGATTCACTATCGCGGCCGTTTTTAGTTGAACCGACACCTTTTTTGGATGCGAATAATTGGATATTTAAGATAAAACGCATAATTCTTATTTCCTTTCTATAGCAACATAACGCGGATATTTTTCCTCAACAGTTGCTATTTGGGTGATGATTGTCTTAATGACAATTTCATCTTCCTTAATAATCTTTCCTTTAACTGAGATAAAGCCCTCTTCTAATTTAATATCGTAATCACCATTTAAGGCATTTAGACCACCAACGGCAATTGCACTGATAGCCGCGCAAATTAAGTCTTGACCCTTTTTTGCGCTCATCGCGTGGCCTTTAATCGATAAATCTAGATTGCCATCCTCGAGTTTAAAAGAAACTTTAATCATAATTATTTAACATCGATACTTTCGATAGCTAAACAAGTGTATGGTTGACGATGACCATAAGTGCGACGGTAATTATTTTTCGCTTTATATTTATAAATGCGAATCTTTTTAGCTAAACCTTGTTTAATAATTTTGGCTTTAACTAATGCACCTTTAACATAAGGATTACCAACACTTAATTTATCACCACTAACTAAAAGAACTTTGTCTAAAGTTACTTCTTGGTCAACTTCACCATTTAAGCGTTCAACATAAATTTGTTGACCGACTTCAACGCGAACTTGTTTACCACCGGTTTCTAAAATAGCGTACATATATAACCTCTCTTTCTTCACCTGATGACTCGCTATGAAGGTCAATTAATTAAGATTAATTAGTTAGTTACCTTTTCTAAGCGGTTGTAGATGTGAGGCCTACAACGCTATTTATTATAATAAATAACTTTTTTTTCGCAAGGAGTTTTTTTCTTAACGCGATGTTAAACCTTTTCAAACATCTTATTGTCTTTAAAAGAATAATAAGAATGGGGTGAGATGATAAGATGATCAATCATTGTCATATTAAATTTTTTCGCTATGTTTTTTAGTGCAGATGTGACAACTATATCATCTTCACTAGGATAAGCTTTATCAAGATGATTATGAATAATGATAAAGCGCTTCGCTTCTGCTAAAATGATTTCTTTAATGATTTGTTGTTGATTAATTAAGACGGCATCTTTCGTCCCTCTAGCTAAGACTTTTTCTTTAATGATTTCATTGTTTTGATTTAAGATTAATAATAATAAAATCTCACTTTGTTCGTTATTTAGATATTGATAATGCTTAGCGAGCTCTTCCGCGCTAAAATATTTAAAACATTTCTCTTTTTGTAATAGACGCTTGGCTAAGTCAAAGGCAACTACTAATCTTAGAGCAGTTGCCTTTGATAAGCCACGGAATTTAATTAATTCCTGGTAATCGATTGTTGCTAAATTATTTAAGGAAAAATAAGTTTTTAAGAGATTGATGGCAATTTCAATGGCCGAACAATCTTTAATTCCACTACCGATTAAAATCGCTAATAATTCATAATCATTTAAGGTGTTAATGCCGTGATAAATAGCTTTTTCCCGTGGGCGATAAAGGACAGGAATATCTTTTATTTTTATTCCCACGAAAATTTCCAACCACCAGGAATTGTCGTTGAACCTTCTTGCGATAAAAAGAGGCGATAAACGATGACAGCCACAACCGCGATCGCACAGATGGCCATAATCGCCGTTAAGGTGATACCTTCACCAAATTTAATCGCTCTTTTATCTACTTCACTTAATTCATGTTTCATGATTTTACCTCCTCATTATTTTATTAGGGAAAAATCTTCTAAAAAGTCCGCTAAAAATAGAAAAGAAGCACACATTTGCTTCTTTCTTAAAGGAGATATAAAAAATGTAAAAAATTATTCTGGCTGAACAATCTTTAAGATTTCTAAATTGAAAGGAGAACTAGCTTTGACGGTAACTATATCGCCGACCTTTTTACCAAAAAGCGCTTCACCAACTGGTGAGATATTTGAAATTTGGGTTGGTGTAGCGAAGGGATCAGCTTCAATTGAGCCAACAATTTGATAGGTAAAGGCCTTACCGTTTTTTAAATTTTTAACATTAACAGTTGAACCAAAGCCAACCGATTTAGATGTTTTGGAAGCGTATTTAACAATTGTCGCATTCCTTAAAATTTGTTCGATTTCATAAATGCGCGTTTCAACTTCGCCTTGTTTTTCTTTCGAGGCTTTATAATCAGCGTTTTCACTTAAATCACCTTGCGAACGGGCTAAAGCAATCGCACTTGCGACTTCTGGCCGCACAACATTAACTAAATTTTGATATTCCGATTCTAATTTTTCTTTACCAGCTTTTGTTAAGACCATTTTTTCCATTTATAAACGACCTCTTTCTATTATTTTCCTTCGCAGTGATAAATATAATAGCAAAGAAAATAGTAAGTGCAAGTGTTTTTTTATAAAAATAAAAAACAAAAACGCTAAGATATTTTTATACAAATTTAATCGATAATTTTCAAAGAATTAAGCATCGCTTTCGCGATTATTTTCCTTAAAGAATTCTTCGGCTTCTAAATATTCTTCTTCATTTAAAGCGCATAAAGCATTTGAGGCTTCATCATAATAAAAAGCTTCAATTTCTACATCAGGATTATCATCATCAACATATTCAATAAAGACAATATCTTTATTAAATTTTTCACTATGATAAGATTGATAAATTTTTACTTTAATCGGTTGACCATTTTCATCTTCTAATTCTAAGATATCATCATTTTCCGTCATTATTTCGTTCTTGCTCATCTTCTTTTTCCTCTCTTTCTTTCGCGATTCTTAATTGATTTAAATATTGATCTAAAATGATGGAAGCACTCATCGAATCAATAATTTCTTTTTGCCGTGCATGACCAATATTAAATTCTCTTAAAGCCTGATTAGCGGTTATCGAAGTAAATCGCTCATCAATTAAATGAATGTTTATTTCGGTACGAATTTTCTTTAATTCAACGATAAACTCATGCACAAAATTTGACATATCAGAAGCTTCGCCTGATAGATGAAGAGGATTACCAATTACTAAATCATCGATATTAAATTCATCAATTAAAGGAATAATTTCATTTAAAGCTGATGGGATATTACGATATTTTATCGTGCAAGTTTTATAAGGATGCGCAGAAATTAATAAAGCATCGCTAAAAGCGACCCCAATGCGCTTTTTCCCTAAATCTAAACCCATGATTTTTTTCATAATTTAGCTTTTAATAATTCTTCAACTTTCTTTAAATTAATTGGGTTTACATCATCAACGGAACCTTGGGCTAATTTATCTTTGCCATTTCCCCTACCACCTAAAATAGCGTTAATTTCTTTAATAATATCTTGCGCTTTAAGCATCGCTAAATCACTTAAAACAATTAAGGGGTAATGTTCTTCTTTATTCCCAATTAAAACAAATAAATAATTGTGATAATTCACCTTTAAATTATCGGCAATTTTTAATAATAGCGAACGATTTTCTTTGGTCATGACTATGAAAAGAAATTTCTTTTCATGTACATCAATAATTTCATTTTCCAGATTTTTATATAACGCACTTGCGAGCCGATCGAGTAAAGTCATACTTTCGAGCTTTAAATTTTCTTGCTCTTTTTTACTCGCTTCAAGGCGATCTAGAATCTCAGCGTTAGTTTTTGCTGATAACTTAAGACAAATATCTTTTAATAAATTTTCTTCTTTTAAGATAAATTGGTAGGCCTGATAATTCGTCTTAGCTTCAATGCGGCGAACCCCACTAGCAATCGAAGTTTCATTAATAATTTTAAATAGACCAATTTCGGCGGTGTTATTTAAATGGGTGCCACCACAAAATTCCATTGAAACATCACCCATTTTAATAACCCTAACCATCTCGCCATATTTATCATAAAAGAAATGCTTAGCCCCTAATTTAAGTGCTTCTTCTTTGGGTAAAACTTCGATGATAATTGGGAGGGCTTTAGCGATATTTTGATTGACTAAATCTTCAATCTCTTTAAGTTCTAGCTCACTAATTTTCTTAAAATGCGAGAAATCAAACCGCAAATACTCTGGACCAACAAAAGAACCCATTTGTTTAATATGGTCGCCTAATACTTTATTTAAGGCGCTTTGAAGTAAATGGGTTGCGGAGTGATTGGCCATAATGGCACGACGCTTATTTTGATCAACATTTAACTTGCATTCATCTCCCAGTTTGATGACACCGTTTTTAATGATAATGTGATGTAAATGTTGCTTATTCGGAGCGTTAATACAACCAGTAATTAAAAATTCTAAATCACCATCACTAACTTTCCCACTATCGCCTTCTTGGCCCCCGCTTGTCGCGTAAAAGGGTGTTTCATCAAAGATCGCATCCCCTTCATCTCTAAGTTCTTTAACTTCTTGCCCATCTTTAAATAAGCCAATAACTTTAGCCTTTTTAATTTCTAAAGTTTCGTAATGGAAATGGCTTTCGGCTTTAAAATTTAATAAATCATTACTTTGAGAATGCATCGAATTAATTTCTTCTCTAGCCACCCGCGAATTTTCTTTTTGATTAGCTAATAATTTATTAAAGCCTTCTTCATCGACTTGAATATTTTTTTCTAAACAAATATTTTTGGTTAATTCAAAGGGAAAGCCATAGGTATCGTATAATTTAAAAGCTTCCGCCGCGCTTAAAGAGTGTTGCTTAGTAATAATTTCATCTAAAAGCGCTTCGCCACTAATTAGAGTTTTAATAAATTTATTTTCTTCTTCAAAAATAATTTCTTGAATGCGTTTAATATTATCGTTTAATTCGGGATAGAAATCTTGGTAGATATCTTTAACTACTTCGACTAAATTACTTAAAAAGGGCTCATTTAAGCCTAAACGCGAACCAAATAGCATCGCTCTTCTAAGGAGGCGACGCAAAACATAGCCGCGTCCTTCATTAGAAAAGATTGCACCATCATTAATCGCGAAAGTTAAAGCGCGAATATGATCAGCAATCACCCGGTAAGGAATTAAATTCTTATCAGCATATTGCGTCTTACTAAGCTCCGAAATTTTATGCATAATCGGCATAAATAAATCGGTCTCAAAATTCGTTTCGGTTTCTTGAATGATTGAAACGATTCTTTCTAAACCCGCGCCGGTATCGATATTTTTATGTGGTAATTCTTTATATTCTGAGCGTTTTTGCCCTTTGACAGCGTTATATTGGGAAAAGACAATGCCCCATATTTCAATATAACGATCATTTTCAATTTCTGCTTCTAATAATTTAATACCTAAATGTTTAGGATCATATTTTTCGCCCCGATCATAAAAGACCTCGGTATTTGGGCCACAAGGACCTTCACCAATTTCCCAATAATTTGATTCTAAGGCTATTAAATGCTTAGGATCTAAACCAGCTTTAATCCATAATTCTTTACTAGCCTCATCAAGAGGATTATAGGTAACATATAATTTATTTTTATCAAGCGCAAAATAGTCTTCACTTGTTAAGATTTCCATTGCCCAAGGAATAATTTCATTGCGGAAATAATCACCGATTGAAAAGCAACCTAACATTTCAAAAAAAGTGTGATGCCTAGAAGTAAATCCAACATTTTCGATATCGTTCGTGCGAATTGATTTTTGGACATTAACGATTCTTTTAGCAGGTGGCACAATACTCCCATCCATGTATTTCTTTAAGGCAGCGACCCCACTATTAATCCAAAGTAAAGTTGGATCATTATAAGGGATTAAAGAAGCTCCCTTTTCATAGTGATGCCCCTTTTTAACAAAAAATTCAATCCATTTATTTCGGATATCTTTCGCTGATAAATAATGCATAATTTTTCTCCTTAAAAAAATAAAAACCGCCAATTAAGGAACGAATTAACCGCGGTACCATCCTTATTCATCGCTATCTTTTGCGATGCTCTTAATTAGTGATAACGCTACAAGCGGCACTTATTAAATGCTCTATAAAGGAGTGGCTATTTAGCTAATGCTAACTTCTTTCCTTCGGCTATAGTCTAGCATTTTTTAAGGAAGTTGCAAGATATTTATATTAATAAATATTTAGTTAATTCGCTCATCATTAAAATAGACTTCATCGATTACTCCACTAGCAATTAAGCGATCATCTTGACTATAAAATACCGCTTCTTGGCCAGGAGTTACTGCTTTGGCTTTTTGATAAATAACTACGCCAGTTTTTTCGTTGAGTAATTTTAAATCGCCGCCAAGATCTTTTTGACGATATCTAAATTTAATTTTGATATTTTTAATATCTTGCACTTCATCATAATCGATATAATTCATCTTTTTAATAATCGCTTTATTTGAATATAAATATTGGTTATTGTCCCCACTAGCGACATATAAGATATTGTTTTTGACATCTTTTTTGGCAATATACCATCCTTGATTCTCTTTATCTTTTAAGCCCCCAATGCCTAAGCCGCGATGTTGACCAAGCGTATAATAAAAGACACCGCGATGTTCACCAATCTTTTCCCCACTAGCGATATCAATAATATCGCCCTTTTTAGCGGGCAAATAATTTTCTAAAAAGAGGCGAAAATTTCTTTCTCCAATAAAGCAAACACCAGTCGAATCTTTCTTTTTAGCGATATTTAAATGTAATTCCTCCGCTAATTTGCGGACATCTTTTTTCAAAATATTATCTAAAGGAAAAAGACTAACTTTAATTTGTTCTTCAGTCAAAGCTGCTAAAAAATAAGTTTGATCTTTTTCTAAATCTAACGGCTTCTTTAAATAAAAATGGCCATGATAAAAGACTTTTTTAGCGTAATGCCCCATCGCAATCATGTCATAGCCTTCTTTCAAAGCAAAATCTTTAAAAGAAGCAAATTTAATATACTTATTGCATAAAATATCAGGATTAGGCGTTCGACCTTCTTGATATTCAGCTAAAAAATAAGTAAAGACATTGTCCCAATATTCTTTAATAAAGTCGACTCTTAATAGAGGTATGCCGATAATTTTAGCGGCAATGACTGCGTCTTCATAATCTTTTTCTTGTGGACAAATATTATCATCAATTGTTGGATTACCTAAAAAATCGTTATTGGCAAAGCTATCCCAATTACGCATAAAACAGCCGGTAACTTCGTGACCTGCTTGTTTTAATAAATAGGCAGCAATCGCCGAATCAACGCCACCTGAAAATCCCACTAATACCTTCACTTGTCAAATAATTCCTTTGAATCAAAAATAAAAGTTAAAGGTCCTTGATTAATTAATTTAACATCCATATTCGCCCCAAAGACGCCGGTTTTAACAATTAGACCTTCGTTTTTTAAACATTCATTAAAATATAAATATAATTCTTCGACCTCTACTCCTTTCTTTGCTAAAGTAAAGGAAGGACGACGACCTTCTTTTAACGAAGCATAAAGGGTAAATTGTGAAATTGATAAGATTTCTCCACCAACTTCCTTAATGGCTAAATTGATTTTATGATTCTCATCTTCAAAGATCCGACTATGAGCAATCTTATGGGCCATTAAAGCGCAAATTTCCTTATTATCGCTTAGGGTAAAGCCAACTAAAAGAGTTAAACCAAAAGGAATTTGGGCGTGTTTTTCGTTTTTAACATCAACACTAGCAAGGCGAGAAATCTGAGCAATTACTTTCATTTTTATTTGATATATTCATGGACAACCCTTAAAGGTTGAACTTTTTCTTTTGTTAATTTAAATGCATCATGAATATCTTTTTGCACATTTTTAACATCTTCTTTATTGGTGTGAGTATAACATAAAATATCACCCTCACGAACATAATCACCAACTTTTTTATTTAAGACAATCCCCGCGCTTAAATCAATTTGATCATCATAAGTCGCGCGACCCGCTCCTAATTTCATCGCCCCTTCACCAATTTCAAGAGCGTTAATTTCTTTTAAATAACCCTCGGATAAGGAGATGATGGGAGTAATATATTTAGCGACCGGGAATTTAGAAACATCATCAACATAAGAGACATCGCCGCCTTGGGCAATAACAAATTCTTTAAATTTCGCTAAGGCTTTGCCTGAATGAATCGCTTCTAAAATTAATTTTGTCCCTTCTTCATAACTATCAACAATTTTAGCTTCATTAAGCATCACGCTCCCGGCGTAGACACATAAATCTTCTAAATCTTTTGGTCCTTGACCTTTTAAGGTGGCAATCGCTTCTTTAACTTCTAAAGCATTACCAATCGCTAAACCTAAAGGTTGTTCCATATCGGTAATAATCGCGCGGGTATCACGCTTTAAGGCCCGCCCAATTTTAACCATTACTTTGGCTAATTCGATAGCATCTTCCTTAGTTTTCATAAACGCACCGTTACCAAATTTCACATCGAGTAAAATCGCGTCGCTCCCACTAGCAAGTTTTTTTGACATCACCGAACTAGCGATTAAAGGTAAAGATTCAACTGTTCCCGTCACATCGCGCAGGGCATATAATTTTTTATCAGCGGGCACTAAAGAGGCGGTTTGACCAACAATCGCCATCCCAATATCATTCACTTGTTTAATGAATTCTTCGGTAGATAAATTAATGCGCATGCCAGGTAGTGCTTCCATTTTATCTAGCGTTCCACCAGTATGGCCTAAGCCGCGACCACTCATTTTGGCTAATTTCGCGCCTAAAGAAGCGACTAAGGGCCCTAACACTAAGGAAGTTTTATCGCCAACACCACCAGTAGAATGTTTATCGACTTTGATACCTTTAATCATCGTTAAATCAAGGCGATCACCGCTATTTAACATTTCGCTAGTTAAATTGACAGTTTCTTCTTCGTTCATCCCTTGAAAGACGATGGCCATTAACAAAGCACTAACTTGATAATCAGGTATTTTGCCTTGAACATAACCATCAATGAAGAAATGTATTTCTTCTTTCGTTAAGGCGTAACCATCGCGTTTTTTTGTGATTAAATCAACCATTCTAAATTCCATCTAATCTACTCCTTCAAAAAATTATTAACAATTTCCTGCGCTTTTTGATAAGCTTGATTTTTTCTCTTCATAATCGTTTTTAAATCATTAACATCCGTCCCGCTATAAGATAAATTAATCACTTCTTGATAACCCCATAATTGACCTAGGGCTCTTAAATAATAAGTCGCACCATCTTTTAAAGAATTATCTGCAATATTATCGCCGCGAGTCGTAATATAAATTAATTTTTTTGCTTTGATATTAGGCATAAAAGTATTGTTTTTGGAAATAAAAGTTTCCCCATCTAGCGAAATATTTTCTAAAAAAGCATGAACAAGAGATGGTAAGCCCATATCATAAAACGGACAACTTAAGATAATTAAATCAGCGTCTTTAACTTCTTTCGCGTACTGATAATATTTATCTTGAATTTGATAATTTTCAGCAAAAAAATCTGTGTTTTTCGGTCTAGGATCATCGTCCATAATATTGATTTCCTTAATTTGACCGAAATCTTTAATTAAACTAAGAAAATAATTTGCTAATTCATTCGTTCGCGAATTCTCTCGCCTAATATTGCCATTTAAATATATAATCTTCATAAAATAAAAAAATCTACCAACGCATTTATTTTAAACTAAATAATGCCTTAAGAAAAATACTTTTTACTTAATTGCAATATATATGAATTATTTCATCCTCATCACTTAATTCTTTTTACATTTAAGATAGATTTTTATAGAATAAAAACATGACTTTGAAGGAATATTTATTAAAGCATTATTCGCAAGAATTTATCGACCAATTATTTGAGGAAAAGTACCATCAATATAAAGGCTTAATTTATCATCCTAAGAAAGTTAATGACGAAATTTTAACAAAAGAATTCCCCTTTTTAATTAAGCACCCAATTGTCAAAAATGGTTTTATTTATTCCCAAAGCCATCAAAAAGAAATTACGAATTCCCCGCTATATTTTTTAGGTGCTTATTATATTCAAGATCCCTCTGCGATGGTTGTCGCTAGTTTATTACCCGCGAATAATTATCAATATCTCCTCGATATGTGTGCCTCTCCTGGTGGTAAAAGCATTGGATTATCATTGAATCATTTAAAAGCGCTTATTGTTAGTAACGATCGTTCCTATCAACGCGCGAAAATTATCGAATATAATGTCGCAAAGATGGGATTAGATAATTTAGTGATAACTTCCGAAGATTTTCGTCTTACGAAAGATAAATATCAAGGATTATTTGATGCCATTATTTTAGATGCCCCCTGTAGCGGATCTTTTATGATTTTTAAAGAAAAGAAGATGCTAGAAGATTGGTCGCTAGCAAAAGTTTATCGCCAAGCGCAAATTCAAAGTGAATTACTTGAAGCCGCCCATCATTTATTAAAAGAAAATGGTTATCTTATTTATTCGACCTGCTCTTTATCAAAAGAAGAAAACGAAGATAATATCGCAAAGTTTCTTTCGCGTCACGCCTACAAAATGATTGATTTATCTAAGATTCCTCATGCTTATCCTAGTCAGATAAAAGAAGCGATTTACCTCTACCCCCACTTAAGTTATGGCGAAGGGCAATTTATTGCCTTACTCCAAAAAAAGGAAAAAAGTAAAGAAAAACAATTAAAAAAATATCCGCCGATAGTGAACGCTAAGCAATTACCTATAATCGCTCAATATAATTTAACTAAGCGCTTTAATTTTCTCTTTAAAGAGCGATATTATTCCTTAAATATTCCGTTTGATCCTAACTTATTTACGACACTTCGACCTGGTATCCCTCTTTATGATAAAAACGGTCATCTTTCCCTGCATTTAACGCGTTATTTAGATCATAAATATGGGCAAGAAATTAGCCAAGACGATTTTTATCTTTATCTCCAAGGTTATGAAATAAATAATAGTTATCATTATCAAATTGATACCAAAATTTTAAAATTTCGTAATTTAAACATCATGTCAACTAAATTAGTCAATAATAAATTTAAAAATTATTATCCTAAAAGTGAAAGAAAATTAATCAATTTTGATTAGGTCGCACGCTAAGAGGCGATCTTTTTTCTTTTGTGATAATTTCATTTGGCTAATAATTTGATAATCGAGTGGTTTATTTTTTGTAATAGCCTTATCGACTAAGGTACGCATTTTTTCGGCAGTATTAATCGTGTTCATCTCTTCGATTTCACTAGGATAGATCGGATCCAAAATATCGACAAAGACGGGATAGGATTTTAAATTAATTTTACTTGAGAAGATGCGAAAAGTTCCATATAAGGCACCAGGGAAGCAAGCAACATTCGCCCTTAAAGGCACTTTGCTTGAACCAGCTTTAAATTCTAAAGTTTTAGTTCCTGGATTTTTATTGCGGGTACCTTCAGCAAAGATGACGACATTTGGCACGCCATTTTTAGCGATATCAATCGCTCGCTGTAAGGTATCAACTTGATTGCGGAGATTTTCGCGATCTAAAGGTAAAGCTTCTAATGCTTTTAAGCAAGTGCTGACAAAAGGATAAGTAAAAGCTTCTTTTTTTGCGACAAAAGTAATTGGCTTTTCGCTTAAAGCAATATAAATTAACGGGTCACTATCAGAGAGGTGATTAGAAATGATCACGCATTTATCTTGATAATTAACATATTTTTCAAAGCCATTAACATGGAAATCGATGCGAAAGGCCTTCCAAATTTTTAAAACTAAATGACGGATGCGATTATAACGAACTTCAAAGGGGTATTTGTTAGGGTGACGGGCATAACGATTAATATAAAAAATAAAAGTCGCTAAAACGCGAAAGCCAACTAGAAATAATAATCGCAAATATTTGAGCATTTTTAATTCTTATCTTCTTTAAAAGAGCCGCGAAATAAAGTATTCACCTGCTCAATAATTATTATAACACCATATTTTAGGTCATTTTCAAGCCTTCCTTTTAAGGCGACATAACTTTCTGAAGGAATTTTCATGAAGTGATTGTTGGGTTTTTTCGTCCAATATTTGGCTGGTAAATAATCAATAATCATTTTCTGCGCTTCAAAGGAAGGGCGTTCAACTTCAATTAACCTTAGATCATTTTCGAGAATTTTTCCCGCTCGGCCAAGAATAAAAACATTACTTATCATTAATATAATCTCCTTTCTTAATCAATTATATTAATTAAAATTAATATCTATTCTCACTTAAAAAATAAAACCGCGCTTAAAGGTGGAATCATCGCGTGATTAACTTTAATTGATTTTTCTTCCGCTTGAATTCCGGGATAATAGATAGTGTAATTATCATCTAAATCATAATAAATCGTTTTTAAATAGGGATTAATAAAGATCTTAAAGGAATCATATTTATGCAATAATTCACCTTTAAAATCAATTAATAAGGCATCATCGCAAGGGAGATAGGCTAACATATCATCAATCGTTTCACTTTCATCAATGCGTAAGAAACTCAATTCTTTCCGCATCTTAATGGCATTTTGAAAATGTTCAATTAGATGATATCTTTTATCTAAGACATCATAATCAAATTGATTATATAAATCCCCTTCATTATAGGTATTCGTATGGAATTTTTTCGATAAACCAATTTCTTGGCCCATATGGAAGAAAGGAATCCCAAAAGACATTAAAATTGTTTTATTAATTAATAGTAAGCGATTCAATTTATCATCGAGACTTTCTTTATCTAAGGAACGGTCAATCACATCAAAAATCGTTCCATTATCATGACATTCAACATAATTAATTGATTGGCTAGCTTTTAAGAATAATTTAGGATAAAGGCGATTAATACATGAACCACTATAAACGAATTTAAAACCATCTAAGAAATTATTATTGCCTAGTAAAAAACCATTTTCCTCTAAGTGTGTTTCTTGCCCTAGACCTTTAACGATATTTCGATAGCGATCATTAAAGAAAGCGTATTCTGGTAATAATTGAGCGTTATCAAGGGTTGCTGACGGGGAGTGATCATAAGGGGTAGACCCCATATTCCATCCTTCACCATAAAGCATCGCGTCGCCGCGAAGCTTTTTAACTAAGGAAGAAATCTCTTTCATCGTATTTACATCCATTAAGCCCATTAAATCGAATCTTAGACCATCGATATCATAAGTTTCAAAAAGGAATTTAATTGAATCAAGAATCAATTTTCTACCCATTTTGCGTTCACTAGCAAAGACATTGCCGCACCAACTCTGATTTGCCCTACGGCCATCATTTTCTCTTCGGAAAAAATAATTCGGAACAATGCGTTCATAAAGCGAATATTCCACCTCATAGACATGGTTATAGACCACATCTAAATTTATTCTTATTCCGGCTTCATGATAGGCACTGACGAGTTTTTTAAATTCGATCATCCGCGCATAAGGGTCATCAGGATTAGAAGAATAAGAACCTTCTAAAGTGAAATAATGAATGGGATCATAGCCCCAATTATATTTTTTAGTAACGGAATATTCGTCGACATTATCAAAATCTAAAATGGGTAATAATTGAAGATGAGTAAAGCCTAAAGAGGTCAAATAATCATAGCCAGCTGGATGACCTTTTCTCGTCTTTTTATTTCTTTCAATCATCCCTAAAAATTTGCCTTTTTGGGCAATATCGGTATGAGGATGAATCGTCATATCGCGGACACTAGCTTCATAAATAATCGCGTGACAATTCGATTTAAAAAAGGGTAAATGTTCACGATTAGAAGGAATTTCTTTAATTTTATCTAAATTAATTATAGCGGAATAAGAAGAGTTACCAAAACCCGATTTAGCGTAAGGATCAATCACTTCTTTTTCATTGCCAAAATTATTGACGATATAGCGATATCTTGCCCCTTCGTAATCGCCATTTAATCTTAAACGATAAACGCCTCGCGTAGAACGAGATAAAGCATAATAGGTAAAATTATCTTCATTCGGACGAGCGATTTTTAAATAGACGCGATTCGCTAAAGGGGCCCAAAGAGCAAAATCGGTATAATCTTGATGATAAGTCGCGCCTAAATCATCGCCATCATAACTATATAATTCATCAAATTTTTCATTTTGTGATAAATTGCCTAAATTGATGATGACATCACTAAAATCAGGACCAAAGGCAATGGAATATTGATGACCTAATTTAAGATCTTCATTTAAAACGAATTCATAAAAATATACCGCGTGTAAAGAAACTCTTCTTTTTGGCGTTAAAACCTTATACTTTTGTCCGTCTTGTAGTAAGACAAAAGATTTAATTTCAATTTGAATTTCCGAATAAATTACCAGTTGCAAATGCGTAAAATCTAAGGCAATTGCACTGGTATAGAAGGCATTATTTTTCATAAATCACTCACCAAAGCGATCGCATAATTTCCGTCATGCGATAGCGAAACGCTATATTCCTTTCCTTGATATAAGATATAGGGAATCGTTGTATCTTTTTTGTATAATACTTCAATATCCTTAAAAGGGATTTCCCCTAACCCTTTTTCTTTCATCTTTAAAAAAGCTTCCTTGGCTGCATAGCGACCAGCAATAAAATATTTTTGATTAGGATGATTCATAAATAATTCCTTTTCTTTCATCGATAAAATGAAATTAGCGAGCCTATGAAAATCCTTAATCCGCGAAATATAAACGACATCTATACCAAAATGCATAATTTAATTCACCACTATTGATTGTTCAGTTGAACCTGGATGCGCGCATTCAATTTTCTCTTTTAGCACTTTATTGCCGCGACCAGCGTCATTTTCGGCGTGAGCTATGAAGAAGCCCAGGACAAACATTCGGAAAATTACAAGGAACACAGGACAATTGCCAAAAATGTGAACTTTGGCACTTTCTATGGGCTGTTCCCGCGTGGACTCCAGAAAACGCTGAAATTCAAGGCGGGGGTTGAAAAATCCGTGAGTGAGTGTGAGGAGATACTTTTCAACCTCAAGCACGGATACAAGGGTCTGACCGCTTGGCAGGAAGAGACGAAGGCAGAAGCCGCAAGGCGTATGTATTCGGAAACCTGGCTCGGAAGACGCAGGTACCTTCCCGGCATCACCTCGGACAATTGGGGCCAGAAGTCGTTTGCGGAGAGGTGTTCGCTGAACACGCCTATCCAGGGAACGGCTGCGGACATCCTGAAACTTGCCATCACGAGGATACTTGCC
>CASFQR010000011.1 GCA_949297275.1 uncultured bacterium | reverse complement strand
AAAGGAGAAAAAGAAAATGTTTAATACTAGTATTATCATAACTTCGTTGCTGAGTATTTTAAGTTCTAAGGTAACGCATCAACAAGCTTTTCCTTTTAGTATCAACAACGACAAAATGATTGAGATTAACTCTACCAACGAAGGGATTACTTACAGTGATACCATCATTTTAGCCAATGAAATCGAAGAAGATTTAGAAAAAAGATATGGAATTTTAAATGGAAGTAAAATTTCTGGAAGCGAATTTACTGTTTCGGATATTTATGGTGAAAACCCCAGAGAACTTGATACCGAAACTTATAAATATATATTGAGTGATAATAGAGATAAGTTTGGCCCAAGAACGGAAATCGGCTGTGGTCCTTTAGCGCTTTTAAGTCAATTTTTTTATCTTGTTGAAGTTTGCGATTATTTTGAATTTGTCGATGAATATGATTACGCAAAAAATATCGAGGATTTTGTGGTATCTATTTTAGAAAATGTTATCACGATATCAGCCGAAGGAACTGCTGAAAGTATTCCATTTTTTGGCCAAGAAATTGTTGATCTTTTAGGTGCGGAAGGAACTTTAACAATTCCGGAATTTATGGCTCTAGGTGCCAATGCAATATTTGAAATATATGGCGTTGAACAACAATTATCGGTTGATGCTTCATACTTCTTACCGACTCAAAATAAACAGGCACGAATTAATAGAATTGTAAATTCATTAAATGCAGGAATGCCTGTAATTATGTGGGAGCAAGTTTCATTAAATTCCGGACACTATATTAATATATATGGATACGAAACATGGCGAGGAATTAATAGTAATGGTCAAAGTCAAGATGTTATCTACTTTATTGCCAATCCAAACTGGAATTATTCACAGCCAATATATATAAATGAAGACCGTCTAGAATCAAGTTTTATCGGCGTAATTACTTTTGCTGAAAATTTCACACATCTTAGTGTTCATCCAGATGATTATGGTTTTCCGTGTTCATATAACAATACCGAAAATTTAAAAACGATATCGCTTGATAATCCATTTAATATTAGCTTAACGACAAAAAGATTAAGAACAGGCTATGTAAATCATTATGATCCCACTAATAACACCATCGATGATCAAAGGATAGTTTTATCATCTAAACGAGGAACACATAGCCAAGCTTATTTGACTTATGAATTCAATAAAAAACTGCGAATGGTGCATGTAGAAGTTGTGCCTTGGAGCATAGTTGAACTATTTTATTTGAATTCAAATTGTTCACTAAAATTCTTTGCATATTCTGTTACAGGCGGCTGGGATGAATTATATTCGGTGCACCCAGAAAGTTTAGATTATATATCTTTCCCACAAGTGCATGAATATCTTCTTGAATTTCCTTCTAATAAAAATTACACCTCATTTAAAATCGAAGTCAACAACCCTGTATCTGTATCAAATAATGATAGAAATTATGGAAGGATTATTGTTAAAGATATGCATTTCTTTTTTGAAAGAGGTTCCTAAATTGCGCACTTGAAATTAAGTGCACTAGTGGTTTATTAGCATTTATTTAGTTTGTTTATAAATTATATATAATTTATAAGTACAAACGAGTTTAATTATGATAATCTGTATAGAGAGGTAGAAAAATGGCGAAGATACGATATCCTAAACTTTTTAGTCAAATAGGGCTTTTATTATTAACTATTTTATCTTTAGGAAGTTGCCATGAAGAGAAAGAGAATGAGATTTTATTTAAAGAAGGATTATTCCTAACTGATGAATTTAAATACGCTGATCAGGGAGTTAAATTAGCAATTAATATTAGCGAAAATAGCTCTAATTTAGATAGTGGTAAATATGTGCATATATATAGCGATCATATTGCTAACAATATTGATTCGATTATTTTTGAAATGTATATAATTACTCCCAAACAGAAACTTTATTTTGATATTGATCTCATTGATAAAGATATAATCGAAGAATATTACGCTAAAGATTATTCAGTTTATGCCTTTGAAGGGTTTATGATTGATAAAGATTACGCTGGTTTTATCGCCTTTGATTATCAATATAATAGCGAAACAATTAATTTAAATTATTATCGTCAGCGACTTTATTATCAAAATCAGCTAATTGATGTTGAATTAGGGGAGATTTTCTATGAAGTTGAAAAATTCGGGATTTAGTTTGTTATTTTTAATTGCCATAATTGGTTTATCAAGTTGTTCTTTTGAATTTTTTAATGATGATGAAATTAATTATGAACCGTATCAAGGATGCTATAAAATGGAGGAGTCTTTTCTTTTAGAAATCGGTGAAAATGTTAATTTAGAATTAACAAATTTAAGCCTTACTTTTACTTCTTTAAGTTACGATGAATTTTTAAGTCGCGATGGTATTAATGTTTATATCGATTACGCTGATAGGCTCTCACTTACTTACAAAGATAAAGCTGGCGCGCACGTTTATTACTTAGAAACCTTGCCTAGATTAGAATTTAATAATATTCAAGATTTAGATACGTATTTTATTAATGAAATGACGAGTTCAGTTATTGAAATCGATCGAAAAACCACCATAGCTTACATTTATTTCCATCACGAAATAATTAATGGTTACTTACAAATTAAATTTAATCGCTATGAAGATGAGCCAATTGATTGTATCAATTTAAGTGAAGAGATAATTTATAACTTATGTTATCAAAATAAGATTTATACCGGAAAACAAGAATTAACTTCACCAATCGTCCTTAATTTAATGAAATAAGATAGGATTTATCGTAAAAATCTTCTTTTAATTAAAATTAATATTTTCTCATACCTTCATAATTGCATTTATAGTGAAATATCACTATAATAAACGCAGTAAAAAAGGAAGTAATTTTATGAATATTAATCCATTAAAAGGTGTCCATGATCTAATTAATGATGAAGCATTTGATTGGGATAGTATCATCGAGATGATGAAAAAAGTCTTCAATGCTTTTGGTTATTCTTATATCCAAGTGCCAACGATTGAAATGGCTTCGCTTTACGCCCGAAAGGGCGATTCGAGCGATGTTGTTAGAAAAGAAATGTATCAATTTCTTGATAAAGGTAATCGCTTAATTAGTCTACGACCCGAATTTACCGCTGGGATTATTCGGGCAATTATCTCAAATAAGCTCTATATTAATGATCAACCATTAAAATATTTTTATTATGGTCCATGTTTCCGCTATGAAAGGCCACAAGCTGGTCGCTATCGCGAATTCAATCAAATTGGAGTGGAATTTATCGATGAACCATCAATATATAATGATGTCGAAGTCATTCGTCTAGCCTATATTTTGCCCTTAGCCTTTCATCTTAAAGTAAAAATTAAATTAAATTATTTACCTTCTAGGGCTAGCCGCGAATATTATATTAAGGAACTAAAAGAATATTTTAAGGGACATTTAGATAAGATGTGTTCTGATTGTCATGATCGCTATGAAAGGAATGCTTTACGAATTTTAGATTGTAAAGTGCCTACTTGCCAAGAAATAGTTAAAGACGCACCTAAAATTAGTAATTATTTATCTATAGATGAGCAAAAAGATTTTTTATTTGCCCAAGAATTATTAAAAGAATTGAATGTGAATTTTGTTATCGATGAAAATCTTGTCAGAGGTTTAGATTATTATAGTGGTCTCGTCTTTGAAGTTGTTTTAGATGATAATGAAGGGGAAGATTTAGGGGCAATCGGTGGCGGTGGTCACTATGACCAATTAATTGCCGAATTAGGAGGCCCATCTTCTTTAGAAGGTGTTGGCTTTTCTTATGGCTTAGAGCGCTTTGTTTCTTTAGCAAGACGCTACGCCTTCTCGCATCCTGATTATCATCCTAATCGACCATTATTAGTCTATGCTCCTTTATGTGAAGAAGCCGTCCATGAAGTCTTTGATTTATCGATGAAAACGCGCAATAAATATTTATTTCGCTCCGTGCAATTTTATCATCCTGTCTCGATTAAAAGCGCATTAAAATTCGCTAATAAAGTTTACGCTCCTTTTATTATTTTAATTGGGGAAGATGAATTAAAAGATCGGGTTGTTACTTTTAAAAACCTTTTAACTGGTCATCAAGAACAAATTAATCTAGATGATTATTTAGATGTCATTAATAATGCTGTTGCCGATGGCTTAATGGAAGCCGAAAAAGAAGGCAAAGTGCATTTAAGGAAGGAAGTTCGTTAAGATGTATCGTACTTTTTATAATAATGAAGTTTCTAAGAAAGAACTTAATCAAAGAGTTGAATTAGTTGGTTGGATTAAAACTATTCGCGATTTTGGAGCTTTTTCTTTTATCGATCTCCGCGATCGTTCAGGCATTATTCAATTAGTTATTAAAGATAAAAATCTAATTAAAGATTTAGGTAACGAAGATGTTATTACTATTAAAGGTATCGTTAATTTACGTGAACAGCCAAATCTAAAATTATTAAATGGAGATATTGAAGTCATCGTTGAAGAATTAAAATTATTATCAAAAGCTGCTTTAACACCTTTTATTGTCGATGATAAAACCGATGCTTTAGAAGATACGCGTTTAAAATATCGTTATTTAGATTTAAGGCGACCAATTTTACAAAAGAATTTAAAAATTAGGGCCCAAATTACCCAAATTGTTCGCTCCTATTTGGACCGACATGATTTCTTAGAAATTGAAACGCCGCTATTATGTTTATCAACTCCTGAAGGCGCGCGCGACTATTTAGTGCCTTCGCGCGTCAATAAAGGTTCCTTTTATGCTTTACCCCAATCGCCACAAATCTTTAAACAATTATTGATGATTGGAGGGTTAGAAAGATATTATCAAGTCGCGAAATGTTTACGCGATGAAGATTTACGTAGTGACCGTCAACCTGAATTTACCCAAATTGACATTGAAACTTCCTTCCTTGGTCAAGATGAACTCTTAACATTAATGGAAGGCTTATTAAAAGAAATTTTTCAAAAAATCGCTCATTATGATTTAACTTTACCTTTAAGAAGATTACCTTATTTAGACGCGATCGCTATCTATGGTTCCGATAAACCCGATACACGTTTTGATTTAAAATTATGTGATTTAGAAGATGTCCTTTTAGGCCATACTTGTCCATTTTTTCAAGATCGAATCCGCGGCTTCGTCGTTAATAATTACGCGCATAAGTGCACACGCAAAGAACTTGATCGCTTAAATTTAGAAGCGAAAAAATTCCTTAGTAGTGGTCTATATATGATTAAGAAAGAAAATGGCGAAATCGTTTCTTCTTTAAAGAAGTTCTTTAATGACGCGATTATTGAACGCCTCAATAAGCATTTTTTACAAGAAGGCGATGTTTTATTATTAGGCGAGGGGCCTTATCTAAAATTATCCTTGATGCTAGGGGCGATTAGAAAGATGCTCGGCGATGAATTAAATTTATATGATAAGAATTCTTTCGATTTACTTTGGGTTACTGATTTTCCTTTATTTGAAAAAAGAGATGATGGAACCTTTACAAGTTCGCATCACCCCTTTACCCGCCCCAAGGACGAAAGCTTAAAAGACTTAGATAGCGATCCTAGTAAAGTTTTATCATATGCTTATGATATCGTCATCAATGGTTATGAAGCTGGTGGTGGTTCATTAAGAATTTATGATAAAAAGATTCAAAATAAAGTTTTTGAAATCTTAGGTTTAAGTGAAGAAGATATTAAAAGAAAATTCGGTTTCTTTATTGAAGCCTTTAATTATGGCACACCTCCTCATGGCGGTATAGCCTTTGGCTTAGAGAGATTAACAATGATTTTAGCGCACACTGATAATATTCGCGATGTCATTGCTTTCCCAAAGAATTTAAAGGCGATTGATATGATGTCAAATGCCCCAAAACCTGTTGACGAAAGTCAATTAAAAGATTTAGGAATTGCAATAATCAAAAACAATTAATACTTAGTATTAAAGATACTAAATAAATACTAAAGGAACACTAAAGGAGAGTAGGATGAGAAAAGAAGATTTATACCAAAATAATGATACGGCTTATTTACGAGGTTTAGTCATTGATATGATTAATTGCGCTAATAGCGGCCATCCCGGAATGGCGTTAGGTAGTGCGATGACCTTAGAAGTTCTTTATAAAGAATTTATTAATTTATCGCTTAAGGATCCTTATTGGATTAATCGCGACCGTTTTGTTTTAAGCGCAGGCCATGCTTCAAGTTTAATGTATGCGATTTTACATTTAGCCACTAATTATTTATCGCTCGATGATTTAAAAAAATTCCGTCAAATTGATTCTTTAACACCTGGTCATCCTGAATATCAACATACCTTAGGGATTGACGCGACTAGCGGACCTTTAGGACAAGGAATTGCTCAAGCGGTCGGTTTAGCGATAGCTGAAAGACATTTAAATGCCTTATTACCTGACCAATATAAAGATTTAATCAATCATTATACCTATTGTTTGTGCGGTGATGGTTGTCTAGAAGAAGGCATCTCGCAAGAAGCCTTAGCGATCGCAAGTCACTTAGGTTTAAATCGCTTAATTCTCATTTATGATAAAAACGATATAACATTAGATGGCCCATTAGCAATTTCTAGTGAAGAAGAAGTTTCTCTCCGCTTTAAAGCTTTAGGATGGAATATCATTAATATTAAAAATTTAGATCCTAATCGTGAAGAAGTTTCTAAAGCGATCAAAAAAGCCAAAAAATCTCTCGATCGCCCAACTATAATCATCACCCATACAACGATTGGTTTAGGTAGTAGTAATCAAGGTACAAATAAGGTCCATGGTTCACCTTTAGGTCAAGAAGATGGTTTAAATGCCAAAAAGAGTTATCACTATCCTGAATATAATCAAGAATTTTATGTGCCAGCAGAAGTTTATCTTCATTATCAAAATACAACTATTAAGCGCGGTAAACGCGCCTATAATAAATGGCAAAAATTATTTAAAGAATTAAAACAAAATAATCCTGATATCGCTAAAATGTTAATTGATGGCGATAAGGCAAATTATGTTCAAGAACAATTAAATAAATTAAGTTATGATGAAAATCCTAACGGGAAAGAAGCTACGCGTAAAGATAGTCAACAAATCTTAACTAAATTATATAACTTATTTCCAAATTTAATTGGCGGCAGTGCGGATGTTGCTGCTTCAGTTTTAACAAAAGTTAAAGGACAAGAAGATTTTACCAAAGATAATTATCGCGGCACGAATATTAATTATGGAATCCGCGAATTTGCCATGGCGGCGATTAATAATGGTATTTTACTTCATGGCGGTTTAAGGAGTTATGGTGGTTGCTTCTTAATTTTCTCTGATTATCTTAAACCAGCGATACGCTTAGCAGCTTTATCTAAACTCCCAGCTATTTATTTATTCTCACACGATTCAATAGCTTTAGGGGAAGATGGCCCGACCCATCAACCTATCGAACAATTAGCGATGCTCCGTTCTATCCCCAATCTTAATGTCTATCGCCCGATGGATGGCTATGAAGTGATGATGGCCTATAAAATGGCATTACTTAGCGATAAAACTCCTAGCGCAATTATCTTATCGCGACAAGCTCTGCCTTATTTAGGGAATAAGCATTTAGATGAGATGAAAAAAGGTGCTTACATTTTAAAAAGAGAAAAGGCCGAACTTAAATTAACGGTGATTGCTAGTGGAAGTGAAGTCGCTTTAGCGTATGACGCTATCGGCGATAATCCTCATATTCGCTTAGTGTCGATGCTATCGACAAATGTTTTTGATAAACAAGATGAAGCATATCAAAAAGAAGTGTTTGGACTAACTTATGATAAGCGGGTTTATCTTGAAATGTTATCTTCTTATGGTTTATATAAATATGCGAAATATGTCATTAGTTATGATCGCTTTGGTATGAGCGGTAAAGAAAAAGATAATCTAGCTAAGGCTGGCTTTACTAAGGAAGTCATTGCTAAGAAAATACTTGCGTTAATCGCTTAATATTTAATAAGATTATTTTTAAGGAAGGGAAGATTATGGCAGATTATATCACGATTAAAAATTATTCAAACATTGGTAATATTGGTATTTCTCGCAACTGCTTTATGGCTATCACTCAAAAAGCCATTGAGCATTTTGAAGGCGTGAGCATTCCCAAAAAAGGCAAAAAAGATGCTTTTAGAATGAATGCCCCGATTCAAGTCCGCTTTAAAAGCAATGGTCAAGTTGAAATCAATTTATTAATTGATGTTAATAAAGAAGAAAATATGACGCTTATTTGTACGCGTCTACAAGAAGAAATTTCTTCCGCAATTTTAACTTATACGGAATCTGTCCCATTTAAAATAAATATTAAAGTTGCGATGATTAACTAAATGAAGAAAAAAACTAAAAAGAAATTAAGTGACATCGAATTTTTTAACCGCTCTTTAAATCGTTATAAAAAGAGCGTCTTTTTTCTCTTTTGGGCGGGAATTATTAACTTTTTAGCTGCCGTTATTGGTGTGATCCAATCAAAAGGTGAATTTTGGCCTAGTAGTGGCTATGCTTTGTCCTTTTCAAGTCAAATCTTTATCAATACTTTATTATATTCTTATTTCGATCCGATGATTGCTATCTTTATTATTTTAATAATATCGATGATCCTTGGAGCGTTTTTTGTTTTATGTGGCATTTTTAGCCAAAAAGGTTATGTTATCTTTTTTTATCTAGGTAGTGGTCTCTATCTTTTAGATTTTATTTTTCTCTTCTTTGTTTATTTTCTTATTCCTATCTCGCGTCCGATTTATAATTGGACTAATTTTGCTTTTACTTTAGTTATGCACTGCGTCATCTTATTTTTTATTGGGGCTGGCTTATATTATTATTTAAAAGTCAATCAAATGCTAAAAAATAATCAAGAAGTAAGAAAACATAAAAACCTCGATGTCGATTTTAAGGAAGAGGTCGAAATAATTGCTCAAAAAGATATAACCGACCAAAAGGAAGAATAAAGACGATACTAACTAGTAATTGAGGCGGTAATTATATATAATTACTTCGTTAAAGAAAATGAATAACATGGTCTCGAGAAATCAATCGCATGAAAAAATCTTCATCGCTTTATATGGAGCGTTAATTTATATCGATTTAAACGAAGAAATCGCATTTAAAGAAATGTTAGCGAATGCTTTTGAATTAGATTATGAAGAAATTCCTTTAAGCGCGAAAGAAACTTTTATATACGCCTTAAAAAATTTAAATGAAATTATTAATTTAATGAATTCTAAGATGGAAAATTGGAACTTTTTACGCTTGGAAAAAACGATTCAGGCGATTTTAATCATGTCTTACGCTGAGGCTAAGACACTTAAGACTACGAAAGCAATTATCATTAATGTTGCAATTAAATTAGCAAAAAAATATGGAGATAATAAAGCTTATAAATTTGTCAATGCTTTATTAGATAATATTTTATGCTAGATAATATCTTTTCAATTACCGCTTTAAATAGTTATATTAAAAATCATCTTGAAAATGATTTTAATCTCATGTCTTTTTTAGTTAAGGGCGAATTGACTTCTTTTAAAGGGGCTTCCACTAATGGACATTATTATTTTGCCATTAAAGATGATCGCTCCTTAATTAACTGTGTCATCTTTAAAGAAGACGCAAAATATTTATTATTAGAGCAAAATATTAATAACGGCGATGAAGTTTTAATCGCAGGAAAAATCAATGTTTATCTAGGTCGCGGCACTTATCAAATCCTCGTAAAAAAGATTGAAAAATACGGAATTGGTGAAAAATTAATCGCCTTAGAAAAACTCAAACAAAAATTATTAGTCGAAGGTTTATTTAACCAAGAACATAAATTACCAATGCCGTCTTTTCCTAATTTGATCGCCATTATCAGTGCGAAAAACTCCGCGGCTGATCTTGATGTTAGGAAAAATATCTATAAGCGTTATCCCCTTGTTGAACTTAGAAGCTTTTTTGCCTTAATGCAAGGGGAGAAGGCACCAGAAAATATTATAGCTGCAATTAATGAAGCGCGAAAAATTAATCCTGATTTAATTATTATCGCTCGCGGCGGTGGGGCCGAAGAAGATTTAAATGCTTTTAATAATGAAGCGCTGGCCCGCTATGTCTATCAATTAAATATTCCCTTAATTTCAGCGATTGGTCATGAAATAAATACCACAATCTTAGATTTAGTCGCTGATAAAAGAGCGTCAACTCCGACCGAAGCCGCAATTATTGCTGTACCCGATAAAGAAGATCTTTACAATTTATTAAGCGAATATCGCTATAAAATTAATAAGACTATCGCTTATCGGCTCACTAATTTAAATAAACGTTTGACAATGCTTAAAAATAGTGCTTTTATTAAAAATCCCTTTTATCATTATCAAGAATATAAGATTTTACTTTTAAAAGATAGGGATCTTTTGTTTAAAGCGATTGAAAAATATCTCTTAAATTATAAGCATCGCCTGCACTTAGATCATGAACTTTTAACTTCTTTATCACCAAAGAGAATTCTCCATCGCGGTTATGCGTTAAATTATGATCAAAACGGTCATCTAATTACTTCTATCTTAGAAGTAAAGCCAAATGATACCATTAAAACTCATCTTAAAGATGGTATAATAATTAGTAATATCTTAGAAACGAGGTTAGACAAATGAGTGAGAAATTAAATTTTGAAGAAAGATTAGTTAAGTTAGAATCACAAATTAGCGAAATCGAAGAAAACGCGAAATCGCTCGAAGAAACATTAAAAATTTATGAAGATAGTTTAAAGACTATCACCGCCTTAGAAGCGGAATTAAAAATAGCAGAGGAAAAAATTGCATCTTTAAATAAGGAAGGGACAGAAAATAATTAATTAGTATCTTTTTAGTAGTTATATAGTATGAAAAAGACTGATAATATCAGACATTTTGATTTAAAGGCAATTAAGGACCCTAAATTCTTAAAAACTTTAAGTAACGCTGAATTAGAGGTTTTAGCCGCAGATATTAGAGACGAGATTCTTCGCGTAACCTCTTTAAATGGCGGACATCTATCAAGCAATTTAGGAGTGACGGAATTAACGATTGCTCTCCATAAATTTTATGATTTCACCAAAGATAAATTAATCTTTGATGTTGGCCATCAATGTTATACTCATAAAATTTTAACGGGTCGCGATTTATCTTCTTTAAGAAAACAAGATGGCATCAGTGGTTTTATTAAATGTAGTGAATCACCTTATGATATTTTTGAAGCGGGTCACTCTTCCACTTCCTTAAGCGCAGCCTCGGCCCTAGCCTATATCCGCGATAAAGAAAAAAAGGATTATCAAATTGTCACTTTAATTGGGGATGCTTCGATCGCGAATGGTTTAGCCTTTGAAGCGATTAATCATTTAGCCCATACCTCAAGTAAAGTCATTATCATTCTGAATGATAACAATATGTCAATTTCAAAAAGTGTCGGAGGACTAGGTCGCGCTTTTAGTAATATCTCGACTGGTTATCGCTATAACATCTTTAAAGCTAAATTAAAACGCAATCTTACCAAGACCAAAGCTGGTTTAAATTTCTTGTCTTTTTTAGCCCGCTTTAAAAATTTTATTAAGCGTTCAATTGTACCTTTAACTTTGTTTGATAATTTAGGTTTTGTCTATTTAGGTCCAATCGATGGCCATAATTTTAAAGCTTTAGAAAAGGCCTTTAAAAGAGCGAATAACACAAATAAATCAATTATTATTCACTGCGTAACAAAAAAAGGTAAAGGCTACCAATTAGCAGAAAATGATCATAGTGGTTATTGGCATGGCGTAACGCCTTTTGATATAACTAGTGGGCAACCAAAAAACCTCCATCCTCTAACGATCTCTTGGTCGCATTTTTATGCAGATATTTTAAAAGAAATTGTTAAAAATGATCCGCGCGCTATCATCATTTCGCCCGCAACTGAAAAGGGGGCAGGGTTAGATGAAATCTTTAAAGAATACCCTTCTAAATGCATTGATATGGGAATTGCCGAAGAACACGCAACGACTTTCGCTAGTGTCTTAGCTAAAGAGGGTTATCACCCTTATGTTTCGATTTATTCGACCTTTTTACAACGCGCTTACGATATGCTTAGTCATGATAATGCGCGCATTAAGGCTAAGACGAAATTTTTAGTTGAAAGAGCGGGCTTAATTGGTAATGATGGTGAGACTCATCAAGGGATTTATGATGTTGCCTTTTTAACATCAATTCCGAATGTTTTAATTGCGATGGCTTCTAATAAAAGTGAAGCCAAAGCCCTGTTAGATTATAATAACGAGACGACAATGTTTATTCGCTTGCCGCGCGAACAAATTAGGAAAGATGAAGAAATCTTACTTTTAGATATTAAAGAAAATCGCTATCTCTATTTTAATGATTTAAAGATGAGCGAAAATGTTTTATTAACTTATGGACCCTTAGGAAGAAAATTAGCAACCTACTTTATACAAAATCAAGATGATATTTATTTAATTAATACTTTATTTTTATCGCCTTTAGATGAAGAAACACTTGAGCAATTAATTAATAAAAAGCGCATCTTTATTTATAACCCTTATAGTGTGCTAGAAGGCTATAGCGATAAAATCGCTGATTATTTATTAAAGCATGGATTTAAGGGCGAATTTATATCTTATGACATCCCTTTAGCGTTCATTAAACAAGCTACCATCGCCGAACAATTAAAAGAATATGATTTAGATTGTGAAACGATTTATCTTAAGATAAAATCAAAAACAGGAGGATAAATTTATGGTTGATAAAATAAATCAAAAACTCGACGCTAGTTATCAGGAAGTAACAACGATAGTAGAAGAAGATAAACCAGTTAATGAAACATCTGAAAAAAGTGAAGAGGAAAAATCTCCAAAGCCAGTTCGTTGGACTAGTCTAGATACTTTAGGGATTGTGGGCTTTGGCTTAGGGATTGAAGCGCTTGTCTGTACTGCCTTTGGTTGGATTATTATTTATGGCATTATCTTTTCTTTAATTAGCCTCGTCTCTTCCATTATTGGTTTAATTTTCTCGAAGAAAGGCTTAAATAGCGCCTCTTTAAAATTAATGCAATTAAAAAAGGCTGGATTAATTGTTAATATCATCGCCTTAGTGCTATCAATAATCTTCTTTATCATCTCCCTTATTTTGACAATTTTATTCTTGATGAATATGATTGATTACGGAAATTCCGCTTACTAAAAAGGAGCAAAAAAATGTCCGAAGAAGAAAAAGTAATTGAAGGCGAAATCGTCAATGATAAAAAGGAGCAAATAGCTCAAGAAAATAAACCTCAACCCACCTCTCAAAGATGGAATATTTATGACACTCTAGGAATGGTTGGCTTTGGCTTAGGGATTGAAGCCGCAGCTGTTGGAGTTATCTCTTTTTTACCGTATTATGGCTTGATTTTAGGACCGATTGGCTTAGTCTGCGCGATTGTTGGTCTCGTCTTTGAAATTAAAGCGAAAGAAAATTCGCCCGCGCGCCTCCGTCCTTTAAAAGTTGCTGGCTATTATGTCAATTTAGTTACAATAATTGTAACGAGTATTTTTATTGTCATTTCGATTCTTTTATCGATTTTAACTTCATTAGGCATCATCGGTATATTGAACACGAATTCCGCTAGTTATTAAATTTTGGTTAACATAATATTTAATTGCGCTTAAAATCATTTGATTTTATAATTTTGTTATGACAAAAATCATCGGACATATTGATTTAAACGCCTTCTTTGTGCGTTGCGAAGAATTGCGCGATCCTAGTTTAATTGGTAAAGCAGTTGCGATTGGTCATCGCGGTCGGGGAGGGATTATTTCAACTTGTTCATATAAAGCTAGAGAATATGGTGTCCATAGCGGCCAACCAACTTTTGAAGCTTTAAAAAAATGTCCGTCCTTAATTTTAATCGATGGTCATTATCATCTTTACGAAGAAAAATCGCAAGAATTCTTTCGCTATTTAAAGCAATTTACCCCCTTAATTGAAAAGGCGAGTGTCGATGAATGTTACCTTGATTTAACTGCTTATTTAATAAAAGAGAAAGAACCAATCAAGAAAATTAAAGCGATTCAAGATGGCTTATTAGCGAAAACTGGCCTAATGTGTTCAATTGGCATCTCAATCAATAAATTTTTAGCTAAGATGGCTAGCGACCTCCATAAACCAATGGGAATTACCATCATTCATAAAAAAGATATTCCAACATTATTATATCCTTTAAAGATTGATGATTTTTTTGGGATTGGTAAAAAGACCACGCCAAAACTAAAAACTTTAGGCATTCTAACGATTGGTGATTTAGCTAAACGACTAATTGCTGATGATGAAGAATTAAGACATTTCTTTGGCAAAAGCTTTTATACTTATCGCGATTTAATTTTAGGGAAGGGGAGCGATGAAATTATTCTTATAGAAGAAGACGCTAAGTCGCTAGGCCATTCCAAAACCTTAAATGAAGATTTATTAACTTATGAAGAACTGATGCCACATTTTATCGAATTAACCAGACAAGTTGTTTTAGAAATTAATCAGCAAAATTATTTAGCTAAAACGGTACAAATTACTTTAAAAGATCATAATTTTAAAACAATAACGCGATCAAAGAAACTAGAAGAATATACGGCTAATTTAGAAGAAATTTTACCAATCGTTAAAAATTTAGTCGAAAAGAATCTTCCTAATATTCCGATTCGCCTCGTTGGAGTTACATTACAAGATTTAGTTGCAAAAAACGAAGCTATCATTCAATTATCACTCTTTGATAATTATGAAGAAATTGAAGAAGAATGCCGAACAAAATTATTAATCAATGAATTAAATCGGCGTTTAAAGAAGCCCTCTTTAACGACTTTAGGAGCAATATATAAAGAGCAAAAATATGGAATTAAGTGACGCTATCGATAGTTTTTTTCAATATCTTCGCGTGGAAAAAGGTATCAGTGAAGAAACTTTAAAATCTTATCAATACGATTTAAAGAAATTTTTTAAGACTTTTCCCTTAAAACAAACTTTAGATGATCTATCACCTTTAGATCTCAATGATTTCATTAAAATCCAAAGTAAAGAAAATTTAGCGACTACTTCAATCTTAAGGCGCTTATCATTAACGAAGAATTTTTATTTATTTTTAGAAAGAGAACATCTCGTCACTTTTAATAATATCATAGTTCATTCCCCCAAAACTCCTAAGCGCCTACCTTACGCTTTAACAATTGAAGAAGTTGAAGCCCTTTTAGAGGCTCCAAACATTGAGAAAAAAGATGAGTTGCGCGATAAGGCAATGCTCGAAGTCATGTATTCGAGTGGGTTAAGAGTCTCTGAATTACTCGATTTACCATTAAATAAAATTAATTTTCAACAAGGGATAATCGAAATTCGCGGTAAAGGCGATAAAATGCGACGCATCCCAATTGGCGAATATGCTTTAGAATATGTTCAAAAATATATCGAAGAAGTTCGTAGTAAAAACCCTGGTCGCCGCCAAGGATATTTATTTTTAAATCGCTATGGGGAAAAATTATCGCGGCAATATTTCTTTAAAAGAGTTAAGATCTACGCCTATCGCGCAAAGATTGAAGTTAATGTCTCGCCTCATATCTTGCGTCATTCATTTGCCACTCATCTATTAGAAAATGGTGCGGAACTTAGGGCTGTTCAAGAGATGCTTGGGCATGCCAATTTAGCAACAACAGAAATATATACTAATATTTCTACTAGGCGCATTCTTAGTGCATATGATTTGTTTAGTAAAAGGAAATGATTTAATATTGATTTTAGAAAGGAGAATAAATAATTGAAATATCAACGAATCTTCTTAATTGTGATGGATAGCGTGGGAATTGGTGAAATGCCTGATGCGAAAAAATATCATGATGAAGGGGCGAATACTTTTAAACACGCTGCGCAAAGTGTTGGTGGTATTCATATCCCCCATCTTAATGATTTAGGGATAGCCGATTTAGATGATATTATGGGCGCAAGTGTTAAAGAACATCCGCACAGTTATTCCTTACGCCTTCTAGAAGAAAGTAATGGCAAAGATACAATGACTGGCCATTGGGAAATGATGGGAATTTATACTACTAAACCCTTTATTACCTTTACTGATACCGGTTTTCCATTAGCCTTAATCAAAGAATTAGAAGAAAAAACTGGTCATAAAATTATTGGTAATAAAGCCGCGAGCGGTACGGAAATCTTAAAAGAACTCGGCGAAGAACAAATGCGCGATAATTCGTTAATTGTTTATACTAGTGCCGATAGTGTCTTACAAATTGCCGCTAGTGAAGAAGTAACTGGCTTAGAAGAATTATATCGCTGCTCTAAAATTGCTCGCGAAATTTGTCTTAGACCCGAATATTATGTCGGTCGCGTGATTGCTCGGCCTTTTGTTGGCCGTAGCGCTGCCACCTTTAAAAGAACCGCGAATCGCCATGACTATGCCCTCTCACCTAGCGGCATCACAGCGATGAATATTTTAAAAGATCATGATTATACTGTTTCTTGTGTAGGTAAGATTGCCGATATCTTTAATAATAGCGGTGTCACTAAAACCGTTAAAACCGTCTCAAATAATGACGGGATGGATAAAACGATTGAACAAGCTAAAAACGATAATTATACCGGCTTATGTTTCGTTAATTTAGTCGAATTTGATAGCGAATATGGCCATCGTCGTAACCCAATAGGCTATGCTAGAGCCATTGAAGAATTCGATGTTAAATTAGGACAATTAATCGAAAACTTAAAAGACGATGATTTATTGATGATTACTGCTGATCACGGCAATGATCCAATTCATCATGGCACCGATCACACGCGAGAAAAAGTCCCATTATTAATTTATAGTAAAAAGATTCATGATGGTCGCTATTTAGGTGAAAGAAGTTCTTTTGCTGATATTGGAGCGACAATTTTAGCTAATTTTAATTTAAAGAAAGATCAAACAATGATTGGCAAAGTCATTGAGGAGGTAATCGATAATGAATAAGTCTTTTGTAATATTATTGCCATTAATGATGTTAGGCTTAACTAGTTGCCCAGCATCGACGGATAGTAGTGGTAATAATAGTTTAGTAAACGAAGAACCATTAAAGTTCATCTCACCAGCAGGCGCACCCGCTTTAGCATTCTACGATCAAGGAAATAATGAAAATTATGTCACTAATTCTACTCCGACAAATGTCGCGGCCGAATTACAAAAAAATGATTATGACATGGTTATCTTTGATAGCATCAGTGGTTTAAATACGATTCGTAACAAAGAATTAGATTTTAAATTAGCCCAAATCATTACCGGTGGGAATTTCTATTTAGCGGGCATTGATGTTAGTGATAACGCTTTGCCAACTAGCGAAAGTTATGTCGTCAGCTTCGGTGAAAATTTAATTCCTGACTTAGTGTGGCAAGCTTTAGTGAATGATTATTGGCAAATTAGTGGTTTGGAAACCCATTATGTTAATTCTAACGAAGAAGCTCGTAGTATCTTAGCTAGCGGCATGCATAATGGCAACGAAGTCGATTATGTCTTTATTGCCCAACCAGCCTTATTTGCCACTATGAATAATCAAGAAGCTTCCACTTATGGTCGCGTTTCCGTTATTAAAAATATTCGTCAAGAATGGAAAGCTTATAGTGGGCAAGATGCCATTCCTCAAGCCGGGATCTTTGTTCGCGAAAGTATCTTAACGACTAAACCTAATAATTTAAAAGATTTCTTCCGCGCTTTAGATACGCGCTTAGAAAATGCTATTAATCAACCAGAAGTAGTTCGTGAGACTTTAAATGCTTATAGTAGTGATTTAACG
Source organism: uncultured bacterium (assembly GCA_949297275.1). Classification (GTDB taxonomy): domain Bacteria; phylum Bacillota_I; class Bacilli_A; order RFN20; family CAG-826; genus CASFSG01. The sequence goes on along the minus strand of CASFQR010000011.1, from coordinate 13,167 downwards.
CTTCAACAATCGCGCTTTGGGTTTAACGCGAATGTCGCATATAATGTTCAGAAAGATCAAGCGAATGGTTTTGGCTTAGTCGCCCCGAGTGAAACTGTCGATATCAACGCCTTCTTAACTAAACTTAATAATCCTAATTACCCTTCCTTTAGTGATGAATATTTTGTTGAGATTAACTATTAAACAATGAAAGAAAAGATAAAAGCCGCCTATCAACGATTTAAAGCACCATTATTTATTATCTTAGGAGTGATTGCTTTTATTCTCGCTTGGTGGCTTTTATCACTAATTTTAAATACTTCTTTATTACCTTCACCGCTTAAAGTATTCCTTAGTTTAGGACCATTATTGAAAGATTCTTATACATATATCTCAATTGGTTGGACTTTACTAAGATTATTTATCAGTGTGGTAGTGGGTTTTATTTTAGGTTCCTTCCTAGGAATATTAGGAGCCTTAAATAAAGCTTTCTACAATTTTTTAAGACCGTTAATAATCGTTTTAAGAACTCTACCAACCGCGACAATCATTTATTTAATTATCGCCTTAACGCGGACAGTCGTCGCACCTTTTATTATTGTCTTTTTAATCGTTTTCCCCATTTGTTATGAGGCAATAATAACTGGTATTAAAAGCATTGATGAAAACATTATTATGGCTTTAAAGGTTGATGGCACGAAGACTTTTCGGGCGATTTATCGCATTTATCTCCCTTTAGCGTGGCCTAACCTCATTTTAGGTTTAGTGTCTTCTTTAGGTTTAGGGATGAAAGTCTGCATTATGGCTGAAGTCTTAGCAGGAGATAATATTCCAGGCTTAGGAAGAATGATTTATTTATCATATATGAATGTTGACATGGATAATATCTTAGCAATTTCCTTAATCGCGATTATTTTGATTGGCTTAACTGATATTGCGATTCATTATGCGAAAAAGTTATTAAAACAATATACAACAAAAAACGGTTAAATAATGTTGTCTAATTATAAATTATCATAAATAATTAAAGATTTTTTTAGTGAGAAAAAATATCATGATAATAATTAATAGTAGGGCTAGATGTTTCATCTACCTATAAATTTTAATTTTAAGAGGGTAGAGTAGTGGCATTCCAAAAAATCACCTCATCAAAATTAAGGTAAAAAGAAGAAAAAATATCAATAAAATCAATTTTTGTTAGTAGTTATTTAGTATATATTTAGTTATAAAAAATATGTGGAAAAGTGCTATTTTGTGATAATAGTGTTTGCCCTATTATCTAAGCACTATCACATAAAATATTGGCACAATCTGGCTTTTCGATATTTTGGTTAACATAATGACACTTATGCGAAGTATATTATTTATCGCTATAAATTAGTCATATTTCTTAGTTAATAATTCATCTAAAGAGATTCTTTTTCTTTCCTCTTCAGTAAAAATATTGATGATAACATGATACGCATCAATTAATATCCAAGCCGAATCAACTGAGCCTTCGACATGCGAACAAGGAATATTATTTTTAGCAAAGGCTTCAAGGATACTTTCTTTTAAAGCATTAACATGACGAACATTTAAAGCATTTGCTAAGATATATGTGTCCGCGAATGGTGTTTTATCTCTAACATCAATAATTAAAATATCTTCCGCTTTATGTTCGTTTAAAGTCTTTTTAACTAAGGCGGTAACTTTTTCTAATCTTGGCATTTATTCTTCTCCTTTATTTAAATACATTTCAAAACAGGCTTGCGTTAAACGATTATGAATATCTTTATGATGATTCAGTAAATATTTCCTGTTATCAATTAAGGTATCAATAAAACCTTGATAATAATTTTTTAAGGCACTATTAATTAAAAAACTTGAATCAAAACCGCGTGTCGGTTCAATTTTATCTGAGAGATAAGTTATCATCCCAACTTCATCCATCTTATCAATTCCTGTGCAATGAAATTCAATTGCCCTTAAAATCTTTTCATCACTAATTCCTAATAATTCTTTCGCGATATAATGTCCAATAAATTGATGATAAGTAAATAATGGTAAATCATAGTATTCATCATAATACCGATGCATTATTTCATTAATTTGATCACTATCATAATATTTAGTTTTGCCTAAATCATGTAATAAGGCGGCAATATAATAAATTTCCTTATTAGGTAAATTATTACTGATAGCTATTTTAAGCGCTAACCTGGCGACACTTAAAGAATGAAAATAACGATGTTCATCGATAATATATTTATTTAAAATCGTTTCCATATAATATAAATTATGGTCTTCGATATATTCTCGCACTCCACTAATTTCATTCAGTTTTTTTAAATTACGAATTTCCGTCGAAGAAATATCGGGAATCTTTTGATTAAGGATTTTAAGCATTTGATATTTCTTAACAATCGTCTCATTAATTTCAGCATTAAGACGCGGAAAAAAGATAATCTGTACTAATTTACTGATTAATAATCCTTCTTTCCAATCATCAAAGCGATTGACTTGATCAGCCCCAATTAAAAAATAAATTTTATTTCGAGGATATAATTCCTTAAAATATTTAATTGTTTCAATTGAATAATTAATTTTAGCGTCTTGCTTTAATTCATAATCTGAATAAGAAAAATCTTCTGTATCAAGATCTTTTAAAGCAATTTTAAGCATTTGGAGACGGTCATTATCCTTAGCAGCAACTTTTTTCCATCTTGGCCTTTTAGCTAAGATAAAAATTACGCGGGCATTAAATAAATTATGCACGCATTTAGCCATTAAAAGATGTCCTTGATGAATCGGATCAAAAGAGCCACCAAAAAGGACGATGTTATCTTTCATTAACGTAATCTTTTATCGATAATTTTCGGCCGCGAAGTATAAACCGAAACATTATGCGGAACATAGATGCGGAAGACTTGATTATGAGCGATAAAAGAGAACCAGCCAAAGCCTAAAATACCGATATCGCGTTGATTAGTTTCATCGACATGAATTTCATAAACCGTCATATCTTTTAATGATTTCATCGTCTTTAAGGCTGGGGTAAGCGCTCCTTTAGCGACTAATTCAAAGAAGAGATCATCAACGGTATTTTTATGGCGAGGAGCAATCTTTTTATAGGTGATTTTATTGGGGCGGAAATATAAAGATAAGTTATTTAAATCTTTATCGCTACTAACGAGTTCAATCATCGCATAGCCACCTAAACAAATCGCTTGGTTTTTACTTAATAAAATGCTCTTTTTTTCGCAACCGCGACTCGATAAATATAAATCAATCGTTGAAGGATCTAAATTAGCTAATAAGGAATTATCATTACTAATCCCTGGAGTATCATACATATAGGTATCATCATCAAGAGGAATCATCATGACGCGCATCTTGGTGTTTTTATAATTCTTCGTCATAATCATTCCCTTAGATAAATTATGATAGACGCGTAAGAAAGCATTAATTAAAGAAGTTTTGCCAGAATATTTTGGCCCAATCACATAAGTATTATGACCTTGACGCATTTCTTGGATAGTTTCAATGATTTGACGATTAATTTCATCGTTTGATTCACTTGTGACCATCACCTTATCGACATGGAGATCAACCGCGCGGAAGCGATGAGCGACATATTCTTCAATCGTTTCATCTTTTAAATCACTCGGTAAAAGGTCGCGCTTATTAGCGATAACTAAAATCTTATTATTCTTAATTAAATTATTTAATTTTGAGTTAAAAGAAGCTTCAAAAGAAAATAAATTAATGACATAAACAATCAGCGAGTGATTATTTTTAGCGTCCATAACTAAAGAATAATATTCATCATCAAGTTCTGGTTCATTGGGACGCGCATGAAATTTTTCTTTTTCAAAACACTCATCACAAAAGACAAAATTTAATAAAGGATTGTCTAAAATTTCTTTTTTTACATAACCTTTTTCATTTGGATTATCACTTTGAAGCAAAGTTCCACAGTTATAGCATTTTCTTACTTGGGCAAAATCACTCATATAATTCCCTCCAATTCTTCAATAAATTTTTCTTTTTTAAATATTTGCGTAATGGTCGATCAAGCAAGCGGTTAAAATGGGTAGTAAATTGATCTTCTTTGACTAATTTATCAGTTAAGATGACTTTAATCTTTACCCCATTTGCGGCTAAAACATCCGTCACAACTTGATCCCCTATCATCATAACATTATTTTTATTTATTTTCGCTTCTTTTAATAATTTATTTAATTTATGCGCGAAGGGTTTTCTTAAAGAAGAAAAGCATCTTACGCCTAAAGCTTTCGCGTAAGTAAAAACTCTTCGAGAAGAATTGTTACTAACAATAATCATTTCAATCCCAGAGTCAAGTAAATTCTTTTTTAAAGCAAAAACTTTTGGGGAAGGCAATTTTTGGCGATAAGAATCAAGAGTATTATCTAAATCAGTAAGAAGATACTGAATATTCTTTTGCTTGAAAAAATCAATTTCAATATCATAGATCGACGAAGCATAAGCATAAGGAATAATCTTTCGGCACATATTAATCTAAAGATAAATCATCATCAAAGATGGAAATTTGTTCATAATTTTCTTCTTCTAACTTCTCATCTTGATATCCGTCATTTTTTACTGATTGCTCATTTTCAAGATGATCAGTTGTCTCAACCTGCGCATCCACAAGGTTTTCTGGTTGATAACTAGGAATTTTATTATCGATATAAAGACCTTTTTCATCGTAGATAAAATCAAGCGAAGCGCGATGAGGAATCTTTAAGATCTTACGCGCGCATTTATCCATTGGGGTTAAATGGAAATCATCAACCGTAAATTCAAAATAATTTTTGTCGCTTAATAAAGCGCGAATATGTAAAACATCATCATCTTTGGTAATTTTCATCACTTTTAGAAGATGTTGCACATCGCTTTTAAGATATTTATATAAAGAAAATGGTCTAGCTAAACGGTTAGTAAGCGGCATATTTGCAATTTCAAAAATGCGATAGGAACCATTATCGGTGATTAATAATAATTTTTGTCGTTCATCCTTTTTAAAGGAAAGGACACTAACGATGGTCGCATCATTTTTTAATGATGACATCGCTTTAATGCCACTACTTTTTAATAAGCTCGGAGAAATATTATTTTCATTAAAGAAAGAAGCATAACCTTCACTATTAGCAACAAAGATATTAGAATCGCCTTGCGAATAAGTCACATCGCTAATCTTGTCATCATTAAATAAACGCATCGCCATAATCGGACGATTATAACGCACAACATTAAAATTATTCATCGCGACGCGTTTAATCTGACCATATTTAGAAACTAAAATGAAATATAAATCATCGCGGAAATTATTTAAGACAAAAGCTTTAACAATTTTATCTTCTGGTTTTAAAGAAATTAAATAATTGATATGTTTGCCTTCGTCTTTCCATTTATTTTCTTGAATTTCATAAATGGGTATGTGTAAAAAATTACCGGTAGAAGTAAAAGCAATTAAATAATCTGTTGTTAAGGCTTTGCCAATATAAACTACCGCATCGCCATCTTTTAAACCAGGTAAAGGATTTTCGCCGCTTGAACGATATGATTTAAGCGACGATCTTTTAATATAACCATCGTGAGTTAAAGCAATCATCGTTTCTTCTTTGGAGATTAAATCGCGACGATTGAAAGTCTTCGTTTCTTCTTTATCAACGATTTGGGTTAAACGCGGACGGCCATATTTATTTTTAATCGTCATTAAGTCGCTGATTAATAAGCGACGAAGCTTTTTCTCATCATCGAGTAAACTTTGTAAATATTCCGAATCTTCTATCAAGGCATTCTTTTCATTTTCTAAAGTTAAAATATCGGTATTCGTTAAACGATAAAGTTGTAAAGAGACGATGGCTTCGGCTTGTTCTTCATTAAAGCCAAATTCATTTTGGATATTATTTTTCGCATCGCCTTTATCTTTAGATGCGCGAATTACTCTAATTAAATCATCGATGATAGAGATGGCTTTAATTAAGCCAGTTACAATATTCAGTCTTTTTTTATTGATAGCTAATAAATAGATGCTTCTTTTAGTTAAAACACTTAATTGATGGTCAACATAACAATCGATAAAATCGATTAAATTCATCGTTTTAGGATGACCAGCAACAATCGCGACCATATTCGCGGAATAAGATGTTCTTAAAGGTGTTTTATTCTTTAAATATTCTAAAATGATGTCGGCTTTAGCTTCCTTTTTTAAATCGACAACAACGCGGAAATGCTTGAGATCGCTTTCATCGCGGACCTCGAGGATGCCACTAATAGAGCGATCAAAACGCAATTTATCAATTTCAAAGGCTAAATCTTTCTTTTGAACTTTAAAGGGGATTTCACTAATGACTATTTGATTAATATCTTTGCCATAGACAATTTCAGTTTTCCCAACGATTTCAATTTTACCGCGACCAGTTTGATAGATATCTTCGATACCTTTTGATTTATAAATGAGACCACCAGTTGGAAAATCTGGGCCTTGGACAATCTCTAATAAATCAGCGACAGTGCAATTTTTATTGCGAATGCGATAAATGGTGGCGTCGATAATTTCGCCTAGATTATGAGTAGGAATTTCGGTCGCTAAGGCAACTGCAATCCCATCACTACCATTGACGAGTAAATTAGGAAAGCGTGCGGGTAAAACTGTCGGTTCATATTGGCTATCATCATAAGTCAATTCCATCTCAATAACATTTTTATCGATATCGCGGACCATCTCTTCAGCAATTTGACTTAAACGCGCTTCGGTATAACGATACGCTGCTGGGCCATCCCCATCAATCGAACCTTTATTACCTTGAAAATCAATGAGAGGATGATTAACTTTCCAATCTTGCGCTAGGCGCACTAAAGCATCGTAAATTGAAGTATCACCATGCGGATGATAATGGCCCATCACATCACCGACAATTCGAGCACATTTGGTGCGCTTAGCATTATAAGTTAAGCCAGCTTTTTGCATGGCGTAAATGATTCTTCTTTGAACTGGTTTTAAACCATCGCGAGCATCGGGAATTGCGCGATCTTGAATGACATATTTAGCGTAGCTAGCATAGCGGCTACCCATAATATCATCAAGCGGTTGCTCTTCGACAATTTCTTGATAATTTTCAAATTCTGCAATTTGCTTTTTCTTAGCCATTATTTCTACCTATATCAAAATTATCGATTTCCGAAAAATCGACATTTTCTTCAACCCATTTTCTTCTAGCGGCAATATCTTTTCCCATTAATACAGAAATTCTTTGTTCGACCACTAACGGGTTATCAATACCAATTTTTAATAGGTGACGACTTTTAGGATTCATCGTCGTCTCCCAAAGTTGAGCAGCATTCATTTCTCCTAAGCCTTTAAAGCGAGAAATTGTCGCGCCGCGTCCGACTTTCTCTTTGGCTTTTTTTAATGATTCATCGTCCCAAGCATATTCAAATATTTCTTTATGATTAATTTCTTTTGAAACGCAATATAATGGCGGCATCGCGACATAGAGACGACCACTAGTGATAATTGGTCGCATAAAATTATAGAAGAAAGTTAATAACAAGGTTTGGATATGAGCACCATCAGTATCAGCATCGGTCATGATAATAACTTTCCCATAACGCATATCTTCGACATTAAAATTTTGACCATAACCTGCCCCAATCGTATTAATTAAAGTGGCAAATTCTTCATTTTTTAACATGCGGTCTAAAGTGATACTATCGGTATTTAGTGGTTTACCTCTAAGAGGTAAGATAGCTTGAAATAAACCATTTCGCCCAGTGCGAGCGTTCCCCCCTGCCGATTCACCTTCGACAATAAATAATTCATTATGTTCGTAATTTTTTGATTGAGCGGGAGTTAATTTATCAGAAATAATCATCTCAACTTTTTGCTTTTTATTAGAGCGCATCTCTTCTTTAGCTTTTCTAGCTGCGATTCTAACTTCGCTACTAGCGATGCATTTCTTGATTAAATTAATCGCAAATTCTTTATTTTCTGATAAATAATAAGTGAAATTTGAATAGACAAAATTATTGACGATAGTCTGCGCTTCTGGTGTACCTAATTTACCTTTAGTTTGCCCTTCATATTCCAAAATTTCTTCGGGAATTCTTAAAGAAACAATGGCGGTTAAACCTTCCCGAATGTCGCTACCTTCGAGTTTAGTTTTACCTTTTAATAAATTATGTTCAACCGCAAAATCGTTGACAGCGCGCGTAATACCAGTTTTAAAACCAATTTCATGCGTGCCACCATCTTTAGTTCTGACATTATTCGCATAACTATAAATCGATTCATTATAATCGTCATAGCAATAGACGAAGGCGATTTCCATTTCAATGTTATTTTCTTTGCCTTCATAATAAATCGAATCGCCGATTTTGCGTTTATTTTCGTTTAAGACATTTAAATATTCTAAAATGCCATTTTCATAATAATATTCTTCTTTTAAATTTTGCCTTTCATCAATCGCGACAAATTTTACTCCCTTTAAAAGGAAAGCTTTTTCGCGGAGATGATTCGAGATTGTGTCCCACTTAAAATCAACAGTGGAAAAAACACTTGGATCAGGTTTAAAACGAACGAGGGTGCCGTGCTTTTTAGTATTACCTAGAATTTCTAAAGGGGTTTTTAATTTGCCACCATCTTCAAAGCGTAAATGATAAATTTGACCATCGCGATAAACGGTCACATCGCAATATAAAGATAAGGCATTCGTAGCGGTTGCCCCTACCCCATGAAGACCGCTACTAGTCGCATAAACTTTACTAGAAAATTTGCCACCACTATGCAAAGTAGTAAAAATCAATTGCACAGCTGGAATGCCAGTCTTTTTATGAATATCTACTGGAATACCTCGCCCTTCATCCATCACGGAAGCAGATCCATCTTTATGGATAATGACAGTTACCGTTTTACCAAAGCCTGACATCGCCTCATCAACCGCATTATCTAAAACTTCCCACACTAAATGATGGAGACCACTAGCGTTCGTCGAGCCAATATACATCGCTGGACGTTTTCTAATCCCTTCGATGCCATCTAAAAGATCGATATCATCAGCGGTATATCTATGTTCATTATTATATTTATCAGCCATTAAATAGTCCTACAAATTTTCTAACCGAAGAAATTATAACAAATTTTAGTTTTAAAAGTAATAAACTTTTAGTAAAATTATTTAGGTAATAACAAATCAAAGCAATGGATGTCATTTTATACAATATATTACTCGGTTTAAGTTGCTTCTTTGTGGGTTATTTATTTGGCTCAATCCCTTTTGGGGTGATTGTTGGTAAAATCTTTTATAAAAAAGATCCCCGCGATTATGGTAGCAAAAATAGCGGCGGCACGAATGTTGGTCGCGTCTTTTCAAAAAAAGCTGGCGTATTAACGATAATCTTAGATATGCTCAAATGCATCATTCCGATGCTACTTGCCTTCTTTATCATTTTATATACACCACTAAAAACAATTTTAGGTGAAGATTGGCTCTTTGATGACGGAATTATTTATTATTATCTAGCGCCGCTAGGGGCGACAATTGGTCATTGCTTCCCTCTCTTTGCTAAATTTAAAGGCGGAAAGATTGTCGCTAATCTATGTGGCTTTGGTTTAGCGACTTCATGGCTAGTTTCTATCTGCGGTATCATCACCTTCTTTACAACTTTAAAAACAACAAAATATGTTTCTTTATCAAGCATATTAACAGCTATAGTTGGCACAGTAATTGCCTGGGTGATTGCTATCCTAAATTTATATTATCCTGCTATTAGTAATTTGTTCATGTGGGGCAATGGTTATTTTGTCTTGCCAGGACTAGAATATGCAACAACATTGACCATCATGACTTTCATCACGATTATCCGTCATCATACGAACATTAAAAGATTAATCAATCACGAAGAAAATAAGGTCAAATGGTTAAAATAAATAGTATTAATTTAGTAGTTTTTTAGTTAATATTGCTTTGGTGCATAAATTATAAACATAGCCATGGATTAAAAAATATTTATAGTTGTTATCGAATGTTTTGATTGACATTTTTTACTTTTTCCACTTAGTTGTGTGTAAAAAGTTAGCTTACGCATTATTGCTTAACTTAGAGGTCACTACCCTAGGTAATAATTTTATAAATTTTGATTAAACTATTCTTGATTTTGTCACCAAAATTATGACTAAAAAATATTTTCAATTTAGTAAATTTAACATTAATTTTATTTTAATCTATCGGTCTGTTTTTATAGTATTATTTTAATAGCAAATATAAATTAAATTTTCTGCAAACATAAAGCCGTATCCATCTTTATCGAAGACGAATGGTCGTTTATCTTCTGCAATATTTAAGATATTTCCATGGAACGCAAAGCCTAGATCGCGCATTTTAAAATAGATATCGTAGCGGTCACTATTAAGGCTTAGGCCATAAAAGGTGATATTAGGATCAGTAATTACAATATCGGTAATGCAATAATCATTATTCGCGTTTCGATAAGTTAAATAGCAGACATATTCCCTAGGAAGATATGGTAACCCATCATCTTTAATAACGAAATCATAATTAACATCAAGATAATGTGGAATAATGTCACCTTCAATTAAAAATTCCGCGCAGGCTAAATTAAATTCCTCTTCTTTGATTGTTTGGTTAATCCAATAACTAAAATTTGCGTCGCTTGGTTTATTAGCAACATCGACATGGTTTTTATTACAAGATGATAAAAGGGATATTAACATCAATAAAGGAATAAACTTATCTTTAATTTTCATATATTCTTTGAACAATTATTGTTTTTCCTTTCTTAAAATAAATTGATAAATAGCCATTATTGCCGGCATAATCATAAATTCCATCCCCTATAAAGCCAAAATTGTCCAATATAATCGAAACTTTCATTGGGCTAGAATTAAGACAAAAATTATATAAGACAATCTCAGGATCTTTAATCTCAATTGTGTCGATGACACCATTTTCAATTTGATAAGAAACATAAGCTTGAGGAAATTCTTGTTCACCTTGCTCGTTAACAGTAAATTGATAATCTTCATCTAAATAAATATTGCTATCGAGATATTGCCTTGAATCATCCAAACTAACCTTTTCACCAAGCCAATAATTTAGATTAGTGTCTCGCGGCTTTTCTAATTGATTGCAACTAGAAACACTCATCGCTAAGAGGGGTAATATCAATAATAATATTTTCTTCATCATTTCTTCCTAACTAAATATCTCGCTTTTTATTTATTATAACACATGAAAAAAAATTCAATCCTAAATAAAAAAGCATAGAAAACTATGCTTATTTTTTTAAAAATTAACAAGAAATTATTTATTACTATTTTTCATCGCGTTCATGACGGCTTTAATTTGGCTTTCGCTAGGTTTACGACCCATTTGACGGAACATCGCGCGAATCATATTTTCATTGATAGGCGGATTTTTTTCTAATTCTTTCTTAAAGAAATATCTTCCACCAAAAAAGCCAGCTACCGCACCTAAAAGTAAAGCGCCGACAAGCGATAAGACTAAGACCCAAATTTGTATTTCAACCATGCTTCTAACTCCTTAAATTAATTCGCGCGGCCATCATATTCGCCAGTATCCGTGCGAACGACAATTGTTTCACCATTATCGATAAATAAAGGAACTTTTAACTCAAAACCAGTTTCGACTTTCGCGTTTTTCATCGTTTTATTGATGGTATCGCCGCGCACTGCTGGCTCGCAATCAACAATCGTTAAATTCACTTTAATTGGTAATTCAATTCCTAAAATTTCTTCTTGATAGAATAAGATTGTGATCTCTGTACCTTCTTTTAAGAAATTCATTTCCCAACTTAGGCGCTCTTTATTAATTTCAACTTGTTCATAAGTGTTTTGATCCATAAAGACTAAAGTCGAACCACCATCATAAAGATAAGACATCACTTTCTTTTCTAAAAAGACGGGACTAACATCATAACCACTATTTCTCGCTAATTCGGTAATTGCTCCCGTACGCATATTTTTAACTTTGACTTTCGCGACCATTTTACGCATCGCGGTTTTATTAAGTAAAATATCCATTACTTGGTATAAATTGCCTTCATCAAGAAAATAATTTCCCGGTCTAAGTTCAGTTACATTCATTCTAATTTTCCTCCTTGAAATAATTTTATTAGATTAGGATTATGCTTTTTTTCACGAAGAATTGTCGTCTTAATGCCGTGTCCTGGGTAAATGATTACTTGATCATCTAAGAGCAATAATTTTCTTAAAGAATTATTGATTAAAACAGGATTAGATGTTGGGAGGTCACTGCGACCAATCGTCGAATAAAACAAAGTATCGCCACTAAAGAGGACTTCTTCGCTCTTAAGATAATAACACACCGATCCTTGGGTATGAAAGGGAGTAAAAATTACTTTAATTTCTTCTTCACCGATTTTAATAATTTCTTGATCTTCCACTAAATGAAGATTTTTCACTTGATAAGAAAAGTGAAAATTTTCTCCCTTAAAACCAAACATTGATAAATTGAGATGACTATTTAAAAGAAAATCTTTTTCTAGCCGATGTAAATAGACAGCAATTGAAGGATCTTCATCAAGAAATTCTCCAATATTTTCAATGTGGTCAAAATGACCATGCGTTAATAAAATGGCTTTAAGATGAAAATTGTGTTGCTTTAAATATGTTTTTATTTCTTCGTTACGGTCACCAATATCAACTAAAAAAGCATCGTTATTTTTATCAACGACTAAATACGAATTTGCGTAACGCGAAGTTAGAAATGATACAATCATCTTAAAACTAAAAAGGACATGGAGTCCTTATTGATTATTTTTTCTCCTTATGAACGGTGACTTTATTGCAACGCGAGCAATATTTTTTAATTTCTAAACGATCGGGATCGTTTTTACGATTCTTGCTAGATAAATAATTTTCTTCACCGCATTCAGTACATTTTAATAAAATGGAGATACGATTTTCTTTAGTTTTGCTTGCCATATTAAATAAAAAACCTTTCTACTAAATTAGCACTCAAGATAATACCACAGGTTAAAATTAATATCTACTAGATATTTAATTTTGCGTCCCTAATCATGTTAACTTTCAAATGATGTGAGACTTTTTAGTCCTTGCTCACCTCTTATTTTAATTAAATCGTTTTTAAGTTCAATTTCTATTTCATTTGGAGACTT
>CASFQR010000010.1 GCA_949297275.1 uncultured bacterium | reverse complement strand
CCAAATTATGACTCCTTCCAAGAAGCGTTCAAAAATAATCGTTATTCTCTACGTTAATGTTTATAAAAATGTTGGGACATTTTCGCTTAGAATTGACACCTATTATAAGTGTAGTTTATTTATATTTTAAGTCGTTACCTAATGTTATAAATATTTAATGCTCGCTAATTTGAGATCGAGATTAGCCGCGATAAAATCATTTAATAAACGCATGATTGCTAAACATTCTTCATCATTAAATGCAATATTAGAAAAACGATCGACATCGACTTTAAAGATATAACGAATAATTTTTAATTTTCTTTCGCCTAACGCGAGATCTTTTTCTGACTTAAAATAGGCGCGACTCACTAACCCACCATCTTCTAAACTTAAGGCTACTAAATCGCTTTGAGTGCCTGAGCGAACACAATGGTCTACTTCTAAACCTAAGCCATTTAAAATGAGAATTTTTGCTAAATAAATTAAGCAAATAGTCATCCCTGAGAAATTATCATTTAGTAATTTTAAAGTGTGATATAGATAGGTAAATTCTAAAGTTTTATCGATACTAAGTGTCAATTTGGTATTGACTTCTTTTAAAAAATTTAAATATTTTAAATTAGACGAATTTAACCGCACATTGTAAAAAGCATCAATGACATAGCCTTGACGCAAGAGCAAGCCTTTTTTCGAGGAAGTTAATAAGAAATTACCATAAGTAAATTCTTCAACACTAGGATGATTTTTCGATGTTAATTTCATCACGCCTTTTGCTAAAAAAGCGTATTGACCGCTATTAGTGAGGACATTAACCATCTTATCAAAATCATTAAATGGAGTTGATGAGATAACTAAACCTTGAATTTCTTTCATTTAATAACCTAATCTTTTTAAGATGCTTGGGGAATTGAGCCAATCTTCTTTAACTAAAACATGCAAATCTAAATAAACGGTTTTGTGATAATATTCTTCGATGGCCTTTCTAGATGAAATACCAATGCGTTTAATCATCGCGCCTCTTTTTCCAATTAAAATGGGTTTATGCGATTCTTTTTCGACATAGATAGCAGCTTTAATGTAGACCTTCGTTTTTTCTTCCGTTAGATTTTCCACATAGATAGCTACGCCATGCGGAACTTCTTCGCTGAGTAAATTTAAAACTGCTTCGCGAATTAATTCGCTAACAAGATAAGAACTCGATTTATCAGTAATCTGGGTTTCTTCATAAAAGAATGGTCCATCAGGTAAAACTTTTTTGATTTCATTTAATAAAGTATCGATATTAAAACCAACTCTTGCTTCTAGTTCGATGATTGTTGCCGCGGGTAATTTATTTTTTAAATGTTCTTTTAATTTAAGTGCTTCCTCAAGCGTAATTAAATCAATTTTATTGATGGCAATAAATAAAGGCACATCCTTAGGCAACTTTTGATAAATTAATTCATCACCCTTATTTTCTTTTCTTGAAGCATCTATAACGAGAATAATCGCATCGACATCACTTAAGGAGCTGAAAGCTCTTTCGTTCATTTTTTGGCCTAGGACATGTAGAGGTTTATGTATCCCAGGTGTATCTAAGAAAACAATTTCGGTGTCTAAGTCATGATAAATCCCACGAATGATATCGCGTGTGGTTTGAACTTTATCAGTAACAATTGCTACTTTATGTTCAATTAAATTATTTAAAATTGTCGATTTGCCAACATTGCTTTTGCCAATGATGGCAACAAAGCCACTTTTCATCTTTATAAATCCGAATCATCAAAGGCATAGGGTAATAAATCGTCAATGGTCGTATCTAAGATATCATCATTTAAATTAGCTAAATAAATATGACCATTACGAGGAAAAATTTCTGAGATGACTTGCCGACAAGCCCCGCAAGGTGAAATTGGTTCTTTCGTATCACCAACGACCGCTAAAGCGACAAAATCTTCCATATGCTTACCACTCATTAAAGCGTGATAAAGGGCATTTCTTTCCGCGCACATACATAAAGGATAAGAAGCGTTTTCAATATTCGCACCATAATAGACACTGCCATCTTGACATAGAAGTGCGGCCCCAACTTTAAATTTGGAATAAGGCACATAAGCGAGTTCACGCGCCTTTTTAGCTTCCTTAACTAATTCAAATTTATCCATTCTTTTCCCCTCCTAAGATTGCTTCTTGCAAAGAAAACATGATTTTTTCTTCCGCTAAATTTTGGTGATCATAACCTAATAAATGTAACAGGCCGTGCACGAATAAAAAAGACATTTCGCGTTTAAGAGAATGGCCATAATTTTGGGCTTGTTTGTAGGCACGATCAGTCGAGATAATAATTTCACCTAAATCGATCACATCGAGATTAGCTAAACCTTCATCGTCATCTAAAAAGGCGAAAGATATGACATCTGTCGCTTGATCAAGATGGCGATATTCCTTATTGATGCGATGAATAAATTCATCATCGACTAAGATGACGCTTAAATAATATTTTTCATTTTTACCTAAATAAGCGAGGGTTTGTAAGGCTAAAGAATAATAAATTTCTTGATATTTATCAAACGATGAATCTTGATAATTAGTGAAATCCATCTCCATAGGGAATTTATTTTAGCATATAAATAAAAATATTTATAGCCTCAATAATCGCTACTAAGCGATGAATGTTTCATAAAATAACATCTTTTCTTTTAAAAATACTTGATAGTCTTTTTCAAAATCAAAAGCCGTTTTAAAGTGGGAATTTAAATAAAAGAGCGAGAAAAAGAGAAAAAAGAAATTGGTCATTGATAAAGCATCAAGCAGTAAAGAGAGAATTAAGGCAAGAATAAAAATTAGGAATATTTTGAAATACTTCGTAACATTCAAATAATTGATATAGCGATAAGATTTTAAATGTAACGATTCGATAAATGATAAAGTCTGCTTCTTATTAGAAGTAAATAAATCATTTTCTAATAAAGAAATGCAATATTCCTGCTTTTTTAATAAAGGGGTAATAAATAAATATTCAAGAACATTAATTAAAAAGATAATCGCGATTCCAATCACATATAAATAATTAAAGAGCATCAATGTTGCCCCGACTAAAAGAATAATCAACAAAGAAGAAAATAATTGTCGTGGCGATAAATATAATTTACTTTTATAATTTTGGAATAAATGATAATGTTCTTTCGTAATTTTCTTCTGATTTAAAAGCGTTAAATATTGTCGATCAAAAGTTTTTAAAGAGGAGAGAATTATTTGGCCTAATATAATTTCTAAAATTGCAAATAAAGCCAAGAAGATAAAAGGCAAATAGATTGGGGCATAAGGAAAAGTAAAAAAAGCCGCAATTAAAGTTAAAGTCGCTAAAAATTCATCTACCATAATGAGGATTTGGAATAGAGGTTTTATTTTTGGCAAAGCTTTAGCCCGATAATTCTGCTTGTTATAAGAAATAACTTCTAAAGTTAAATAGGCAAAGCGACGAAAGAATTTTCGCCTTGATAAATAATATTTACCTTGATTAGGATCAAAAACTAGGAATAACCCCATTACCTTTTTAACTAAGACTAAATGGTAATTTTTTTCACCTTTAAAAGAGGCTAAAAACATTTTAGGAAGTTGATGATATTTAGTGTTATTTTCATAGCGATATGATTTAAGTTTAAGCCCATGCTCTTTAGCAATTTCTTCTAATTCAAAAAGTGAATATTGTTCTTTATGATGATAGCGACCTAAATATAAATAATGCGAATTATGATAAAGATTGGCTAAAAGCATTTTTAAGCTAGCAAAGCCGCAATCATTAATTCCTGTTTGATAGCAAAAGTATTTCATCACTTATTTAATAGATAAAATTTAAAACTTTGTGTCGCCTAAAATAAAAATTGAGAATAAAAGATTATACAAAGTATAATAACTACTATATATTTACTATTTTATTACTAATTGATTATAGATAAAAAGAAAACCCTCACGCGGAGGGTATTTCTTGATTGAAAATGATTAATAAGATTTACGACGGGCCATTTCGCTTTTTAATTTACGGCGAACGCCTGGTTTAAGATAGAATTCTCTTTTACGCGCTTCTTGGAGAGTGCCAGCTTTATTGACGAGACGTTTAAAGCGACGAAGAGCTTCGTCTAAGGTTTCATTTTCTCTAACGATAGTTTTAGGCATTTTATCATCTCCTTTCCGCAACGAAAATAAATATAAACTATTTAAGTTTATTCTTCAACTATTTTTACACCGTTACTCGTTCCAATGCGAGTAGCCCCGGCCTTAATCATCTTTAAGGCGTCTTCTTTAGTTTTGATGCCGCCACTAGCTTTCACGCCAATATAGCTAGGAACGCTTTGACGCATAATTTGCACTGCCTCAACCGTCGCACCAGCCTTAGAAAAGCCAGTTGATGTTTTTACATAATCGGCTCCACCGCGCACTGCGGCTTTCGCGCCTTCAGAAATTTCTTCATTCGATAAAAGACAAGTTTCTAAAATAACTTTTAATAAACGCCCACGCGAATTAGCTTTGACCATATGAACTTCTTTTTCAATATAATCATAGTCATGCTCTTTTAACATGGTAATATTTATTACCATATCAATTTCATCCGCACCATTATCGACAGCTTCTAAAGCCTCTTTGGCTTTAAGCGAAGGGGTATTCGCGCCTAAAGGAAAGCCAATGACGGTACAAACTTTAACATCGCTACCTTTAAGCAAATTTTTCATCACACTCACAAAGCAAGGATTGATGCAAACACTATAAAAATTATGTAAGCGCGCTTCAATAGCGATGCGCTCAAGTTCTTTTAACGAGGCATCACTTTTTAACAAGGTGTGATCAATCATCTTATTTAATTCCATTTTTCTTCCTCCGCTTAATATTTTACCTTATTTTGTCTCGGCGGTTGCTTTTTCTTTTTTAGCGATTACGCTTTTACCTTTATAATAACCGCATTTGGGGCAAACATTATGTGCTTTAATTGTCGCGCCACAATGTGGGCAAGTAATTAAGCCACTAACCGCAAGTTTAAAATGCGTACGACGCATTCTTTTTGTCGTTTTTGATGTTCTTCTAAATGGGACTGCCATATTTATTACCTCCTATAAATCGTAGATATTATATAGATAATGAGTTAAATAAGCAAAGTTTTTTCATACATTGTAATATATTTTAATATATATCTTCGATTTTATCGTATATAATTTCAATAGTTTGTCCTATAAAAATATCGGGTGAATCAGGAATAAAAACTTTGAGATATTCTTCGCTATATCCTTCAAAAGCTCCAACTGCATCGTTATATCTCTCAATTAAAACTTTAACTTTATGACCAAGGAATTGTGCTGCGTAATTTTGGTGCATTTCTTTTGCTAAATTTCTCAATTGATGAACGCGTTTTTTCTTAATTTGATAAGGAACATCATCTTGATATTTTTTAGCGGCATAAGTACCAGCCCTCACCGAATAAGGGAAAGCATGGATTTCACTAAAAGCGCATTTTTTAATAAATTCGTAGCCATTAGAAAATAATTCATCACTTTCGCCTGAAAAGCCCACCATAATATCAGATGTAATCGCGGCTAATGGACGCACTTGACGAATCTTCATAACAGCAGCCAAATATTCATCTTGGGTATAATGGCGATTCATCAAACGCAAAATTTCATTTGATCCTGCTTGTAATGGCAAATGAAAATGCGGCATAATCCGCTGATCAGCAATTAATTTTAAAAATAAATCATCAATTTGCCTTACTTCAATGGAAGAAATTCTTAAACGAAAGTCACTTGGTAAAATTTTTAATATTTCTTCTAACAAATTCGAGAAATTATATTGTAATTGGTCGCCGAAGCGATAACTCGCCATATCAATGCCTACTAAGACAATTTCTTGATAATTCATTTTAACGAGATATTTAACTTCGGCTAAAATATCGTCTTTAAAGCGATAACGCGATTTACCGCGAGCATAAGGAATTAAACAATAAGAGCAAAATGAATCGCAACCATCTTGAATTTTTAAGAAGGCTCGCGTGCGTTCACTATTAAAATAGTGAGAACAATGTTCATAAATAAATTCGCGACTATTTTCATCAACTAAATTAATTTTTTGTTTCGATGAGAGATATTGATTAATTAATTCAATAATTTTATACCGATTAGAAGTACCTAAAACAATATCAGCCTTACCTTCAGCCATAATTCTTTGATTATCAATTTGACTATAACATCCCATTATAACAATAATGGCTTGAGGAAATTTTTGACGATATCGCGATAAAATTTGTCGCGATTTATGGCTAGAAACATGGGTAACTGCGCAACTATTAATAACGATTAAATCAGGATGATTTTCATCATAAAAATAGCCATTATCAGCGAGAAGTTTTTTAATGACACTAATCTCGTAATAATTAACTTTACAACCTAAATTATATAAAAAATATTTCATTAACGCGCCCTTTTATTCATTCTTTTTAAGAAGCGATATTCTTGATGTTTAATCCTAAAAATTAATTTTTTAGAAATAAAGCCTTGATTAATTAAAGCGTTATAGAATTTTTCCCGATCAGAGGCTAAATAAGCGTCAATTACCTCTTTTAATCTTTCAAGAATATGCGTATAATTCGGCTTTTTTAAATAGCGATCAAATAGGGCAATTTTCACATCTAAGCGACCTTCATTATTGATAACATAGACGGTTTTAAAATCATAATGATAACAAATTAAGAGTTTTTCATCTTGATATAAGGGAACAAGTTTTGAAAATAACGAGTTATATAAAGAAAAATTATAAGTATCAAATAAGTCAATCACGGCTGTCGCATAGTGATCAATTAAACGCGAATAAGGATTTTTTAGTAATTTACCGAAATTAGTGGAATATATAATATTGAGCGAACGAGAGAAAATTGGAACATAAATCTTATTATTACCTTCTAAGATATATGGCAAATTAATCATTTTTTCTTTGATGTAATCATTCGCTTCTTTAGAATTAAAAGAAGATTGTTGGTAAGCATAGATGACGGCTTCTTCAATTTTCTTTTTATTTAAGAGCGATCGTAAGATGATATTGGCCCTAATAAGCATAAATTCATCGTTAATATCATAATAAAATAAGCGATACATCGGGATATTTAATAACATCGAACGATATTCGTTATAAAAGAAATATTCTTCGTGACGGCGAAGATTTTTCTTTACTTGATATTTTTCGAGGGTTTTAAATAAATTCATTATTTTCTCTCTAAATAACTAGCAATTAAACTAAGGGCGTAGATGGCTGCTGTCTCCGCTCTTAAGATTCTTTGCCCTAATGCGACAATTTGATAACCATTAAGAGTTGCTAAATTAACTTCTTCATTAGCAAAGCCGCCTTCAGGTCCAATCATAACGGCAACCGATTCGCCTTTTTTAATATTTTTTAAACTCTGATGAAAAGTAGCGGTTTTACCTCCAGCGCATTCATAAGCAATAAATTTGTGTTCGGCTTTAATACTTTTTAATTCTGTTAAATCAATTAAACGATGTAAAAAAGGTATTTTTACCCGCTTAGATTGCTCGCTAGCCTCTTTTAAAATCTTTTGATAACGATTAATTTTATGTTCTAAGCGAAAATTCTTCTTATTAGCAATTGTTCTAGAAGTCGCTAATAAAACGATTTCTTGCACTCCAAGTTCGGTCGCTTTTTGTAGCACTAAGTCGAGTTTTTCGCCTTTAATTAAAGACATAATTAAGGTGACATTAGATCCTAATTCATGGTTTTCTTCTTTGATTGCTATAACTTCAAAATCTAAGGGTTTTAAATTGATGATTTTACAAATATGAACTTTTTCTTTATAAACAACTTCGATTTCGTCGTTTATTTTCATTCGCATCACTTTTAAAATGTGATTAAGATCATCATCATTTAAAATGACGCGATTATTGATAATCGCCCCAAAATATCTTTGGCTCATTTTAAGGGCACTCCATGAATGTCGACTAAATCTTTTTTAATTAAATAATAAATAGCAACCCCAATATAATAAAGTTCAGCAATTAGATAAGGAACTAAAAAGGCCCAAATACTCATCGGGGTAAAGAAATATAAAAGTAAAGCAATCGCAAGTAAAATAACTGTTATCGCACAATAAATAATTCCTAATTTAATCTTTCTTAAATAAAAAGCATGCGCGCCAAATAAACCAAAAATTATCGCTAAAATAGCGATAATAATTCGGCTTTTCTTTTTTAGTGGGGCATCAACAACATTCACCTTATCTAAAACTTTCGTGACATCTAAAGTCAAAGAGGCATCACTATCTAAAGGATTTTTTCCACCGCAAAAGGGACAAATTTCTTTATCAAGGCGCGTTAAGGAAGCAGAACAATATTTACAACGTGGCATAAAAAACCTCGTTTCAATTATATATTGATAAATTGATTTATGTTAGTCTTATCGACGAAATATTCTTTTAAATTTTTCAAAAGGTGAATCGCTATCTTTGCTTTGGGCTCTAATTTGCTCATAAAGAGCTTTTTCTGCCCGCGATAAAGATGTTGGGGTTTTAATATCGAGATGAATATATTCATGCCCAGGGGTACCACTACGCATATCTTTAATCCCCTTGCCTCGCAACTTGAGAATTTGATCAGGTTGAGTCCCTGCTGGTACTTTGACTTCAACTTCGCCATAAACAGTCGGAACATCAATAACTGTGCCTAAAGTCGCATCGATAAAAGATAGAGGAATATTGATATGAATATCATTGCCATCTCGGCGGAAGAAATCATGTTGGGCCACTGCGACTTCAATATAAAGGTCGCCATTAGGCCCACCATTTATGCCGCGATCACCTTTACCTTGTAAGCGAATTTGTTGACCGGCATTAATGCCAGCTGGAATATTGACTTCAATATCTCTTTTGACGCGGGTATAACCATTCCCACCGCATGCATCACAGACATGATCAATAACTTTACCCTTTCCGCCACAACTAGGACAAGGTGCTTCGCTTTCCATCACCCCAAAGAGCGTTCTTTGTTGAGTACGAACATAACCGCGACCACCGCATTGCGAGCAGGTGTGGATATCGCTACTTGAACGCGCGCCAGTGCCATGACAGACACTACATTGTTCATCATAAGTCACTGGGACTTTAATTTTCTTACCTAAAATCGCATCCATAAACGAGACGCGAATGCGCATTAAAGTATCATCGCCTTTACGCGGAACATTAGCGCGCTCCGCTCTTTGACGCGAACCACCACCAAAAAAGGAGGCAAAAATATCGTTAATATTAATATCACCAAAACCTTGGCTAGAGAAACCACTGCCTTGGAAGGGATTACCGCCACTAGAAGCTCCTTGTTCAAAGGCCGCATGACCAAATTGATCATACATTTGACGCTTTTTATCATCATAAAGAATATCATAAGCTTCTTGAACTTCTTTAAATTTTTCTTCCGCTCCAGGCTCATGGTTAATATCTGGGTGATATTTTTTAGCTAGTTTACGATAAGCACTTTTAATTTCATCTTTCGATGCACTTTTATTAATGCCTAATACTTCATAATAATCACGTTTATTAGCCATAAACATTACCTCCTATAAGCAAGCGAAGAGGTTCTAGATATCTAGAACCTAATCGCCTTAATTGAAATTAATGAGAAGAGAAATTAATTTTTCTCGGTATAATCAGCATCGACAACATCGTCGGCGGTTTCTTGACCTTCGGCGTGATGATCGCCACCATCACTATTAGATTGGTATTTAGCGGAGTCACTCGTTGGCGTTTTTGACATCATTTCGGCCGCTTTTTCTAAATCGCTTAAACGATTCTTTAATGTCGTGATATCGTTATTAGCTAAAGCTGTCTTAAGTTCATCGCGAAGTTTTTCGGTTTGTTCTTTTTGCGTCGCATCTAAAGAATCACCCTTTTCTTGCAAAGCTTGATCGATGCTATTGATATATTGTTCAGCTTTATTTTTCACTTCGATATCTTCTTTGCGCTTAGCGTCAGCTTCCGCGTTTTCTTGCGCTTCTCTTACCATGCGATCAATATCTTCTTTTGATAAGCCGGTTGAACCTGAAATGGTAATTTCTTGTTCTTTTTGGGTATCTAAATCTTTAGCTGAGACTTTAACAATCCCGTTAACATCGATGGAGAAGGTAACTTCAATGCGTGGTTCACCGCGACGCGCGGGTTTAATGCCAGTTAAAGAGAAATGACCTAATAATTTATTATCGGCCGCGATTGGACGTTCACCTTGATAAACCATAATATCAACTGCTGGTTGATTATCAGCGGCAGTTGAGAAGATTTGTGATTTGGTGGTAGGAATGGTCGTATTGCGTTCAATAAGAGGTGTCATTACCCCACCAAGAGTTTCAATCCCTAAAGTTAGAGGTGTAACATCTAATAAGACAACATCTTTAATATCGCCACTAACGACCGCACCTTGAATTGCCGCCCCAATTGAGACAGCTTCATCAGGATTAACCGATAAATTCGGTGTCTTTCCTAACATTTTCTTCACCAAATCTTGAACAGCTGGCATTCTAATTGAACCACCGATTAATAAGACTTGGTTAATATCATTTGGAGTTAATTTAGCATCGCTAAGCGCGCGGCGAACCGGTTCTTCGGTGCGAGCTAATAAATGTTTAGTTAAATCTTGGAATTTCGCGCGGGTTAAATGACCTTCATAAGAGATAGGGCCACTAGAACTCATCGCAATAAATGGTAAATTAATTGTCGTTTCTAAGGATGAAGATAATTCAATCTTTGCCTTTTCGGCCGCATCAAGTAAACGTTGTTGAGCCATCTTATCACTAATGGAAATATGGTATTGATTTTCAATTTCGCGTTTAATCCAATTAGCGACTTCCTTATCCCAGTCATCACCACCTAAGCGGTTATCACCAGCAGTTGAGATAACTTCAAAAGTACCATCACCAATATCTAAGATTGAAACATCGAAAGTACCACCGCCTAAATCATAAACTAAGATTTTTTCAGATTTTTGTTTATCTAAGCCATAAGCTAAAGCTGCGGCTGTTGGTTCGTTGATGATACGAACAACATCTAACCCAGCGATTTGACCAGCATCTTTAGTAGCTTGACGCTGCGCATCGTTAAAATAAGCTGGAACGGTAATGACCGCTTTAGTAATCTTTTGACCGATATTTTCTTCCGCATAACGCTTCATATAAGCAAGCACTTTTGCCGAAATTTCTTGCGGTGTAAAATCTTTATTTAAGCAAGCGATATGGACTTTTTCACCAGTGCCCATTTTACGTTTAATACTTGAAACGGTATCAGGATTAGTCACCGCTTGACGTTTAGCAGCATTACCAACAATTTCTTCCCCACTATTTTTAAAGGCGACAACACTAGGGGTCGTCATTGTGCCTTCTGGATTAGGAATGACTTTAACATTACCATCACTTTGTAGATAACTAACAACTGAATTAGTTGTACCTAAGTCAATACCTAAGATAATTTCTTTTGCCATTTTTTATTCCTCCTTATTATCTTGTTTATTTTCTTCGTTTGTCTTAGTGACATATTTACTAACACTGACCATGGCTGGACGCACTAGATGGTCATGAAGTTTATATCCTTTCGCGAGCACTTTGATGACGCGGTCATCATCACTATTATCGGTTTCAACCGTTTCAATCGCGTGCATCACGCTAGAATCGAATTTTTCTCCCACCTTAGGAGTAATTTCATTCACGCCTTCATTATTTAAGACGGAAATAAGATTTGAATAGATATAACGGAAACCAACTAAATAATTTTTCGTTTCTTCACTAGGAGCCTCATTAGATAAGGCGACATGGAAGGCATCAAGAACGGTTAATAACTCACTGATGAAACCTTCTAGACGATATTTAATTGCTTCGCGGTGATCTTTTTCAATTGACTTACGGAGATTTTGCATATCAGCGTAAGCTTCATAATATTGGTTTTTGTATTTTTCTAATTCTTTTTTTAAAGTAGCGATTTCTTCATCTTTGAGGGCTAATACTTTATTAATTTGTTCTTTTTTATCCCTTTTAGATAAATGTTCGTCTTCTTTAAGATTCGAATTTGTGTTTTCCTTTTCTTCTTTCATCTAAATCTTCATTATCTCCTTCCTTATCGTCTAAGAAATATTTATCTAAAGAAGAAACTAAATATTCTAGACTTGAAACAACTTTGTTATAATCCATCCTCTTTGGACCAACGATGGCAATATTACCTTGACGATCATTTGGCAAAGAGACCTTAGCGGATATAATTGAAACATCCTCATCGTCGCTACTTTCACCACCAATATGGTAGGAAATTTCGTTGGTATCGCTGGCGACTTTTTTAAACGCTTCCGGATTATCAAATAAGGTGAGAATTTTCTTAATCTTATTAGCGTCATTAGCGATTTCAGGATTATCGAGCAAGCCTTGTTGACCATAAGTTTGTAAACGGTCACGCGCGAAAGTTAATAAAGTTTCAATCATCGCTTTATAAACAACATCGTGCTCGATGATATAATCACTCAATAAAGGCTTAAGAGTTTGCATCTTTTCACCTAGTTGGGCAATTGGTGTACCTTTAAGACGGTCATTAAGAAGTTTAACGCAAGATTCCACATCGGAAATTTTGGTTTTTTCTTCTAAGACAAAGGTCTTATTTTCCACATAACCTTGATCGGTGACATAGACGCAGGTAATCGAGGAATTTGATAGCGGAATAATTTGCACTGAAACAAGGTGCTCTTCTTCAGCTTCAGGACCTAAAACTACCGATACCAAATTCGTCATATGCGAGAGAATTTCACAACTTTTAGCGATGACATCTTCGACCGATTGAATTTTTGAATCAAGAATTGTCTGCATGCGATATTTAAATTCTTCATCGAGACTTCTTTCGCGTAGATTATCGATATAATAACGATAACCTTTACTCGAAGGTACGCGTCCACTCGAAGTATGCGTCTTTTCTAATAAACCGGCTTTTTCTAAGGCATTCATCTCCGCGCGTATCGTCGCGCTTGAATAATTTAACCCGTAAGTTTCGATTAAATATTTACTACCGACTGGTGTCGCAGTTTTAATGAAGTCTTCAACGATTAATTTAAGTATTTTATCTTGACGATTCATCGATGAGGCTTACTCCTTTCTTCTAGCACTCTCTTTTGGAAGTGCTAACGATATTATACATAGCCTCTTGGCACTGTCAAGAATAAAGTGCTAAAAAGATTCAATTTTTTATTTATATCTAATTAAATGTATTTAATGACGATGCCAAGAGAGGGCAATCGTATCAGTTAAACGATCAAAAATCGTCCTTTCGGTCTTAACAACAAGCATATAAATAGCATTAACAATTACCATCGGTAAAAAGCCTAAAGTTACGCTTTTAACTAGGGCGTTTTTAAAAGTTAATGGCGCAAGATTAGTTTTCATTATTTTAATATGGAGGAGATAGCCCCCAACTGTTCGGCCATGAAAAAAATAGAGAGTAATCGTATTAATAAAGGCATAAATAATCCAATCAAAGAGCAATAACAAAAAAACATTTAATAACCAATTTAAATAGTGTGAAGCATAAACGATAATGATAATGGCAATAATAGAAAAAATTGTTGCGATGATTAGATCGATAAAATAGGCAACAATTCGCGAAATCCTTCGAGCGTTATTCATTTTTAGTCGATTAATTTTAGTAAAATAATGTCTAATAAAGGCATACCTTTTTTCGACGCCTTAATTTTATCACCTTTTTTTAATAATAACCCTTCTAAAAATAATTCTTTCAGTACATGTTCTTTCTCTTTTAAAAAGGAAACATGAAATTTTTTTTGGTATGCTTTTAACGAAAATCCTTCGTAAAGTCTAAGATTAGTGATTAAAAAATATTTTTGATCTTCTTTTAAAGTTATTTCTTCACTTTCACCTAAAAAAGACCTCGCTAAATATTTTTTTAAACTTAAAGTATTCTTATTTCGCCTACAAGCATAATAACTCGCTGCTCCTAGCCCGATGCCGTAATATTCTTGATCTTTCCAATAGACAAGATTATGTCTAGCGTAATATTTTTGCTTTTTTGCATAATTTGAGACTTCGTAGTGGCGATAATGATTTTTTATTAAAATATCTTCAATTGTATCAAAATATTGACGACTTAAATCATCACTAATTTCTTGTTCTTTTAAATTATATAAAACAGAGCCTTGGTCAATGATTAAGGAATAAAAAGAAAGGTGCTCAACATTTAAAGATAACGCTAAATGGACATCACTAATCACATCACTAAGCGTTTGTTCTTTAAAACCATAAATAAAATCGAGATTAATATTTTTAAATCCAGCTTTTCGTAAACGAATAATTAAATAAAATAAATCGTAATAAGATGAATGGCGACCATACTTTTTCGCAACTAACGGCTGAAAGGTTTGCACGCCGATTGAGAGGCGATTAACATGATATTTTTTAAAAAGCTGAATTTTACTTGCGGTGAGATTTTCAGGATTGCATTCGACACTAAATTCGGTATTTTTTGTTAAATATGCTTTTAGATTTTCAAATAGATAAGTTAAATCTTCTTCTTTTAAAGCACTTGGTGTGCCACCACCTATAAAAATAGTTTTTAGTTTATGATTAATCTTTAAACCTTTAAGTTCAGCAACTAAAGCTGCTAAATAAGGTTTTATAAAGCGCTCAGCATATAATAATTTTGGAAAATCGCAATAAGGACAAATGGTTAAACAAAAAGGAAGATGAATATATAATGATTGACATCTTCCTTGTGACATTAAATTATTTATCTTCCTTTGTAGTTTTTACTTCAACTTTTTGAGCTGCTTTTTTCTTTTGTTCATCTAAAAGAACTTTTTGAGCATCTGCCGCCATTTCTTGATTAATTTTTTCATCTTCAATGGGTACGAGAATGCGGTCGAGTTCCTCTTGAATTAATTCTTCTTCGTTTTTTTCTTCCTTTTTAATTTGCAAGGCTGAAAATTTACGCCTAACTAAGATAATAATAATTACTACAACACCAAAAAACCCCACCAAAGCGGCGATGATAATTAGTGGTAAATATTGTTCCGAAATCAAATATAACATATTCATAATTAGCAATTCCCAATTTTAATATCTTCTTAAAGGTGTGTAAACAAATTTATTTTTTAAATTTTCCCGGCGATAATAGCCTCTTTTGGCCAAGGCATCCATCGAAGTACGGGCGGTTTCATAGACGCATCCTTCCGCCCTTTTATATTGAGCGATGGTGTAATATTTACCAATCGTCATATGACGCACATAAAAATGCGCTTGTTGTGGCCTTAAAAAAGGATCAGATTCTAATAAATCAGCCGCGAGATTTTCATATTCTTCCTCGGTATAACGCTTATTAGGTAATTGAAGGGCTTTTTCGCCACTAACTGGCGTAATAATATCATTACTCGAGGGACTTTCGGACTTGTTTTCGCTCTTTTTTGGGGCGACTTCTTCAGGTGGTATCTCCTCTTTAATATGCGGCAAGCGACCATATTGGGTCTCACTTTTTTCGATTTGGAATTCTTTTTTAAATTCTTCATCGCTCATATTTCTAAACATCGAATCTTTTAAAATGGCGCTTTCAACAGAAATCAAGCGATCAGTTAAGGCACTAAAAGCTTCTTCTAAAACATCAGTAGCATAAATAATTAGATAAGTTAAATCGCGATTGCGTTGCACTTCGTTCATCACATCTTTTAAACGAGTAGGATTTTTGGATAATAAGACTTCACATGGTAATAAATAAGCGATCGATTCGTATTCTCCGCGCGCTAAAATGTGTTTAAAAAGTAGGACAGATAATTCTTCGTTATAATTATCAAAAGGTTTAATGTAATTTAAGTAATAGAAAGCGCAAATCGCTTTAACCACTAAAGGTGCGCCACTATTATTAACAAAATCAAGCAAAATATTCATATGCTTTTCAATTTCGTTAGCAGGTGCGCCATTATCGTATTGACGATTAATGACGTATTTAGTTTTAGGACTTTCGATATCGCGAGCGCGATAATAAGATGTTAGTTCATATTGATGCGATAAAACCATTAAATAATTTCCAAAAAAGTCATCATCAATAGCAATCAAAGGATTATTTTGGAAGGAACATAAAGCCTCATAATAATATTCTAAAGGTGCGTATTCTTTATTGCGATTATCGCGGTTAATAATATTTGTTATAGCAATATCGTTGATGATAATTCCTTTAAAAGAAGCCATCATCTTTAAAATATCTTTCATGGCGTCATCATTAATTTGATACATTTTTAAATCTTCTTCGCTAAATCGAGAATATTTATAAACAATATTGACGATGCGGCTTTGCAGTTTTTGATAACGCGAATTAATCGAAGGTGTATAAACAATCTTGTAATATCTTTTCGTTAAATCAAGCAAAGCAGTTTGTTGGGCGTATTGTTCACGATATCGCGTGATGTTATCCCATAATTTATCAACTAAAGATGTTCCTAAAGTACTTGCGACCTCACTTTTAGTTGCATATTGTTCATCGGTAAATCGACTAGCTAATTTATTCTCTTGAGCCATAATAATTCCTCCACAGGTTTATTATAAGAAGAAAATAATCTTATTACAATAAGAATTACTAATTTTTAACTATTATTATACCAAATTACTCCTCATCGTCGTTAGCGAGCACACTCATAAAAGCTTCTTGCGGTACTTCAATGGAACCGACAGCTTTAAGACGTTTCTTACCTTCTTTTTGCTTTTCTAAGAGTTTTTTCTTCCGGGTAATATCCCCACCATAACATTTCGCTAAAACATCTTTTCGGACAGCTTTAATATCAGTACGAGCGATTACTTTACCATTAATCGCTGCCTGCACCGGAACTTCAAATTGTTGACGAGGTATAATATTTTTTAATTTTCTCGTAATAATTGATCCGCGACGATAGGCATCATCTTTATAGACAATCGATGATAAAGCATCGATAACTTCGCCATTGAGCATAATATCCATCTTTACTAATTTATTTGGTCGATATTGACTATATTCATAGTCAAAACTGGCATAACCTTTAGTAATTGATTTTAATTTATCAAAGAAATTAAAAACGATTTCACTTAAAGGTAGTTCGTATTTAATAATCATTCGCGTATCATCAAAATATTCTAATGTTTGATAGATACCGCGACGACCTTGGCATAATTCCATCACCGGCCCAACATAATCTTTCGGTGTCATTATATTGGCTGCGACATAAGGTTCTTGAATCTCTTTAATTTTAGTAACATCAGGCATTTGTGAGGGATTATCTAATTCGATCATTGTCCCATCAAATAAATAAACATGATAGATAACACTAGGGGAAGTTAAAATTAAGTCAATATTATATTCTCTTTCAAGCCTTTCTTCGATGACATCCATATGTAAAAGGCCTAAAAAGCCACAGCGAAACCCAAAACCTAACGCTTGGGAAGTTTCAGGTTCATAAACTAAAGAAGAATCATTTAAAGATAATTTTTCTAAAGCTTCTTTTAAGTCGTTATAATGTTTGCTATCAATTGGATATAAACCAGAATAAACCATCGGGTGCATTTTGCGATAACCAGGTAAGGGTTTAGAAGTAGGATGATCTTTTAAAGTAATTGTATCGCCGATAAAAACATCTTTAATGTTTTTAATTTGAGCAGCTAAATAACCGACTTCACCGCTAGATAATCGATCGCGTTTAATTTCTTTGGGCGTGCGAATACCTAATTCGGTCACCGTATATTCTTTGTCGGTGCCCATAAATTTAATCGTATCGCCGACTTTTACTTGACCGTTTTTTAAGCGCACTAAAACGATAACACCGCGATAAGAATCAAAATAAGAATCAAAAATCAAGGCTTCTAAAGGCGCTTTATCATCGCCGCTAGGCGCAGGGATTTTTTTGACGATTGTCTCTAAAACATTTTTAACTCCTTCGCCTGTTTTCGCGCTAACTAGACACAAATCTTCATCGCCTAAACCAATGCGATCGCGAATTTCTTTTTTAGCATTTTCAATATCCGCACTCGGTAAATCAATTTTATTGATAATCGGAACAATATATAAGTCATTATCGATAGCAAGATAGACATTTGCCAATGTTTGAGCTTCAACACCTTGCGAAGCATCCACTAACAAAAGTGCACCTTCGCAACTAGCTAAAGAACGACTAACTTCATAAGAAAAGTCAACATGCCCAGGAGTGTCGATTAAATTGAAAATATATTGATGGCCATCATCTGCGTTATAAGCAATAGTGACAGCATTTAATTTAATGGTAATTCCTCGTTCGCGCTCTAAATCCATTGAATCGAGATATTGTTCTTTCATTTCGCGACTCGAGATTGTCTCAGTCAATTCTAAAATACGATCAGCAAGCGTTGATTTACCATGATCAATATGAGCGATTATTGAGAAATTACGAATATATTTTTGTTTATCTGACATGCGAAGTTATTATATTTAAAAAATATAATGATTACTATTAAATTTTGTGTTTTTGATAAAAGTTTTGGAGTTCTTGTTCAAGATCATTTTGGTTAGTAATCACGCGATAATGGTCCCATTCATCTTTAAAAAGTTCATTATAAGGGGCTTGCAAATAACGATCATCAATCAATAAAGCCGCCCCAACATCATTAGGTGTTCTAATTAAGCGTCCAACCGCTTGCATGACTTTATTTAAGCCGATATTAACATAACTATAGATAAATCCGTTCATCTTATTTTTGTTGTAATAATTTCTAATTAAATCGCGTTCATAAGATATTTGTGGTAAGCCAACACCAACAACCACCACCCCAATAAGACGATCGTTCACTAAATCGATGCCCTCGCTAAAGGCACCACCAATAATTACTAAGCCAATTGTGGTATGTATATTTTCACTTTGAAAATGGCCTAAGAATTCATTTTTGTCTTCCTCACTCATATCTTTAGTTTGGATAAAAATCTCATAATTTGAGGGAAAAGATAAAAATGGCAGGATTTTCTCTAAATATTCATAAGATGGGAAATAGACAAAATAATTACCTTTTTTCATCGCAATAAAAGTTTGAATATATTCGGCTACTTGATGATAGGAAGAATCGCGATTTTTATATTTAATGGAGATATTTGAAGCAATTAGAATTGCTAGATTTTCTTTTTTAAAGGGGCTAGGCAAGGCTAAGAAGGGATCATTCTCATCGCCACCTAATAAGTCAATATAATAATTAATCGGTGTGAGAGTTGCTGAAAAATAAAGTTTGCCATAAGCCTTTTTTGCCGCTCGTCTAAGTTTTGATGACGGATCCAGGCAATAGATATTAATCGAACAATCTTTAGGATAATTTTTAAGGTATAAAGCGCTTGAAGCATCTAATTCGTCATAAATTAATAAAAAACGATTCACCGCAAAAAAGAAATTCATCACTTGTTCATTTACGATTTCATCGTTGTTTTTTAAAATACTTTTAATTTGAGTGAGGTAAGATGCTAGGCTTGTGACCATCTTATCTGGTAAATCATCGATCAGAATATTACCCTGGGCATATTCAGTGTTAATTTGTTTAAATAATTTATTTAATTTGCGATAGATTCTTGCATAACTTTTGTTTTCTGGGAGCAATTTGGTAAGATATTTCGTCTCTTTAAAATCGTGATATGAAATATTAGCACCATACATTTCGCGACCACGTTCTACCAAATTATGAGCTTCATCAATTAAGAAAAATAAATGATAAATATTTTCATCAAAGAATCTTTTTAAATAGACTTGTGGATCAAAAACATAGTTATAATCAGCAATGATTACATCGGCGTAAAGTGATAAATCTAAGCTTAATTCAAAGGGACACATCGCTTCTTCTTTGGCAATTTGATCGATTAATTCGTTATCAAAAGCGCGATATTTTTCTAAGCTAGATGTAATAACTCTTCTTAATTTTGTGTAATAATCAATCGTAAAAGGACATTTATCAGGATTGCATTCTTTTTTCTTAGTAAAACAAACTTTTTCTTTTGCTTTAATAACGATATAGCGTAAGGGCATTCCTTGGTCAATGAGAAGATTTAAAGTACTTGTAGCCGTTTCTTTGCCGCTACTTTTAGCTGTCAAATAAAAAATCTTATCTAAATAATTATCTTTAAAAGCTTTAATGACTGGAAATAAAGTAGAAATTGTTTTCCCAATCCCGGTTGGGGCTTCAATAAACATTTCACCACCCTTTTTAGTTAAAGAGTAAGCATAGCGAGCAAGCATTCTTTGACCTTTGCGAAAATTTAAAAAGGGGAAACTTAGTTCCGCGGCTACTTGATTTCGCACGAGAAGATGATTTTCAATATTTGCGTAAAAGGCGAGATATTCTTTTAAATAACCATTAATTTCTTCTTCTAAATCTTCGATGTTATAGACAAAAGTTTTTATCAATTTAGAGTTATCAAGTTGGCTGATATAAGTTAAACGCACGCCTATATGTTTTAAATTTTCCTGATGCGCATACATCAAGGCATAACATTTAGCTTGGCCTAAATGCCACTCCTTTTGGCTTTGATAAAATTCTTCTAAAGGGGCAATTGTCGATTTGATTTCATCGATTTCTGGTAGAGCGCTTAAGATGATTCCATCCGCCCTACCTTCTAAATTGATAATATAATTATCAAGGTAAAATTCCTCTCCTAAGAAATATTCACTTAAATAATTATGACCTTGTCGCCGCTGATAAAATGCATGAATTCTCGTTCCTTCATTCATCGTTTCATCAGAAAAAACGCGCGTATCAATATCGCCGCGTCTTAAGAGAAAATCCACTAAGCCATGGACAGATAATTTTATTCTTTTTAAATCATTCATTTAACTAAAGATGGTAAAAGAAAGTTGTAGCCATTAATAAATGCAACATTATTCATCATTTTATGGCCTTCTAATTGCACCATTTGAAGAGCTAATCGACCATCTTTTAAAGCGAGCAAAAGGCGACGATTTTCAATCAAGATTTCCTGTTTATTATTTATGACATCATCATAATAAGAAGCCTCAAAGATTTTAAATTTTTTATCGCCTAAATATAAATAAGCTCCTATATGAGGTGATAAAGCGCGAATTTGATTAAAAATCTGTTCTTTTGATTTATTTAAATCAATCCGTTCATCTTCAGGCTTAATTTTATTAGCAAAAGTAACAAGACTTTCATCTTGCATTACGCCTTGATTCTTACCTTCAATAATTGGCATAATTTCCTCATCGACAAGTTGATAAGCGGCATCAATAATCTTTTTAACGACCGAAGCGTAATTATCACTTTCTAAAATTGCAAAATCGCGAATAGCATAAATGCGGCCAGCATCCATTTTATCAATCATTTCCATTAAAGTTACACCACTAACTTTTTCGCCGTTTTCAATCGCTCTTTCAATTGGGGCAGCCCCGCGATATTTAGGCAAAATTGAAGCGTGAAGATTAAGGCAAAGATATTTAGGAATATCTAATAAACCTTGAGGAATTATTTGTCCGTACGCCATCGTTAGTATTAAATCGGGTTTTAAATCTTTAACAAATTCATAATCATCGCGAATTTTATGAGGTTGAAAAACGGGAATATTAAATTTTTCCGCAACGATTTTCGTTGGAACTTTCTTAATGATATGTTTACGGCCAACTGGTCGATCTTCTTGAGCAATTAGACCCACAACATTATAGCCATTACTAATGACAAAATTTAATACTTCGGCACTTAACTCGGGAGTCCCCATATAAACAATACGCAAATCTTTTTTATTCATAATCATAATTATAAACGAGATTGCTCAATTTAAAAATGCATTAATGATGCTTCAACAAATGAAAAAAGATAAAATATTTTTGAAAGGACGGTAAAAGAATGAGAATAATTGTTGTTGGTGGCGTCGCTAGTGGAGCAAGTTTTGCTGCTAGATATCGCCGTTTAAATGAAAATGATGAAATTGTTATTTACGAAAAATCAAATTATATTAGCTATGCTAATTGCGGCTTACCCTACTATATTGGGGATGTTATTACTAATAAAAATAATTTAACTCTCCAATCACCTGAATTGTTTTTAAAGCGATTCAATATTTTAGTAAAAATTAATCACGAAGTAACCAATATTGATAAAAAGAAAAAAGAGATTGAAGTATTAGATTTAAAAAACGATCTAAAATTCACTGATAAATACGATAAATTAATCCTTGCAACTGGTGCTAAAGCAATCAAACCTAATTTGCCTGGTAGCGATTTAGAAAATATCTTCACTTTAAGAAACATTGAAGATACCTATAAAATCAAAGAATTTGTTTCACATAATAATATCGATAACATCGCTATTATTGGCGGTGGTTTTATTGGTGTCGAAATGGCTGAAAATCTTGCTCACATCGGTAAGAAAACTCATCTAATTGAATTAGGAAATCACATTTTAGTTAATTATGATGAAGATATGGTACCTTTACTTGAAAGAGAAATGGTCAGTAATGGTGTCGATTTATTGTTAAATAAAGAAACCGTTGCTTTTGAAAAAGAAGATGAAGAAATTAAAATTCATTTTAAAGATGGAGAATCACTAAAAGTTAAAGCGATTATTTTAGCTATCGGAGTAATTCCTGATAATGATTTACTGAAAAAAGCCGATTTAAAGTTAGGAATTAAAGGCAGCGCAGCAGTTGATGAATGTTTCCAAACTAGCGATGAAAATATCTACGCAATTGGAGACTTAATTCAAGTAAATAATTTAATAAGTCACACTGCTGGCTTGATTTCTTTAGCTGGCCCAGCTAATAAAGAAGGGCGATTGTTGGCCGATATTTTAAATGGCGTACACACCAAATTTCATGGTGCTTTTGCTACTTCAATCATTAAGATATTTAATTTGGTCGGGGCTACAACTGGCTTAAATGAAAAAATAATTAAAACATTAAAT
Source organism: uncultured bacterium (assembly GCA_949297275.1). Lineage (GTDB taxonomy): Bacteria > Bacillota_I > Bacilli_A > RFN20 > CAG-826 > CASFSG01. Next base: position 13,404 of record CASFQR010000010.1, on the reverse strand, counting down.
AGAGAATATGAAAAAATAATTATTGCTCCTTTGTCCCATGCTTCTTATTACCCAGGCGCAACTGCTTTAACAATAAAATTGTTATTTGATAAAAACACTTATGAAATTTATGGCGCTCAAATTATTGGTAAAGAAGGTGTTGATAAACATATCAATGTTTTAGCTACCGCAATTAAAACAAAGATGAAGGCATATGAATTAAAGGATTTAGATTTAGCCTATGCCCCACCATTTTCTAGCGCCAAAGACCCAATCAATTTTCTTGGTTATATTGCCGATAATATCTTTAAGGGTTTAGTTAAACAATTCCATCTTGAAGATATCCCTACTATCTTAGCTAATAAAAATAACATTTTGCTTGATGTTAGGACCGATTATGAATATTCCTTAGGTCATATTGCGGGCGCGCTCCATCTTGAGTTAGATAAATTGCGTCAAACTCATAGCCAATTAAATAAAAACAAAAAGATTTATATTCACTGCCAAAGCGGCTTAAGAAGTTATCTGGCATGCCGGTATTTAAATAACTTAGGGTACGAAGCTTATAACTTAGCAGGTGGTTATTATTTTTATTCGCTAAATCAAAAGGATAATAAAAAAGAGCCGCTCACAAATAAATGTCGCTAAATTAATAATTTCATTCGCAAAAATTATACTTGTTTAATATAAACAAGTTTGATAAGATTATTAACGCTGAATTGAGGTAAAAATATATGGCACAAATTAAATCACAAATGAAAAGAAATCTCACGAACGAAAAAGCTCGTCAACGCAATGCTGCAATTAAAAGCGAATATCGCACACAAATTAAAAAAGTGCGTTTAACTGCTGCTAAAGGTGATAAAGCTAGTGCAACCATTGAATTAAATAAGGCTTATGCTTTATTAGATAAAGCTGTTTCTAAAGGCGTCATCAAAGCAAATACTGCCGCTAGAAAGAAAGCCGAGATTCAAAAAATCGTTAATTCAATTGCTTAAGTCGAGATTAAATTTCGGAAAAGAAATTAGAAACATTTCTAGAGCAAATGAGCGGTCCAAAAGACCGCTTTTTGCTTTTAAATCAATCAAATATAAATTATTTAAAATTTGATCAAGATCATCGCTAGTTAAAGATGAACTATTTTTTAAAGCCATTTTAATACGATATTCATGCACATTTAATTGATGCGCGATTTCGCGATAATCTAAACCTTGATTATATAAAAATTTTACTTGTTTAATTAAACGGAATTGGTTTCCTAATAAGGGAACAAGCGTCTCAATTGCCCCCTTACCTAACACTTCTAAATCATGGAAAATATCTAAAGCTGCAAGATTATTATGGCGATAAAGAGCGTTGACTAAAGCGAAAACATCATCGTCTAATGGTTTAGTAGTTAGTAAAAAAACATCAGTTAGTTTAATCTTATTATCTAAGCAATAAAGCATCAATTTATTCGCTTCGTTCATAAAGGTAAATAAATCGCCACCAACCCTTTTATTTATTTCTTCAATTGCGGAATCATCAATTTGGTAATTTTTATCATTGAAATATTTTTTTATATAGCGTGGCCAATCATCTTTACTCAATGATTTTAATTCAATGATTTTGCCGCTTTTTTTCGCTAAAGCATAAATCTCATTCGTCGCTAAAATGTCATCATTATCATATAAAAAATAGACATCGATTGTTTGATCTAAGTTATTTAATAGGTGAAATAGCACCTTATTTTTATCGTTTAATTTTGACTTTAATAAATTAGCGTTTTCAATGACCACCGCTTTTTTATCGCGCATAAAAGGTATCGTTTCAATCGCTAAAGAAATATCGCTAAGATCATCTTTTAGATAATCAAAACGATTCAAAGAAAACTCATCGATAATTTCTAAACTATTTTTTAATAATTTATTAATTTGCTTTCTAATCATTAAAGGCTGCTTACCGAAAAGTATGTATAACATACTTTAATGATAGCAACGATTAATTAATTAGTCTATGAAACAATTAGGAATTTTCTTTAGGTGAAGGTTTTTTCTTAATGCTAGGGGCAATTTCTTTAGCTTGCGTTAACGCCCACTTTGTTACCAGCGGTCCAACTAATTCATAAATAATTGTGCTAACGATGATGCAAGTATAGAGCAATTCGCCGATAAAAATTAAATTTTCATTACCAGTAGATGTAAAAAATAGTTCGGCATTACTCGCTAAACCTAAAGCCACCCCAGCCTGGGGAATTAAAGTAAAACCTAAATATTTCTTAACATTAGGTTCGCATTTAGTTATCCCAGCTCCAATAGCGGCTCCTGACCACTTACCAAGAACACGGCAAAGCAGATAAATCGCGGCAATAATCACAATTAAAATGGCGTTTTCGTTCATGAAGATACCGAAATTTAAATTCGCACCACTAATGATAAAAAAGAGCATAAAAATCGGTGCGGTAAATTTATCGAGGAACATTCCAGTATTTTCTATTCCGCGCGCCATATTAACATAAACGGCCCCCATCGCCATAATTGTCAATAAGTTAGATAATTGGAAAGAAAATCCCCATCCAAGTGTTTCGGTATCAATTAATGATAACCCAGTGCAAACTAGCACAGCAAAAATGCATAACATCATACGATTCCCGCGACCAGTAAACCAACGAGTAGCAAACGAAATAATAAAGCCAAAAATTGCTCCAATAACTAATGAAATAACTATTTCTAATAATGGAATAACTAACGCGGTCATTACATCAAACGATCCACCTATAGCTAGAATTTTGCTTATCGCAAATAAAATAGCAAAGGCGATTAAAGCAACGCCATCATCGAAAGCGACTACTGGAATTAAAGTTCTAGTTACAGGACCTTCGGCTTTATATTGTTGAATAACTAATAAAGTGGCAGCTGGAGCCGTCGCACAAGCAATTGAACCTAAAATCAAAATCATCGGAATAGTTAAGCCCATATCTTTTAAACCAGCAAAATAACCGATAAAAAGTCCACCAATGACAATAGCGGCCCCTCCAAGAGCTTCAAAAACAGTGATAACTGTCGCGCGTTTTCCCACCTTTTTTAACGCGCTTAATTTAAAGGAACCGCCAATGGTAAAAGCGATAAAACCTAAGGCAATGTCGCTAATCCAACTAATGCTTGATAAAATATTATTAAATAATTCTTGATTAAATAAACCTAAAACCCATGGGCCAATTAAAATGCCACCTAAAAGATAACCTGTAACATTTGGGAAATGAATCAATTTCATTAATTTAGACATTAATAAACCAACTCCAATGGCGATACCAACCCAGAGGATGGAGGCAATAACAATTGACATAATTTAAAAACTTCCTTCGTAACTTTCTAACGGGACGATAAACATTCCACCATGACATTTTTTAAAATGGTCGGTCGCGTTAGCAATAATTTCCTTGACGACTGGAATATCTTCTTCATTAATAACAATGTAGATGGTTAAATTATTTTCGTATTTAAGATGTTCGATATGAGATAAATTGATAAACATCGGTATTTCACCATCGTTATCTAAAGCGTGTTTTAAAGAAGATGATGGTAAAACTGTACCATTAAAACCTTTCCTAGATAAATTAAAAAGAGCCTCTTCGGCCGGACGACTATTTTCAAGAATTATAAACGCTAAATGTTTCATAATTTTACCTCTTTTCGCCACTATTATAGTCCGATACTATTGTTAAACAATAGTAATTTTGCTTTTTCTTTAAAAAAGACTCACATAAGCAATTGTTCCTTCGATATCTGTTCGGCGAATTTTTATATTTTGGGAAGTCAAAATATCGATAACTTCTTGATGCGGATGACCATAATAATTAGATGCACCTACTGAAATAATGGCTTCTAACGGACTAACTTGTTTAATAAAGGCCTCGCCTGAAGAAGTGTTACTGCCATGATGCCCAACTTTTAAAATATCACAATCAAGTGAGGGATGATCTTTTAAAATTTTTTCTTCAATTTTCTTACTAGCGTCACCCATTAATAAAAACTTATAATCGATAAATTCAAAATATAACACTAAAGAATTATCGTTTTCATCTTCGTTCCCTTGATAAATATTTAAATTTTCAATATAAAAATCACCATAACTTAGTGGAAAAGCATCACTACTAGATAAATAATTTTTAACAGTAAAATTCTTTCTTAAATTCTCAAGCGCCCCACTATGATCAAAATCATTATGGGTGGTGATGACATAATCAATTTTATTTATTTGTTTCTTTCTAAAAAAGGGAATTAAAGTCTCATTAGCAATATCGTTATAAAGCGATCCACCAGTATCGATTAAAATAGTCTTACCGTTATCATTAAGCAATATAGCGTCCCCTTGACCGACATTGATGAAATAAACTCCATGATAAAAATATGATCTAATCGGGATTGCATTAATTAATAAGAAAATAATTGTAATTAGAGTTGATATTTTAAAATGTCTTAGCATTCTAGCTTCGAGGGTAAAAAGAGCAATAAAGATTAAAAAATAATAGATTAATAAGAAAAACGAAGATAATTCACCTAAATAAATCCGAATATCAATGCGAGCGAAAAAGTTAATCATTTGAGCTAAAAAATCGCCATAACCATTTAATAAATTTGTAAAAGGATAAAAATAAAAAGAAATTAAAGCAAGAACAACAAAAGGAGTGTTAAAAGGCAAAATAATGAATTGATAAATAAGTGATAAGAGATGAATTGAGCCATCAAAAGAAAGTGAAAATGGCAAAACTGCGAGATAAATAATGATTGGAACACTAATTTTTTGAAATAATTTTTTTCTTTTATACATCGTTTTATTGATAAAGGACATCATCAAAGAAATTAAAAAGCCCACATAAAATGAACTTTGATAAATAAGGTGATAATCAATGAATAAAAATAAGAAAGCGGTTAAAGAAAGCATCGAAAGGCGCGACACTTTTTTCTTAAAGTAGAATTCATTACAAATTTTAAAAATTTCTAATAGCAAGACGCGCATAATTGAAGGACGATAAAAAGTAATCAAAAAATATGGGAAAAAGATAATTAGAGGCGTAATCATTGCGATTTTTTTTGAAAATTTCAATCCGACAAGATAAGAAATAACTCGCATCAATAAATGAAGATAAACTCCATTGACCGCAAATAAATAAACAATATTTAAATCACTCGCTAATTGCACAAATGAAGAGTCATAATCCTTATTAAAAAATAAAAAAGCATCGATGATTGCTCTCGTATTTTCATTAAAATTCGCTAGAAACTCATTTTTTCGTGCCTTGAATCGCAGAGGATTCGCCCAAATGGTCTCAATATGATAACTATTTAGTTGACGATAAACGCCTTTATTTGTCAAGTATTCTTTAAAATCAAATTGACTTTCATAAGTCGTAAATTTAATTTCTTCCGCTAAACCTTCAATCTTTAAATAATCGCCAACTTCATAAGTATTTTCTTTTAAATAGAGGTAAAATCTTTCGCCTTTTGATAAAAAAAGGACATAGTTATCTTTACTTTCGATAACTATGCCTTGATAAATTCCGTTGTTAGGATTATTAGTGAACTTAATTAAACTAACTAAAAATCCTAAAATCATCACTAAAAGAATATAGATAAAGATCTTTCTTCCTTTTCGCCAATATATATAAATTAAGTAACCAATACCTATGATAATAAATATTGGTATTTTATGTAAAACCAATAATCCTAACGCAAACGCGAAAAGGAAGAAAAAGACCATCATCTTTTTAAGACGACCTTAGGACAATATAATTTTTGATTTTTTCAAAGGTAGCATTGCCAATGCCTGAAACATTTTTAATGTCTTCGATGCGACCAAATTGACCATTTTCATCACGATAAGAAATAATTGATGTCGCAATAGCATTACCAACACCATTAATTTCCATTAGTTCTTCTTCATTAGCTTCATTAATATTAACTTTGACGATTGGCTCATAAGCGCAGACATCATTCATATCGTATTTTGGGGCGATATAAAATGATAACCCGTCTTGCAAGACATAACTGGTATCATAAGCGAGTTCATCGGCATTACTTGTGACACCACTAGCGACTTCAATCAGCATTTCTAAGGTCGAATTAGGATCAAGAACATAAGTTCCCGCCCTTGTTATTTCACCAGAAATCGAAACGCTTAAGGAAGTTAATGAAGCTGTGTTCTCGCTGACGATATTGCCAACCACATTCCCAAAATTTGGGTCGACAAATTGGAAAACAACTATCAAGACAACAACGCTAACTAAGACTCCAATAAACACTTTGACCATTCTTTTTTCACCTCCACTATTTTATTAGAGTAAAAAAAGATTTTTGGTCCGCAAAAAATTAATTATTTAATAATGTCGCTAATGATTTTAAATAATTTTCGTACTTTTCTTTTTCGATTTGAATTTTTTCTTGAGGTGCTTTAGCGAGAAAATTTGGATTATTTAAAAGCATTTTCGATCGTTCAATTTCTTTTTGAAGACGATTGATTTCTTTTTCTTTTTCTTCTTTATTTTCTTCGACTTCTAAATATAAGGTATAATCACCAAAAGGATATTTTTGATATTTGCCTTCTTTAATAGCAGGTATAAATTCAATACTTTTAGCAAAGGTAAAGCGTTTTAAATAAGATATAAATTCTGGAAAGAGTTGTTTTTTACTTTCAATTAGTAAAGAAATATTCGCATTCGGAGCAATTTTATTTTCTGTTTTATAATTGCGAACTACGGTAATGAAATTATATAAAACATTCGCTTGTTCTAAATCATCACCATTTATTTCAAGATCAAAATTTGTCGGATAAGTTTCTTCCATAATCGATTTTAAATGGCTTGGAAGATTTTGATAAAGTTCTTCACTAATAAAGGGAGCATAAGGATAAATTAAAAGGATAATGTTCTTTAATAAATAAAGTAAGACGCCTTTTACACTATTTTGATAGCTAGAATCATTATCTTTAAGACTAACTTTACTCATTTCAATATAATTTCCACAAAATTCATCATAAATAAAGTTATATAAAACGGCCATTGCCTGAGAAAATTCGTATTCATCCATGAAATTTTTAATTTTCTTTAAGGCGATGTTATATTTATTTAAAACATCAACATCAAGCGGCTTTAATAATCGAACATCAATTTCATAATTATGATTATCAATTAAAGACAAAACATAACGAGCGCTATTCCAGATTTTATTTAAAAATGAGCGATAAGAAATCAGTTTATCTTCATTATAGCGAATATCTTGTCCAGGAGCAGAACCACTAACTAAAAAGATTCTTAAAGCATCAACACCATATTTTTCAATCACTTCGATTGGATCGACACCATTTCCCGCACTCTTTGACATCTTTTTACCATATTTATCGCGAATTAAGCCGTGAATTAAACAATCTTTAAAAGGCGATTCATGAGTTAATTCAAGACCTTGAAAAATCATTCTCGATACCCAAAAGAAAATAATGTCATAGCCTGTGACTAAACAAGAGGTTGGATAATAACGTTGGTAATCACTTGTTTGAAGCGGCCAACCTAAAGTTGAAAAGGGCCATAAGGCACTTGAAAACCAAGTATCTAAAACATCTTCATCTTGTTTTAAACCTTGGCTAGTTAAATCTTCTTCGGAAACAAAAACATTACCTTGCTCATCATAATAAGCCGGAATGCGATGTCCCCACCATAATTGACGAGAAATGCACCAATCATCAGCGTTTTCCATCCATCTTTTAAAAGTTTCATAATAGCGTGATGGATAAAATTTTACGGTACTTTTTGCTAAAGCTTGCTCGGCGAGCGGTTTAATTTTAACAAACCATTGTTTCATTACCATCGGTTCAACAATCGCATCCGATCTTTCGCTATGACCGACTTGGTGAACTATATCTTCAATTTTAACTAAATTACCTTCGCTGGCGATTTTTTCAACTAATCTTTGTCGACATTCATAACGATCTAAGCCAACAAATTCTCCAGCATTAGCCATCATTTTGGCATCAAAATCTAAGCAGCGAGTAATTGGTAAATGATATTTTTTTGCTAAATTAAAATCGTTAGGATCATGGGCGGGTGTACATTTCATGGCCCCAGAGGCAAATTCCTTATCAACATAACTATCAGCTAAAATCTTTAACGGCTGATGATTAGCGGGATTAATTACCGATTCACCAATTAAATGTTGATATCTTTCATCGCTAGGATTAACAAAAATAGCTTCATCACCAAACATCGTTTCTGGTCGCGTTGTGCCGACGATTAAAGTTTCATCTTTCCCAATCACTTGATAACGGAAATAATACATTTTTCCCTTATCTTCTTTATAGATAACTTCAATATTACTTAAGGCAGTATGTAATACTGGGTCATAATTAATAATTCTTTCACCGCGATAAATTAAACCCTTTTGATAATAAGAAACAAAAACTTTTTTGACGGCTTTTGATAAACCTTCATCAAGGGTGAATCTTTCGCGCGTATAATCAACTGAAATACCAATTTTAGCGAATTGTTCATGGATAGCATGGTCAGTGCCAGGCAAATATAAAACATCATATCCTAGCATTCTTTTATAACGGGCAATAATATCTTGTAGCGTCTCGTCCCAAGCGTGACCTAAATGTAATTTACCTGTCACATTCGGTGGCGGAATCACCATGGAAAACGCTGGTTTACTAAGATCAACTCCAGCTAAAAAATAATTATTATTTTTCCAAAAATCATATTTGTCTTTTTCTACTTCTTGATGAAGGAAATTTTTTTCTAACATTTTCTTCTCCTAAAAAAATAAAAGCCGCGCTTTAAGGACGTCTTTCACGCGGTACCACCTTAATTCATATTAAATGATTAATATGCTCTTATAACGCTATAAAGGGCGAACCCATCTGTCCTCTAAAAGCGACCATAATTAGCTTGCCTATCTAGCTTCCACCATCCTAGATTCTCTAAAAGGTAGTCCTAATTAACTTCTTTTTTCCTCGGACAAAAATATCTTATATTTTATCACTGATAAAATCAATCACTACCAAGAAAATTCATAATTTTTTCTTTCAAAGTAGCAATTCCAACTTTCGATGAGGAAGAAACAAAAAGGATTTCTTTACTCAGGCAATTATTTTTGAAATAATTTGATGCTTTCGCCTTTAAACTTTGATTTAATTTATCGGCTTTAGTTAAAACAATTAGATAATTGATTTTAGATTGATTGAAATAATTTAAAAGCAAGATATCATCTTCGCTTAAAACTCTGCGACCATCTAAAAGGAAAATCACTAAAGATAAATAAGGATTTTTTAAATAATTTTCCATCATTTTCCCATAAGATAAAATCTCGCTATTTCTGCGCTTAGCATAGCCATAACCTGGACTATCAACCAAATAAAATTGGTTATCGATTAAATAATAATTTAATAATCGCGTATGACCGGGGGAAGAAGAAACATAGGCCATTCTTTTATGATTGCATAAAGCGTTAATTAAGGAAGATTTACCAACATTGCTTCGACCAACAAAAAGAACTTCCTTTAGACGCGCAAAATTAATTTGCCCGTCTAAGGAAGATGTAATAAATTTTATATTATTAAAATTCAATTCTTTCATTGTCGAATCGCTACTTTAACAGCGTCATCGACATTATCCATAAAGACAATTTTTAAGGAATTCTTTACTTCTTCTGGCAGTTCATCAACATTCTTTTTATTATCGCGAGGGACAATAATTGTTTTGATGCCACTGCGAAGAGCTGCTAAAGATTTTTCTCTTAAACCACCGATAGGTAGAGCATGACCGCGCAAAGTCACTTCCCCAGTCATCGCTACATTATTATCAACACTTTGATGAGTTAGACATGAAATGATTGCAGTCGTTATTGCTACACCAGCGCTTGGTCCATCTTTAGGAACCGCACCTTCGGGAACATGAATATGAATATCATTCTTTTCAAAAATTTGACTATCAATATGATATTTATCAGCGTTTGCTCGAATGTAGTCTAAAGCAATCGAGGCGCTTTCTTTCATGACATCACCTAATTTGCCGGTCAAAATCAATTGGCCCTTTCCAGGGAAATAATTAACTTCAATTGGTAAGATATCGCCACCATATTCAGTGTAAGCTAAACCAGTGACAACCCCGACTTGATCATTAACTTCTTTTTTTGAATTTTCAAAAATTGCAATGCCGAGATATTTTTCCACATCACTAGCGGTCACAACAATATTTTTGACATCTTTATTCGTTAAAATTTCCACACAAATCTTACGCATAATGCTCGCTAATTTGCGTTCTAATTCTCTTACACCAGCTTCGCGAGTGTATTTTTCAATAATGCACTTAATCGCTTCATCTTCAAAAGAGACTTGTTCTTCTTTTAAGCCGTTCGCTAAAAGTTGTTTTTTCACCAAGAATTCCTTGGCAATTTGAATCTTTTCTAATTCGGTATAAGAAGGAACTTCAATAAGTTCTAGACGATCGCGTAAAGGAGCCGGAACATTTTCTAAATAGTTAGCGGTTGCGATAAATAATACATTACTTAAATCATAAGGCTCTTCTAAATAATTGTCGTTAAAAGCAATGTTTTGCTCAGGATCTAACACCTCTAATAAAGCACTAGAAGGATCCCCTTTATAAGAAGAAGCTAATTTATCTACTTCGTCGAGCAAGAAAACGGGATTAATGACACCAGAGCGGCGCATTCCACTAATGATGCGCCCAGGCATTGAGCCAACATAGGTGCGACGATGACCTCGAATTTCAGCTTCATCGGAAATTCCACCCAAACTAGCTTTAAAAAATTTCCTTCCCAATGCGCGAGCAATCGATTTAGCTAAAGAAGTTTTCCCGCATCCTGGCGGACCATAAAAGCAAAGAATCGGGGCTTTTAAATTACCAGTCATTTGCTTCACCGCTAAATATTCGACAATACGTTTTTTGACATTAACTAACCCATAATGATCTTCATCTAAGATTTTTTGAACATTTTCGATTGAATCATTATCTTCAGTTTTTTGATACCAAGGAACTTCCATTAAAGTATCAATATATGATTTGATTAAAGAAGCTTCTAAAGAAGCTTGTGGCATCATATCATAACGTTGCAGTTCTTTTAAAACTTTTCTTTTAACATGTTCAGGATAGGGATTATTTTCTAATTTTTCTTTAATATCTTCTTCACTATCCCCCATATTATCTTCGCCTAATTCTTGCTTAATAGCCTTTAATTTTTCACGTAAAATGTAATCGCGTTGAGCTTTTTCAGCTGAAGAGGCAACATCGCGTTGAATTTTTAAATCAATTTCTTCTTCTTGCTTTCTTTCATTCATCGCGCTTAAAACTAATTTGAGACGTTCGTTGACGTTAACTTGTCCTAAAATTTCTCGACGTAATTCGCGACGCATCGGCAAATAAGTCGCTAAAATGTCACCTAATTCACTCGCTTCATAATTCATCGACATAATCGAATTAGTAACCGACTTAGGCACATCTTTCCAAATAGTTGGATCATTAGAGAAAGTTTTAACAATATTGCGCACTAAAGCTTTGCGTTCTTCTTCATCGCCATAAACATCATCGAGAGGATAACCTTCGGCAACATAATAGCCGCCATTATTATCTAATCCGACCGATGTTAATTTAAAGCGGTTAGTCCCGCTGACGCGAACGCGATAATAATCGCCATTATCAGAAAAAGAAACAATGCGACACAAAGTGGCGATATCAAAAATATCATCCTTTTGAGGATTTTCTGTTTCGGGATCCAGTTGACTAGTAATAAATAATAATGAACTACCAGTATCCCTGCTCGCTTCGATAGCAGCTTTTGAAAAACTTCTTGCGGCATCGATGCGTTCATCTTTCCTTGAAGGAAAAACGAGCATATCGCGAGTAATTAAAAGAGGTAAAATAATTTTCTCGTGGTTATTTTCGGCCATTATAAAGACCTCCTTCCAAAATTAGTTATTTTGCTTCGTTATGAGAAATTAAGAAATCTTGAATGCGGCGTGAACGAACTTGCGCACGGAAATTATCCATATCTTGCCCTAAAGCACTTTTCACCTGTTCGATTGGCATATGATATTGATCGGCAATTTTAGCAAATTCAAATTCTAATTCATCGTCTTCAACTTTAATTTTTTCTAATTCAGCAATTTTTTCTATGACTAAAACGCGTTTTAAATTCTTCTTAGCGTTTTCTTCAAATTCTTGATTGATATCTTCTTCTTTTCGATTAACCATTTTTAAATAATCTTCGTATTTTAAACCAGATTGGGCTAATTGTTGATTGAGGCGTTCTTTCATTCCTTCAACTTCGCTAGCAACAGATTTAGGTGAAATTTCCACTTCACTAGCAGCAATAATTTGATCGATGATGCTCTCATATAATTTATGTTCAGCATCGTGATTTTTTCTTCCAAGAATCTGCGCTTTTTGATAAGCCTTTAATTGTTCTTCGTTCGCCACATCTTTAATGTTTAAGCCCTTAATAGTTTCTTCATTAAGTTCTGGCATAATTTTTTCTTTAACTTCATGCACTTTAACTTTAAATAAGGCTTCCTTATTAGCGAGATCTTTCATCCCATAATTTTCCGGGAAAGTTACTTTTACATCAACTTCGTCGCCGTTTTTATGACCAATAAGTTGATCTTCAAAACCAGGAATAAAAGTATTTGAGCCAAGCTCTAATTCATAATTTTCAGCTTTGCCACCTTCAAATTCCTTACCATCAATCGAACCAACAAAATCAATGACCACAGTATCGCCATTTTTAGCAACATCGTCTTTAACGCGGAGAGTCGCACTATTTTCTAATAAATGAGCAATTTCGTGATTGATTTCTTCTTCATTAACTTCGACTTTATCGCGAGCAATACCTAAGTCTTTATATTGACCAAGAGTTACATCGGGAACTAAAGTGAGATGGAAAACAAATTCCACTTCCTCTTCACTAACTTTAGCAATATCAAAACTAGGGCGAGCGAAAAGGCGAAATTTTTCTTCGTCAACAACTCGTTCAAAGACTTCTTGCACTTTATCATTAATCGCGCGTGAAAAAATCTCTTGATTAGAAACTCGACCCTTAATTAATTGTTCAGGAACATGCCCTTTTCTAAAACCTTTAAAGTTCATGTTTTTCGTAATTTCTTTTAAAGCTTTTTCTTGCGCTTCTTGCCATTCTTCTTTTTCTAAAGTCACATGGACATCAACTTCGGAATTTTCTAATTTTTTAATTTCTTTTTGCATTTATATCATCTCCTTAAATTAATCAATGTAAATAATAATATCATTATTTACTTTTGTCAAAAATAACGAATATCTAATTAAAAAATGTATAAGTTCCAAGTGATAATGTCTTAAGTAGTTACGAGGGAAAATGTCCTAAATGTATAATCTAATAACGGAGGTTATACACATATGAGAAAGGTGAT
>CASFQR010000009.1 GCA_949297275.1 uncultured bacterium | reverse complement strand
TCTATGCTTATAACAACAAAAACTTAAAAGAAAATATCGGCCCTTAAAAAAGTGGTTTTTAAGATTCTGTTGTCGTTGTAGCGATCAACATAACAAATATTGACAGAGAATAATAATTTGTCGAATGCATAATTTTCTTCTTTTGTCTGCTACATCAATATGATAACACTATAATTGCCTAAATCAAGTAAGTATTAATATACTTATATTTTTGTCTACAAAGCATTTCTATTTCTTAAATAGATATAGAGAGTATTCGGGTGAATTTTTAATTTCTTTGCTATTTGTTTTTTCTTGAAACCTTTTGCTAATAATTTATCGATGTAGATATCTTTTCCATCTAATTTATATGTTTTATTCTTGCTTCCTGGTGGTCTTCCTAAGATTTTCCCTTCGTTTTTAACCCTTTTAAGTGCTTCTTTGGTTCTTTCTGATATAAGTTTTCTTTCAATTTCACTAGATAGGGCGAATGCAAACGCTAAGACTTTTGATGAAATGTCATCACCTAAACGATAATTTTCTTTAATTGTCCATACCTGCGTGCCATTAGATAAACATAAACTTAAAATGTCCATAATCATAAATAGAGATCTTCCTAATCTTGATAATTCTGAACATATTAAAATGTCATCTTTTTTACATTTCTTAAGCAATTTACCTAAGTTTCTATTGTGATAATCTTTCGCACCCGAAACTTCTTCTGAAATAAATTTGTCGATATGAATATTTTCTCTTTTAGCGAACTCTGTTATTTCAAAATATTGATTGTCCATAAATTGTTTATCAGTTGAAACTCTAATATACGCATAAATCATACTTAATCCTCCAATATAATTAATCATAGGACAATTAATTATTAATAATTAATTAATAGATGTTTTCAATTAACTAAATAATTAATTAACAACAGATAAAAGCAATTAAAAACAACTAACAAAATTAACGGCTGGTATTATTTAATATTCTGTTATCTACTAGGAAAATCCTAATCTTCAGGTGAATATTTATTCATTAATTAACAAAAAAGAAAGGAAGTATTTATGAGATTATCAAACAAACTCAAAAGTATCTTTGCTCTTACTTTGGGTTTAGCGATGCTAGTTGGAATAGGAAGTAGCAGCGTTAACGAAGTAATGAAGGTGGATGCTGCTAATGAACCGGTAGAAAGCGCTGTTAATTTAACGGCTGGAACATTTTCTGATGGTGCAATTGAGTGGAATTTAGACAATGTTATAACAATTACACAAAACAAAGGGAATAGTCAAACTAATGTCAATAGTGAGTATATTGCTCGCCCTAGAATGTACGCTGGACACTATCTTCGTTTTGAAACGAATAATAATGCAGTAATAAATAATATTGAAATAACTGCAACAGATAGCAAATATGGATCTGATATCACATACCAAGAAAGTACTGAGGCAAATGGAGCGGTTGCTTTCTCTGGCACATCAAAACCTACTGATGGCTATCAAACAATGACTTCTGCTGTGACGATGAATTTCATTTTAAACGATGCAAAATCTGTCGTTATTCAAAATAGTTATAAAGATGATAGTAGTAATTACGAACAATTAAGAATAGAAACATTAAGTGTTACGTACACTTCTCTTGTTGAAGTAATTTTGCCCACTACTGTCACAGTTTCTCTAGCAGAAAATAGTTTTACAAGTTTAGGTAAAACAACTCAAGCCACCGCAACTGTTCTACCAGAAGAAGCAACAAACAAAACAGTTATATGGTCGTCCTCTGATACGAGTGTTGCAATTGTCGATGCCAATACAGGTTTAGTAACTATTACTGGAAATGGGACTGCTAATATTATTGCAACCTGTGTGGCAGACGAAAATGTCAACGGTCACGCAACATTAACTGTTGAAGCGCTTCAAGCATACGTCGAAACCGATCATGTTTTAACTGCCGCAACTTTAGGATTCGATAGTAGTAGTTATGTTAATAATAACGGCGACCATGTCGTTGGTAATTACACTTTCGTTACTAATCAATCTTATTTAAAGAACGGTTCGGCTCAGATTCAAATGCAAAGGGACAAAGGTTCTATTAGGAATAAAGTCGAATATTTTAATCCAATTAAAAGAATATCAATTAAAGGTGATACGGAGCCAAATGTTTATGCTGGTGTCACATCTGCGAGCGAAAAATTGACTAATACATTAGTTGGCAATTACTGGGTATATGATGTAGAGACACAAGTGCCAGGCGCAAAATATTTTGATGTAAAAGACGCAGGTTCGACTACGTATCTTGATAAAATTATTATTGAAATAGCTGATCCTGATATGGAAGCAGTTAGAAATTATGTTACAAGCGCTAACACTCGTTTAATAGCAGAATGTGAGGCTTTAGATGTACAAGAAAGCACTTGGAACGAACTCGAAAGTGAGTATAATGCTTTAGACGAAGAACAACAAAACATTTTAAAAGAAACGGTGTTAGGTGATGAAATTTATACTGATATTGAAAAATTCATCGAAAGATATGAATACATCATCCGTAAATACGGCTATAACAACTTCATCGGCCGAGATGTTACTGTTGCAAACGCTAATACGGTATTAAATAACAATAGTAATTACACAATTCTCTATATTGTTTTACCACTCATAGTTGTTGTTGCGTTAGGTTCTACAATTCTCATTACTTTCCGTAAAAGAAATAAAGCAGAATAATAGTTAAATAATAAGTAATACTATTAGGTGGCGAATTACTCTTCGCCGCCTTTTTATTATTTGTTATAATTAAAAAGGAAAAGAGGAAAGAATGTGACAAAGAAAAGGAAAGCCCTAATTATTACATCGAGTATTTTTGCTTTTATTTTAACGTTCTTTATGGTGATTAATATGATACCTAAAAAGGCTGTGGTCGAAGGAGTTAATCCTTTTAAAAAAAATGATGTAACCTTAATAAGCGCGCATCGCGGCGGAGCTTTTCTTAATCCCGAAAATACCGAAAAAGCTTTTGACCATGTCATTTTAGAAACTACTTATGCGGATATTATCGAAATCGATATTCATAAAACGAAAGATAATGTCTATGTTATTAACCACGATGACACAATTAATCGCACGGGAATTTTAGAAGAAAAGGAAGAAGATCCTATCTATATAAAAGAGCACACGTTAGAGGAATTAAGAGAATATAATTTAGGGATTAATTTCTTGAGTCGAGATAATTTATATCCCTACCGCAATTTATCGCTACAAGAAGCAGAAAATGATGGTCTAACGATTATGACCTTAACTGGTTTCTTGAATAAATATAAAGGAAAAAGAGAATTTAAATTGTTTATCGAAATAAAGGAAACGGGCGAGGAAGCAATCAAAACCGCAGATTATCTGCATGCACTATTAAATCAAGAAGAAAATAAATGGTATCAAAATAGAACGATGATTATCTCATTTGATGATCCAGTAATTAAATATATTGCTGATACATATCACGATATGTATGTTTCGCCACTAGGCTACAACATCGTTCCCTATGTTGGCACAGCCGTCTTAGGCGTATCAAGTTTCTATTTGCCACCATATCATGGCATTCAGATGCAATATTCCTTTTCCGGGATTAATTTAGCGAGAAAAGATTTAATTGATATCGCTAATCAAAGAAACATTTCAACAATTTATTGGACAATTAACGATCAAAAACAAATGGAAAATTTAGTTAGATTAGGCGCGGATGTCATCACCACAAACGCACCAGATGTTTTAAAAGAAGTAATCGATAAGCTAAATAAAAGTAATTAAATTTTTGTTATTTTAACGGTAGCAACCCCACTATTTTCTTTTACAAGTTCGATGGTATAACCGATATTACTATTATCGTTAAATTTATTATAACCATTATAGAAATAATATGAGGCAGGAGTAAATTTATCGCCTATTTGATATAAAGAAGCATTTGAAACATCTCCGCCGTTTTTAACTGAATCGCGATCACTACTAGAAGTGACATTAGCCTGAATGATTTCCACTAATTTATAGACGCTATTATAAGGGGAATCTAAATAACTCAATTGGGTGTAATAGTTAGAAGCGCCGGGGAAATAAACATAACCATCATCTTTAATTTCATCGCTATAACCATAAGTCGTATAATATCCCCAATTATCGACTTCTATTTTAACTAGTCTAGCATCCACATGATAGATTCTTAAACCAGTTTCAGTATACATTCGATTGCGACCATTATAGGCCGTTTTGCTATCTAAAGTATTATTCCCTTCAGGTGTATAGTATTCAATCAATAAATATTCATCGCCGCTACCGCCATTCCAATTATCATTAATTAAAATAGCATCGCCATATAAGGCGCTCGAACGAAGGGGAATTTCCACCTCATCGATAGTGGCATCTAATAAATAAGGCTCAACCCAATTGAATTGGAATTTGGAAAAGATTGATAAATCACCAACATTATAAGATTGCATTTCTAATGAGCCGACCGGATCATAACTATCGCGACTATAAAAGTCATCTGAACCTAATAAATGACCAGTTTCATGAATATAAGTATGGGTATCTAGACCGCTAGAAGTGCCTTCTAATAAAAAGTCATAGGACGCCCACATATAATTAGCGATCGTCGGCTTATTTAAATTGGCCGCATTACTAATATAAAAAACCCAAGCCCAGAAAGCATTTTGATAGGCTTCACTATCGCTATAATCACCATAACTATTTGAATAGATAAAGACCGTTGCATCCACATGGCCATTATTATCAGCGTCATATTCTTTTAAGAGGGCACTATCGGCCTGACGATAAAATTGTTCACTAATATAAGTTTCAACACCATTTTCGTATTCACTATTATATCTAGTAGCAAATGTCGACGAAGAAATATTAATATTTAAAACGGAAGTAACTTCACCACTAAAGGTGAGTTGACCATAACTTGATTTTTCATAGTAACTTTTAACGCTTTCCCAATAATTTGTCTCACTAGCGTCCCCAAAGAAAGCAATCTCAAGATTATTTAACATCTCATTAGTGAAAGCAGGACCATCACTAAATTTAACAGGGACAATTAAAAGTTTTTGTTCACCGGTTGTATATAAAGAATCATAACCCATTGAATCTTGATAATCTTTCACAGTGTGTTTTAAAGGATTTTGATAGCGATAATAACCTTCGTTATCACTAACAACTTCATTAACCGTTAAAGGAATAGATAAAGTAACATTACTACCATCACTAGAGGCGATTGTTAAAATAGCGTTACCTTGCTTAATTGCCTTAACTACCCCATTAGAAAAGGTCGCGACTTTCGTATCACTCGAACTATAATTTAAAATCTTATTAGTCGCATTTTGCGGTAAAACCGTCACTGCGATTGTTTGGCTTTCACCTTCATCTAAAGTTAAAGAAACAACATCAGATATAATATTTTGGACATAGACGATAGGTGTATCTTGATTAATGATATTTAATGATATTTCTTCGCTAGTTATGCCTAGATATGATGCCTTAAGATAAACTAAACCAGCAGTTAAAAAAGGTTCATTTAAATTAATTGCTTGATGATTAATTGCTTGATAGGCGCTTAAAGAATAACCAGTTGTCCCATTTTCATCATAATTTAAGGTGATTTGATCACCATTAGAATAATGGGCTTTAACTACTAAATGATTATTAGCTAAATAGATATCACCAACATAATATTGGCTTTGAGAATTAGTAATAGATAAATGCATTAATTCATTAGTGACCTCACTAGTAGATTCACTATTAGTAATACTTTCTTCACTAGTGGTAACACTATTACTGCTAGAATCTATATTGATAAAATCGCAGCTTGATAAGATTAAGGCTGCACTTATTGATAATAATTTAATTAATGATGATAATTGTTTCATAATTTTCCCTCTCCTCAGCGGGAAGGTTATTATATACTAAAATTTAATAATTTTAATAGGTAAATGCTTGCGTAATGCCTAATTATAACCTTTTGTTATTAAAAAATAATATTACTAAGAGATTAATTATTATTTTGCCAGTAAGATTTTGACTATTAACATCAAGAGCTATTTTCATCTTCTAGAAGTTCTAGAAGTAAAATGGCAAAAATCTAGAAGTAAATCTAGAAGTTGATAATGATTTAAGATATAATATGTACTAGCAAAGGAGTGATTATGGTAGAAAGAGAATTATTAGAAATACCAGAATTAGAAACAAAAACGACAGAATTGAAGCAAATCCTTAATAGCGGAGATAAGGCCTTATCTTGGTTAAAAACGGTTGTTGGATTTGCGAATACTTTAGGTGGATCCTTATATATCGGAGTCAATCAAAGTGATGTCGCTAAAAGTGGGTTAACAAGTAAAATAATTGATGAACAAGTACAATTATTTATTCGCGAAGTTAAAGAACATATTTATCCCCCTATCGTCTATAATTTTGAATATTTACCTTTTTTACATGATGATAAAAAACTCTACATTTTAAAAATAAACATCACTAAACGAAATGAAATATATTATTTAAAATTTAATGGTTTTTCGAGCGTCTTTATTCGCGAAGAAGGTCGCACCTCTTTAGCAACCCCTAGCCAAATGAATGCTTTATTTGCTAATAAGGCCATGTATCCATATGATAAAGAAAAAACTGATATCAAATTTGATAAAAATAACTTTACTAAACTTTACAAGGTATATTACGAAAATAATGGTGAAGCATTAAATGAAAAGATTCTTTCCTCAATCGGCTTTTTTGATCAAGAAGGTTTTTTAGCCCGCGGAGCGACATTATTCCAAGATAATCTCCACCTTGAAGAAACATTAACGACTTGTCAATATTGGTTCAATGTATCTAAAGGCGGCAAAAAATACCTCACAAGTGGTGATTTAAATAAAAATATTTTAGAAAATATCGACTTAATATTAGATTTTATCAACAAATATAATTACACACTAGAAAAGAAGAAAAATCGTGGGCGAGAAACAATTTATTCTTATCCTCAACGCGCGGTATTTGAAGGTATTATTAATGCTTACGCTCATAAGAATTATTATTTAAATGCTCCAATTGAAATAAATATTTATCCTGATCGTTTAGAAATTGTTTCACCGGGATCTTTATTAAATTATCGCGAATTAAAGAATGAATATGATATTGCCTCAATTCTTCCTACTAGAAGAAACCCTTTAATTTCGGAAATATTAAGATTAATAAAATATATGGAACAAAAAGGCAGTGGCTTTGATTTAATTGAGGAAGAATATTCGCTTTATGATCGAAATCATCAACCATTTGTCAATGCCGATTCTTCATTTTTTGCTTTGACAATGCCAAATGTTAATTTTGCTTCTGGCGTAATTAAAAGCACAACAACAGATCTAAAACTCCAAACAAATAATGGTTATCAACTAAGTGAAAAAGAAAGAAAAATCCTAAGTTATTGTTATTATGAAAAGAAGACGATATCGGAAATAGCGGCTTTACTTGGTATTAAAATATCTTCTTATTTAAGAAACGACATCCTCGGTAAGTTAGTGAATCAACATCTTTTAGAAAAAGATGTTTCCAATAAGGCTGATACTTATTTAACAAATCGCGATGAAGTATTCATCATCTAGAAGTCCTAGAAGTAAAATGGCAAAAATCTAGAAGTAAATCTAGAAGTAAAAATGAATTAAAACTTAGAAATTACCAAGATCGATATCGTAAGCTCTTAGCAAAACAAAGGTCAAAGCGCTTAAGGCAAAGATATGGCCTAAGAAAATAATTAACATTGGCCAATAAGCATCAACCACACCAGGAATTGCGTTCTGATTCACTCCTAAAATAATCGTGCAGATCAAAACAAATAAGAAGGCGAAACATTCAAAAATAATATTAATAACGCCACCTAAAAAGCCAAATAAATTTAACGCTCTTTTGCCAAAGAAAAAAGCAACAATAAATAAGGCGGTAATGATGACATTAAAAATGCACACAATTAAAGCGAAGATAGAAGCAGCACCATGCGCCCAAAAATATTGTCGAACAGCCACATCAAAACATAAGGAAATAATCTCACCATCCGCTAAATTGATAAATGACAAAACCCCAGCCGCAAGAATAAATAAGGCCACCGCCGTCTTAATTAAAGTCCCACGATTAAGCAATAGAGCCACGATGACAAAGGTCGCTAAGATAAGATAAAGGAGAAAGGGGAAGAAAGTAGTTAAACTAAAACCATTAATTGCCCAGGCAGAGATATAGCCAATTAAATAAAAGAGAAATGATAGACTAGTTGCGGCTAAAACGACAATGATAGCTACCTTTTTAAGACGGGCTTTTTCAATTAAGGTATCAATTTTTTCAAGCATTATTTTATCCTCCTTAGGAATTGATAATCTTTTGAATAAAATTATTTAAGCGTTCATCGTCTTGAAGATGATGCGCACTACAAATAGTGTAAATTTCTTCTTCAATTTCATTACCAGGAACGCGACTAATTAATTCTTTCATTAAGCGGCCACTACTAGGCGCCCAAGAACCATTTTCTACTAAATAATATTTTTTATTCTTTACTAGATGATTATTCATATCATGTAAATAATGTTCCATCGAAGTAAAGATACCCATATTAAAGGTTGAAGCACATAAAACAATTTTTTGATAAATAAAGGACGAACTTAAGGCATAAGAAACATCGACGGTATTTAAATCAATTAAACAAGCATTTAGATGATGATCTAATAAAGTTTGATAAATCTTCTGCGCTACTTGATAAGTATGGCCATAAATCGAAGCGGATAAGATTAAAACACCTGCTTCTTCTGCTTGATAGGCTGCCCATAAAAGATATTTATTAATAATAAAATTAATGTCTTTTAAGTTATCAAAGACTGGGCCATGTAAAGGACAAAGATATTTAATTTCAAGATCTTTTGCTTTCGTTAATAAGGAAAGGACTTGGGGGCCATATTTACCAACAATATTAGTGTAATATCTTCGCGCGGGTGCTAACCACACTTCTTCATAATTAAAAGCGGAAGTAAAAACATCTTGATCAAGATGATTAAAGCTACCAAAAGCATCCGCGGAAAATAAGATTTTGTCTTTTGTGTCATAAGTCACAAAGACTTCTGGCCAATGGACCATCATAGCGGTCATAGTAATAAATTCGCGATCACCAATCACTATATGTTCATTATCTTTAATAAGATGAGTCTTAAAAGATAGACCATCTAAATCAAAGAAGCGCTTTAAAATATTAAAGCCTAATGGTGAAGTAATCACTTCAACACCTGGATGATCTTTAATAATGTGATAGGCAAAAGCAGAATGATCGCTTTCTAAATGTTGAATGAAGAAATAATCAAGGGGATGATCACCTAATAAAGTATTTAAATCTTGTTGAAATTCATCAATCACTGAACTATCAACGGTATCAAATAAAATATATTTATCCTGCGCTTTAATTAAATAGGAATTGTAATTCATTCCCTTTTCTAAAGGCAAAACTCCTTCAAAAGTCTTTTCATCCTTATTTGCGAGAAATAAGCCATAAACATTTGGAACAATTTCTTTAATCATTTTATAATCCTCGTTTCTATTTTAATACTTCTTTTAAGAATTGGTTAATATGATATCGTCGATAAATTTCTTGCGGAAATAAGCGATAATTATCGCGGAAGAAAGGATGATCATAATTTAATATTTGATCATAAAGATAAAGATTATTTTCTTGATATAATTCATCGGAAGTTAATTGTTCTAGATAAGGCACAATAATTTTGCGATAAGAATATAATGTTTCAATTAAATAATTATGAATAATGAAATAATTATTCTTTTCTAATAACAACACATATTTAGCGTTCACAAAAGTTTGATAAACATCCGCGAAAGATTTTTCATAATGCGCGTGACCATGATATTTAATTAAAAAATCAGGCGTCGCGAATTGATGCAAATCATAGCCTTCTTTAACAAAATAACCGCTTAAAGGATTAACTAAATAAGCATTGAGTTTATTGAGTAAATTAAGATTATTTTTAGTTAATAAATTGCCGTAGACAAATTGATTATTTTCTTGATGATTAATTAAAAATTTTGTCGAGGCGAATTGTTCAATTTGATGATAATATTTCTTTTGTTTAGCTTTTTCTTTTGCCACTAAATAAGCTTTATCAAATAATTTAATAAAAGCGCGTGAGCGATTCATCTTATGCCACCTTAAATAAATCTTATGCGCGCTTAGGTGAGTTAAAAATAGATTCTTTAATAAACGCTTATTTAAATAAGGTTCATCGATTATAACGATATGGGTATATTTTTTATTTAAAACTTTAATGGCGATATCTTCTAAATATAGCTCGCTTTGATAAGAGATTAAATTAGGATTAATTTTTACTAATAATTTTTCAAATTTATTTAAGATTAAATCGTTTGAATAGACTTCAACAACAAAATTCATTTTTGTTATGCCAGTAATAATTTCATCTAGGTGATAAGTCTTTTTAGGAGCAATTAATAATAGATGCCGCTTTTCATCAGGAGTATAAGGATTAATTTCAATCTTTTGACTAAGATCTTTTTTAATTCCACGACAATAAATTTTAATAAAGAGGTTATTGAGATGATTAAAGAAAGCATTCACGCCTAATAAATGATTTAAAGGTTTAATTAACGCACTTAAAGCATAAAAAATAACAACAAGTAAAATTGTTACATAACATAAAATAGTAAAGGTGGGATTAGGTAATAAATAAAAGACAAGATTAGTAATAAAGAGAACACTAATAAGATAAATAAATGGAACAAGATAACATTCAAGAAAGAATTTCTTTTTATTTATTTTTAGTTTTTTAACACGGTAACGAATACCTTCTAAAAAGATTGGTAACACTAATAAGAGGAATAAAGTTATACCTAAAACACTATAAAACGGTATCCAAGATATATTGTTAGTAATTGCTAAATAAAATAAAAACGATAAAGCGACACCTAATAAGGGAAGAAGAATAAACGAGAATGGTTTAATTAAACTAAAATTATTATCTTCTTTGACCTGATATAATTCATCATTTAAACCATAATAAAGAATTTCGTGATTATAATAAGGGTGATTAAAATAATAATAACGACTAAATAATGGTAAATTAATCATTGCAATAAATAAGAAGTGCTCTAAAGAAGAGGCAAAAATAAAGGCGGGGGTTTCTGCCCACATATAGACAAATAAAATCGCATAACCTAAAGCGCTATAAAAGACGATATTTTTATCATATTTAAAGGTTTTAATCGCAACATATAAAACATAAATAAACATTCCTAAGGAAAAGAAGGCTAATAAAAGTCCGCCTTCACCTAAAATATTTAAATAACCATTATGAACATAGATTAAATTATTTAATGATTGACCGTTGCCGTCTTGCATATTAGAGAGCAATTCTCCAAATTGATTCTTCCCGACCCCAATAAATAAATTGAATTGCTTAATGATTTGATAACCAAGCGACCATAAATAGCCGCGAGAATCCATCGTTGATGTACCATGATCTTTAAAAATGTCATTTAAGAAGAAATTGATTTGCTTTAAAATCGGTAAATTATCATATTTAGTTGATAGGCCAACGATAATAACAAAAGCAGTGATGATTGATAAAAGAGTAACTAAAAGAAAGATATTACGAATTTGATGTTTTTTCATCGTCACGATTGAGCGCGCGATCATATAAAATGGCAAAACTATCGTGGCAATAGCAATTGTCGTTTTGCATAAAGAGAAAATCATCGCTAAATAAAAAACAATCATTAAGAGATACCAGATAACATTCGGGCGATTATTATTTAAATAAATTAAAGCGATAATACCTAATAAAATGACAAAACCATAATTATTGCCATTAATAAAGATTGATTTAACTTTTTGATAGGCAACATCTAACCCGCGAATTAGACCATCCCAAATCGTCCGATAAGTTTCAAGTTCAGCAAAAAAAGTATAAGCAATAATAACGATAGTAAAGATTGTAACAGCGTAAAACAAATAATTTAATTGCTTTCGATAATGGAATTTATGGGGCAAAATAAAGAAGAGGAAATATGTTAATAAAATGGTGACACCATTATTTAAGATATTATAAATTCGATCACTTAGAGAAGATGTGACATTAGTAATATAAGTTAAACCATCCGTGCCCACAAAGGTAATATCGACATTTGAGGGCACTAAAAAGGTTGCGATGATATTAGAGATAAATAATCCTAAAAATAAGATGAGAACAAGATAGTTTGGCCGAATATTGTTTTTCTTAAATTCGAGATATAAAGTTAAACCAATTAGAATAGTAAGAACGCTAAAAAGTAAAGAATATTCAACTGTTGAAAAAGGGCGATTATACGCTCCAAAATCAAAGATGGCTAAATTAGATGTAAAAATAAATGCAAGGATAAAAGTGAAATATATTAAGCCATTGGTAATAAATAATCTTTTATTAATCATATCTAGCTGATAGATATATTTTTGATATATCTAATGACTTGAATTATAAATTATTATTAGTAATAACTCAATAGAGCCATGAAGATAAGCAAGAATATATCGACGATAATTTGTTTATATAGGGAACAATATAAAAGAAAATTAATTATTAGGGATTTCGCAAAAGTTATATAAGATTCACAAAATAAATTACCAATAAACAAAAATATATATTATAAAAAACTATGATTTTGCAAGTAAAACCCCGCAAAAAGCCATTATTAAATAAAAATTAGTTATTTATTATCTCTTGACGAAATGTATCCGCTGTTTGTGGCTGATAAATTTCACTAATCCACATCAAAGTATAAGAATTATCTTGACCAATGTTTTCAATTGTGTGGGTATAAAGAGGTTTAATATTAATTAATTGCGGATGATTACCATCGACGATGTTTTCACTTATTTCCCCACTATTAATATTTTGTTGGATAATTTTAGTTTTACCAATCACGGTGTAAAAGATTTCTTCTTTATATGTATGATAATGCCCGCCTTTTTTAATTACAGGATATGACATATTTTCACTAATTTGTCCATACTTACGAGATTTAAATAATTCGAGGAAATAACCTCGCTCATCAGAGGCGTAATTAAAAGTAAAACCTTCATCACTAAAATAGAAACAAAATGTTTTAAATAATTTTAATTCAAATTCATCATGAATTAAGGGTAGATGACGGCTAGATGTTATTTCTTGCTTAAAATAATAAATTAAATTCGCTAATTTGCCGATAGAGCATTCATATGTGTTTGCTAAAGATAGAAGATCTTTTTGACCTTGATGATTGTTAGAATTAATAATCTTTAAAAATTCCTTAATGACATCATCAACATAATTAAAATAAACAAGACGATTCTCATCATGAATATTAATAGCTAAATCATGCACGATGTTATAACAAAAAGTCGCGACTACTGAATTGTAATTAGGTTTACATTTAGGTCCAAAAACATTATTTAAGCGATAGATATAAACCGGTAAGCCGCTATTTAAGAGAAGATCTTCCGCTAATTTTTTAGATTTACCATAATCATTATCGAGGGTCACTTGAATGGAACTAGAAAATATAATCGGTGTTTTTTTATCATGTTGCTTTAAAGTTTTCACAAGATATTTCGTTAAATCAAAATTCCCGCGATAAAATTCTTCTTTATTTAAGGGGCGATTAACACCAGCGAGATGAACAATCAAATCACATTTAATTAAATAGTCATTTAATTCATGAAGAGTGGAATTTAAATCATATTCTAAAACAACATAATTTTGTTGCTTTAACAAATTAACAAGATGTTCACCAATAAAGCCTTTTGATCCAGTTACTAATATCTTAAGCATTATCTTTTTCTCCAAACCATTTTGTTGACGATATCAACATAAGATTGGACGATTTTAATCACTTTATCACTAACATTTAAAGCTAGATAATCTTGGCATACCCCATTACCATTCTTATTTTTAGTCGCGACTTCCACGGCTTGTAATAAACTTTTTTCATTAATGCCCGCAAGGACAAAGGAAGCACTATCAAGGGCTTCGGGTCGCTCAGTTGAGGTGCGGATTGAGACGGCAGCAACGGAATGATTAATTGAAGTAAAGAAGGAACTTTCTTCAGGTAATGTTCCACTATCAGACACTACACAATAAGCATTTAATTGTAAATTGTTATAATCAATGAACCCTAATGGTTCATGCATAATGACTCGAGGATCAAGTTGAAAGTTTGTTTTCATTAATTTCTTTTTTGATCTAGGGTGGCACGAATATAATATCGGCATATCATATTTAATTGCTAAGGCGTTAATAGCGTTAAATAATGAATAAAAATTTTCATCAGTGTCAATATTTTCTTCGCGATGCGCGCTTAATAATATATATTTATTCTTCGTTAAATTTAATCTTTTTAAAATATCGCTTTGCTCTATTTTAGATAGATGATTAGTTAATACTTCCGTCATTGGTGAACCAATCACATAAATTCTTTCTTTAGGAAAGCCGCATTCAATTAAATAGCGACGAGCGTGTTCACTATAAGCGAGGTTAACATCACTAATGATATCAACGATGCGGCGGTTAGTTTCTTCGGGTAAACATTCATCTTTCGAGCGATTACCAGCTTCTAGATGGAAGATAGGAATATGTAGCCTTTTAGCACTGATAGCGGATAAACAACTATTCGTATCACCAAGAATTAATAAGGCATCAGGCTTTACTTCCACCATCACTTGATAGGACCTAGCAATAATATTTCCAATTGTTGCACCTAAATCATCTCTAGCAGCGTCAAGATAAATATCAGGTTCAGCAATTCCTAAATCTTTAAAGAAGATACCATTTAAAGAATAATCATAATTTTGACCAGTATGAACTAAAAGAGTATCAAAATATTCGCGACATTTATTAATGATTGATGATAAACGAATAATCTCAGGTCTAGTGCCAACAATAATTAATAATTTGATTTTGCCATTACTAAGAAAGTTCTTCATTGCTATTAGTCTCCTTTATTCATGTTGTTTAACTGGTCCACCAAAAAGCTCTAATTTCTTTAATAATTCTTCCATGCTTTTTACATCTAGTCGCTTTGTGTTATGCGAAGTATAACTTTCCCCTAAATTTAATGCTTTGTTGCCTTTAGAGAAATATTTATCATAATTTAAATCGCGATTATCAGCTTTAATACAAAAGAAATTACCTAAATCAATGGCTTTGAGCATCTCTTCTTGGGTGACGAGTGTTTCATATAATTTTTCGCCATGTCGCGTGCCAATATAAGTTACACCGGTCTCACTATTTGTTAAATTAATGATAGCTTTCGCTAAAGTATCAATAGTGGCTGATGGAGCTTTTTGCACGAATAAGTCGCCTTGCTCTCCATGTTCAAAAGCATAGAGCACTAAGTCGACAGCATCATCAAGCGTCATCATAAAGCGCGTCATATTGGGATTAGTAATAGTAATTGGTTTGCCTTCATGAATTTGATTTAAGAATAAGGGGATGACTGAGCCGCGACTCGCCATAACATTACCATATCTAGTTAAACATAAGATTGTATCACCCTCTAATAATTGACGGCTGCGAGCAATAACATTTTTTTCCATTAAAGCTTTTGAAATACCCATCGCGTTAATGGGGTAAGCGGCTTTATCGGTTGATAAGAAAATGGCTTTTTTAACATGATTACGCACACAGGCGGTGATGACATTATCTGAACCTAAGACATTGGTCCTAACGGCTTCCATTGGATAAAATTCACAAGAAGGCACTTGCTTTAAAGCAGCTGCGCTAAAACAATAATCAACACCTCTAAAGACATCGATAATTGAATCTAAATTTCTCACATCCCCAATATAGAATTTTAATTTTTCATTATTGTATGCTTTTCGCATATCATCTTGTTTCTTTTCATCGCGCGATAAAATTCTTATCTCTTTAATATCAGTATTTAGAAAACGATCAACAACAGCGTGCCCAAAAGATCCGGTTCCACCCGTAATTAATAAAATTTTATCTTTTAAAATTGATGTATCTTTAGCGATATATTCCATCAATTTTTCTTTAATTCTTTCTAATTTAAGTTGATCAGCGTGGATTTCATCTTGTTCATACAATACATATGTGCGTAAAGGCATGCCGATAACTTCACTAGCTTCTTTTTGAGTTAATTTGCAGTTTTTGCGTATTTCTTTTAAATTCATCTTCGTTTACCTCGCCTTATTTTAACAAATATCAAGTGAGTACGCAATTGGGAATGCAAGTTTTGCATAATACATTATTATTTATTTATACAATTATTCTGCATAAAACAATCAATTAGTGTTATCGACTTAAAAATTAAGTATTATCTCTATATAATACTTTCGAGGTTGAAAATGAAATCTACAAAAAATGTTTTAACTAATAATTTAAATGAGTATCTTCTCAGCGATAAAAAACTCCAACTATTAAAGGATGTTGAACTAGAAATCTTTGATGATATTTATCAAGCATGTCGAAAAAGAAAAATTCCCTTTTATTTAATGCATGGAACAATGCTAGGTGCAATAAGACATCAAGGCTTTATACCTTGGGATGATGATATTGATACCGCAGCATATCTAGAAGATTTTGATAAAATTAAGGCAGCAATTTTAGAAGATTATCCAAATAAATATGAATTTGCGGGTTTGTTTGAAAATTACCACCAAAACGCTTTTTTGCTTTAAAAGTTATGCTAAAAGGCAGCAAAGCAATTGAAATTAACGCCTGAACCAGTAATTAGATTTTCTAAACCAAAATCTAAAGCCCGGATAGCCATTTTATATAGACCAATTTCAATTGGTGATAATGGTTCACCCTTTTGTAACATCAAATCGTCTTGAAAATCTAAGACATCTTGAAAGGTTACTGGCACTTCAATTAATCTTAAACCAAATTTTTCTGCATAGATGCGGGCTTGTTGAACTTCATCTACGCCTGTCACTTCTGGATATTTTAATGTGAAGCAAGTGTGCCCTTAGGCAAATAAGAAGCAAGGAGAGCGCTATCGATACCACCACTAAGGCAAATGCCAGTTTTAGTAAAATCAAGTTCACTAAAATATTCTTTTAAATAACTATTTAAGTCTAATTTTGTTTTAATGTTAACTCTTGGGTGAGATTCGAGACTTAAATCAATTTTCTGCCCACTTAAAGGACTAATGTTTTTTGGCATATCGCGTAGCACTAAGTAGGTTGCAATGCATCTTTCAATTGAGTTATTCATATTTCATCCCCCCCCTATCATGATTAGTAAAAATTAAATTTGCATCAATAGTCTTTATCATAAAGTTTTAAATAAGATTCAACCATTATATCCTTTGAAAATCTTTCACTAAATTCTCGTAATGCCTGATGATTAATATTATCTTTTAGCTCAAGAAATTTTTTGATTACTGCACTAAAAGACGCAAGATCATAACGCTCAACCGGAAAAGAATTTTGTAAATCAATTGTTTCTAGACAACCAGTGTCCGCTAAACAAATAACCGGCAAGCCGCACATTTGGGCTTCAATATTTATCAAAGAGAAAGTTTCTTGCTTAGAGCAATTAAGCAAAGCATCATGCGCGCAATATAAGTCATTTAATTCTTGAATAGTTAATGTTCTTTCAAGATGGTTAATATTTTTAGGAAGATGGATGTTGCTATTTATTTGACCAACAAGAGTAAAATTAATCGTTGGGAAATTATTGGCAAGATCTAGAATCATATCTAAGCCTTTACTTTTTCCCCACTGATTAGCAACGCTTATTAAATTAATCTGCGAAGATTTTTCTCTGATCTTTTTTAATTGAAAAACACTAGGATCAACGCCATTATAGATGGTAACAAGGCGTTTATTTTGAAAAAATGGTGATTGTGAACATAAATTAGTTAACCAATTAGAGACACACGTAATAATCAAATTATCGTAGGCGGCAAATATTCTTTTTTTCAGTAAAAAATATTTCTTAGAACGATCTATTAATATAGTTTTAGGGTAATTTGCTTTATGTTGACAATTTTGACAAAGCGTTTGCCATTTATCACAATTGTCTTTAAAAAAATGCGCGCAGCGACCAGTAAACCACCAACAATCATGACAAGTTATGATTGTTTTAATATGGTTATCTTTTAAATAAGTTAAAAGCAAAGAAACATTAATAAAATAACCATGCAATGTATGTAAATGGACTACATCTGGTTTTATCTTATTAATATATCTAATCAATTTACGAGTAACTAAATAATTTCTAAAACCATCGGAACCATCTAAATGAGTTAATAGACGGTTGAATCGACGATTTATATTATTTCCAATTTGATAATAATTAAAATTACAGTCATGCGGTTTTTCATCTGGAGTAGCAACATATACTTGATTGCCGCGCTTAGTAAGCGCTTCAGAAATATTCTGACAAATTTGCCAAGAGGAAATTTTCGCGTTACCGTTAATGATAAAAACTTTCATCAGATCCCCCTTCTAATAAATTTGATAAATTTGCTTTAAATTCATCATCTAATTGAGAAATATATTTCGCGTTTTCTGCTCTATTAATGTGATTTGCTGATTTAATAATTGCTTGGGCTAAATTCTCTCCACTTTCATCTTCATCATAAAAGATAACCTTATCTAAAAAGGGGGAATCGGTAACGCTGATGGATTTAGAGGAGACAACATTTAAGCCGCACGCTAAATAAGTAATAATCTTTGAAGGAAAGGAACTTTCATTAAATACTAAATGCGGATTTTGAGTGGCTAAACCGATATCGTAAAGCTGAATGATTTCTAATAATTCGTTTTCATTAACATAACCATCATAGCTAACCGGGAACGATTTTAAATAATTTATTAGTGACTCATCAGCCTGGGTAAAGATATGAATAAGATAATTTTTAGGTAACAATTTAGACGCATTAAGAATATTAAAAAGTCCACCTTTAATTTTCGAGGCAGTGCCAGCATAGACAACATGAATTAAATCACTATTACTTTTATGAGCAAGATTTTTAAGTGAATTATATGCACCATATAAAAATATTGTTTGATTCTCCTTTGACTCTTTAAAGATCTTGCGATAAAGAGAACGCGAAATCATGATCGTCTTTTTAAATTCCTTAATATAATCGATTTCTTTTATAACTGGATATTTTATATTACCTACATCAGAATATAACTCGGCAACAAATAAAACTGCGTTCTTAGGAGAGAATGAATCAATAAGAGTTTGATAATATTTTGAGAATGACAATGAATGATAAACAATGATTTTATCACCTGTTTCTTTGTTTTTTAAAGCGAATTTAATCGCGCGTTTAATAATTAATTTGGCTTTAATTCTTGTAGGTAAAATAGTTAATCCACCAGCAAATTCAATTATTGTTAATGAATTAACTTGGAATTGATGGTTTTTTTCTTTAAATGGCCATCTTTTTATAGGCGCACCGACATTTAAAAGGTATACATCATAATTTTTTGGAAGTGAATTAGCGATATAATAGGATAAATTACTACCGGCATTGGACGCAAAAAGGTATGATGACAGCGCATTATTTACATTACATAAAATAAAACATTTGGATTTAGACATATTACTTCTTAAATATAAATTTCCTCATAAAGATTTTGTAGTTGATTTTTTTCTGGTTTGGACTTTGGATAACATAGTAAAAACAAAGGAATAAGATAAAAAGCTAGACATAATATTGTCCAATACAACGATGAATTAGAAGGAATAATTATATTGGGGAAATTAATAAAATGTAAAACGATAAAAGATATCAAGAAAGTTCCAACTAAGATAGCTATATTGATATAAAAATTAGTTTTAAACTTTCGTAAATAGAAGATGATAACACCTAGATAAGAAAGGGCTAAAATTGCACCAATTAGATAATAGATCCACTGATAATTAAAAAAGAAATAATTATTAATTGTTTCAACTCTACTATTAAAATAATTAGCAATTTCTTCATTCAGGTTACAATCAAAATTAATATTAATTTTTTTATTTTGACTCGCACTTTCTAAAACATTTAAAAAGCGACCATAATTTTCAACATAAATTGCTGATAGCGGCGGCTTAAAGACACATAAAAGTGTGTCCATTGCCCAATCAATATTATCAAAAAGGGCTGGCGAACAAATTATATTAGGAATATTTTGATTATTAGGAATATGTTTTAATTCATTCGCTAATTGGCTTTCATTAGAATAAACTCCGCGCAATTTACATTCATAAGAAAATTCATCATCTAAAACATTCTTTAATTCAACCTTAATTTTTGATAGATAACCCGAATTAACATCATCGGAAAATATAATATCTTTGTAGCCATCTAAATTAAATTGTTCACATATCTCGTTAGCGAAATCTTCTGGGATATATATTGCATCATCACTACTAGATAAAAAACTATAACGAGAATAATAATTATCATTATCTAAATCTAATCTTTCGCCATCTAAAATAGGTAGATTACCTAGATAAATAAAATCTTGGTTATCGCGTGGCGATTCTTTACTTTCTAATAAATTGATATCTTTTTCTAATATCGAATCATCATAAGAAATAGAAAAATAAAAGTTTTCAGTAAACATCCTAGTCGCTAAGGCGTATGTTCGATAACGATTTTCTAAATTATATAAAGCAGAAGAATTCAAAAGCGATGAGATTTTATTAGGAGCGTTATCAATAGAAAAATATAATCTTTCTTCAATACTAGAGGCGTAATTAATTAAATCGTCCTTTAATAAAGAAAGCTGATTTTGTGAACCGAAAGAAAAAGAAACTAAAGTGGCGGAAAAAACCAAGAGAGATATTATTGAAGAAATGAGATATTTAAGCCAGTTCTTTTTCATGATTCTTATCCTTTAATTTTTGAAAGATGGTTGAATGAACAAATTTTGGGTTATTTTTATTATCGGATGTTAGATAATTGTCGTTAGCAAGATAAAAGATGAAGATATTTGATAATAAGGACATTTGATGTGGTTCTTTAATAAATATTAAAATTACTAAAAGAAAACATAATAATCGATTAATAAGGCTAACTTTTTTGTTCATTAAAAAAGCAAAACAAAAGAATAAAATAAATAAAATACCCGCTATACCATAAGCACCTAATAGGTAGGTAAATGTATTTAAAGAAGTATCTAGTAAACCAGGATATTTGGTTTCAGAAATCAGTTGGAAATAATATTGATAGGAACTTCCCGCTCCAAAAAGAGGAAATTTTAAGAAGATTTCAAAATCAACAAACATCGCATATATTCTTGTTGTTAGGCTCACGCCTTTTTCGGCAATATATGGGAAAAGTTCCGAGATTGTGCCAATCATTGGGATGCAAACAATAACACCAATACCAAATATAACGGTGATAATCCAAGCCAAAACTGTTGTAATTTTTTTATTGATTTTAACCAAAAAAAGCGGAACTAAAAAGACAATTAAAATATATCCCGCTAGTGAGCCAGTGCTAATTAAAGAAACACCAAATACCAAGTAATATGGTAATTGTTTATACCATTTATCTTTATCAAAAATAATTAGCATTGCTAAAGCAATCAAACAAAAAGAGGCAAAAATACCTGGTTCCCAAAAGATCGCGCAATTGTTTCCTAAAATACTAGAAGAAGTGATCGAGAAGAAAATATAAAAATAATTGAAATATAAATCATTAACAATTAAATTAGAAAAGTTTTCGCCGTTAATAAAGATAATGAGGGTAAAGAAAAGTGAAATAATGCAAATGGCAAAAAAGAGATTTTTGAATAATTTATAGAATGTTTTAAATGAAAATAGTTTAACAAACAAATAGGCTGACCAAATTGTAATGAGAAATTTGCCAACGCCAAAAACTGTATTAAAACTCCTAGTTGCAAGCATTGACACCACTACTAAAATACTAAAAATAATCACATACCATAAAGAGACATCACTAAAATATTTTTTGGCAACCTTTTTATCTTTAAATAAAGCAAGAGGAAAACGAAAATAGATGTAGGCAATAAGAGCAATAACAGCAAAAAATAAGACAGCTAATAAAGAAATATCATTCAAAGGATATGAAGAGGCAAAAAAGGATAGAATTAGCAAAACAATTGCTAATGATCTAGGCACAAAGGCATCTTTACTATCGACTTTAATTAACGCGTCACTAATTTTTTGAACAAAAGGGGTGCGTTTAGACAAGGTATTAACAATTGATGCTCGTTCGCCTTTAGAAAGGAATAAAACAAACATAATGAATAAATAGACGATTGTATAAATGATGATTGTAGCAATTAAATAACCCCAGGTTGAAGTATCAAAAGTGTAAACTAGGAGAAAACCAGCTAATAGAGATAACGCGAAAGGAAATAGATATAAAGCAAAAACATTTAATAAAAATTTTTTAATATCAAAATTTTGTCGGCGATAATACACAAAATAACATTTCAGACCATTAATAATTATCGTGCCACATAAATAACAAATGGTTAAACCAAGAATGCCGTAAAAATAACCAAACATCCAGCATAAGCCTAGACGCACAATTGATACGGTGAGTTCAATAATTGAGGCTTGCTTGATGGTCCCCATCGCAAAAGAAACATTTTGTTGAATTATAAAAATGGTATTAAAGATAACATCAATAAGCAAAAGGATCGTCGGTAAATAAGAGGCAGAATAGATCGGTTCTAAATATAAATTAAGAAAATCTTGTCCAAAAATGATGAAGCCACTAGCAATGAGCCCAGCAATCATAATTTGAAATTTGCCGATATTAATTGACGATTTATTAATTGCATCAAAATTGTTTTGGCTTATTAATGTTGTCACCTTCGGCAAGAATAAATTAGAGATAGCAGATGAAAACATAAAAGCATAAGTCTCAAAGGTAATTGCAATGCCAAAGATAGCAACCGTAGCCGAATCGCGAGTTGTAGCTAAAAGAGTCGGCATAATGCTTAAAGAAATTCGCGACGCAATCGAAGATATAGCAATCCAAATTGTAAAACCAATGATGCCTTTTAATAATTTTTTATCGCGATAATTTAATTTTGGTCGAATGTGACATTTTTTAAAGACAAAAAACGCTTTAATGGTAATGATTATCACTGAAGATATCACATTTGTAAACACAGCAAAATAAAGGCCTAAATTAAAAATTAAACAACAGGCTAATAATATTGTGGTCAGAGCCTTCTGCACCATTGATAAAATTTTGATAATTGAGAATTCTTCATGACCATTTAAAATCCCATTTAAAGGTAAAAATGGGAAAGAAAGGCAAGAATAAATTGCAACAATAATAAAAACTATTTTAAAGTCGCCGATTTCAGTAGATGTTAAACCACCATAGATATATGGGATACAAAAGAAGACGACTACACACGCTATAACGATAAAAGCATCAATAATTAAATAAATTTTAGCTATTAAACCCAAGAATCTATTTTCAGATTCAGCGTCGTTGTTTATGCGATATTTAGCGATAAATCTAGTAACGGATTGACTTAGACCGAAATCAATTAAAAAAATGCTTATCGTATTAAGTGCGAGTGTATATAAACCATAACTATCTCCTAAGCCTCTAGTTAAATAGCGTAGAAGAAGAAAATTTACTAAAACTTCAAAGATGATTGTTAGATATGAAAATATCGCGCCCTTTTTAATTTTTTTTGTTGAGCCAACCGCTACTTCCATGAAAATAATTTTAGTTAATAAAATTAAATAATCAATATTAAATGATGGTTGGCAATTATGTTAGTTTATAGGCAAGATTAAAAATGAATATAATATTGGCGTTTTGCTGTTTATTAGACGCAAATCCGTATGTATTTAAATATTATTTAAGAAAATAAGAAGCAATTTTTGAATATTAAAAAGTCCCATTCTCTAGCTAATAATATAGCAATAAATAAGGATGATTTTTTATTTGTCGTTTTTTCATTTTGCAGTTATAACTTAACAAGTTATCAAATAGTTTGCTTTTTTATTATATAATTAAATAGTTATGGATTACTCGGTTTTGATGTCGGTTTATCATAAGGAAAATCCTGTTTTCTTAAAAATAGCAATTGAAAGTATTCTAAATCAAACCTTTTTAACAAATGACTTCGTTATTGTTCATGACGGAAATCTA
This sequence comes from uncultured bacterium, assembly GCA_949297275.1. Taxonomy (GTDB): domain Bacteria; phylum Bacillota_I; class Bacilli_A; order RFN20; family CAG-826; genus CASFSG01. The sequence continues at coordinate 8,895 of CASFQR010000009.1, read as the reverse complement.
ACAAAAGATTTATATGAAATCTTGCAATTTTATAAAAAGAAATATCCAAAAATTATCAATGTAGTCGGATATAAAACAAATAAGGGATTAGGATATGCCCTTAATTTTGGCTTAAATTATTGTAAAAATGAAATTGTCATGCGGATGGATTCGGATGATTATTCAAAACCTCAGCGGGCTGAAATACAAGTAAATAAATTTATTTTGGATAATGTTGATATATCATCGACCTGCATTGAATTATTTAAAAATTCTCCAGATGAAATTATAGGTAAACGCAATGTCCCAATATTAAAAAAAGATATTATAAAATGTTCCAAGACGCGTTCACCTTTCAATCATCCTTCAACGATATTTAAAAAAAGTAAAGTTCTTGCCGCGGGTGGATATAAAAATCTTTTGTTTAAAGAGGATTATTATCTTTGGGTTAGAATGATTCAAAATGGTTCTACCTTTAATAATACAAAAGATTATCTAGTAGCAATGCGTACTGACGACGGGACATTTTTAAAAAGGAAGAAAATGGAAGTTTATCAAAGTGCATTATGGCTAAATAAATATATGTTTGATACTCACTATATTAGTAAACCTAGATATTTTTGGAATAAACTGGTCTATTTTTTAAGGCAAAAACTCCCGTCTAAAATTGTTAAATCAATTACAAAATTATATTGGAAATAACTATTTGTTAAAAAGATGAAAAAATTTTTGTGATTGTTCTATAAGTGCAAAACACTTTTTAGCAGTGTCGAATTGGTTGAGGTAAATATTTTTATCTTCTAAGCCACCGATAATATCATTTATTAAATGAGACAAATCATTCTTATTTGTTGCTAGGAAACAACATTTCTTCTCTAATAAAAACTCCATCGCCCCACTATTTTGATGCCCGTAAGCAATCACTGGCTTACCAAGGGATAAAGAATCACCAACTTTTGTTGATAAAGAATATTCAACCATCTTAACATCTTTTTTTGCAAAACCTTCAACGAGCAATAACGCTCCTGCGTCGTTTAATGAAATCTCAATCATCTTGTTATAATTAACTGGAGAATGAAGAATAATGTTTTGGCAATTATTTTTAATTTTTTCAATGTCGCGAGAATAGACATGAATTTTGATAGTGGAATTAAAACCTTGCAATGTTTTTGCAATCTCTAAAATAGATTCATAGCGACCATATTCTAGATTTCCAAAATAATACCAGTCTTTTGTTAAATTAAAGCCTTCGCATAATTTTGGCGAAATATTTGATGCAATATAAACAACTTCACCAGCAACACTAGGGTAATGATTTAAATACAATTTTTTAATTTTTTCAGATTCGAAAATGCAAAAAGCATTCATATTCATAACTTTATCTATTATTTTAAGATACTTTTTTCGATATAGGCGATTGAATAAATGCCCTCGATAAGCATCATAAAAAACATAATCATCAGCAATCGATAAAATTAATTTGGTGTGATACTTTTCAGCAAAGTGGATAGCAATATCGAAAATAAAAAAATCTTTGGAAAAAGCGATAAAAATATAATTAGGAGAAAACTCAGCGACAAATTCTTCTAATTCTAAAGTGTCCCAATATTTTTTCTTCCAAATCCATTTACGCATAAAGCGATATATTGGCCCGCGCTTTTTAGGCTTATAAGTTTTAACACTTAAATCGGTCCACTCTTCTAATAATTCATCATATCTAAATAATCTTCCAGTCTTAATCTTTGGATTAAACCGGCGTTTTAATAAACGGTAATCTGTAATTTGAAATAATTCTCCACAGTGACCTTTACATGGAATGCGGGCATCAGAAAAAATCTGAGCGAGATTAGTCCTTTTAAATTGGTGAAAATAGGAATCAAACGCTCGTGATTGAACTGTTTTATTATATGGTTGAGTTCCAACAATTAATATTTTCGCTTCTTTGTCCATTTTAATTTAATCATCACTGTTATAATAATCGGAATAATACTGACCTTTTGACATCTTTTTCAGCCAATTTTTAATTTTTTTAGGAGCGTGTCTAGAAATAAATGTTCTAATATCAAGACGAAGCGTCTCAAAAATTGTCATCTTGGGTCTACTACTAATATAAAGATTGTTTTTATTTAAGAAGCGGTAGGCTTTTCTTAAATATTTACCTTTTCTAATCGTGTCAACAAAGGGGAAAACTTTTTTATTTTCTACCCAACCACAAAAAAGCTTATGCTCGCGCGCTCTTCTAGTTAATCTCACTTCAAATTTCCAAGGACTTTCATCATTAACTATCATTTTTAAGAGATCTTCTTTTTTCCAAATAGATGGATAAAGATTGACTTCATAAACGCATTTAGTTAATGGCAATAAATGAATTTGATTTTCTTTATCAATCCATCCTTTAGTTAAGGTTCGCTTAAAAAAGCGTAAATAGGATAATTCATTCTTTTGCATAAAAGAAAAGAGAAAATCTATTCTTTTCTTATCAACATAGTTAGACAATAGATAATCGTCTAAAGTTAAAAAAACATATTCCGCATCGATGTGATTTAAAGCTTGCTTTAATCTAAAAGAATAGTCGCCATCAAAGAACATAAAATTCTCAAAAGTTTGTTTACCTAAAGGATTATCTTTATCACTAACAAGATAAACTGGTGGATGATTGGGCCAAAATTTACCAATCAATAAAGAATTATTTTTCCAAAGATCACAAAATTTATCACAAGTAGTAATAATAATGGCTAATTTATTCATTTTTAATCCGAGTGACACAACAAAATTATAAATTATTTGTAAACATTATCTATCTTAATTTTATCGGCAATAAAACATTATTTATTTTTAATGAAAAGGTTCTTCAATTTAAGCAAAACTTTTTCGAAGAAATTATAAGTGATTTTCTTTTCAACTTTCACTTTATAAGTAACATCTTCATAAATGAAATTAGGATGTTTTAAAGGAAAATCATAATTATAGGTTGGCATGTTAAAGAGGCTCTTGGATTTTTTTAATCCAACAAAATGGTTTTTGCCTGTATGTGTTCCACCATAAGCACCGATATTAGAAATAAGATTTTTCGTCGGAACAATATTTAATTGTTTATTTAGCATACACGCGACACCTAAAATGGTTTCATAATATTCAATTCCTGAATTTCGGCGTTTCGTAGCTATTTTAATAAAATTATCAAATTTCTTTTTTGACGAAAAATTTTGTCTAATAACTTCAAGTTGATTCTTATCATCTAACCAAGAATATTTTGAATCGAAAGAATTGATGACTCTTCGCCAGGACGCCCAACCCCAAATACTACCACTCGTCGTAAAAAAGTAGTCATAGGGATATTCTTCTTTATAGGTTTCAAAATGATTCATGCCACAAATCATGGCAATTCTTTCATCGTTTTCATATTTAAGTAATAATTCCCAACAAAATTCAAAAAAAGCCGGAGCAGGAACATCATCATCTTCTAAAACAATACATTTATCGACAATAGAAAACGCCCAAGTTTGGGCAATATATTCCGATGGATCACAACCTAGATTCTTTTCTTGATATTTTTTATAAACTTGACATTCCCAATCTAAATTTTCTTCGATAAATTCGCGGCAAGCCATTATAGTAGCAACATCATTAGCGTCTCTAGGTCCATCTTGATAAAGGAAAAGTTTTTTTGGCTTAGCGTTTTTGATTGCTATAAATGTTTGACGGAGTCGTTCTAAGTTATTAAAGAAGATTAATAAGACATTGTAATCAGACATAAAATACCCGTTGTTAATATAGCAAGACAATAAATTTTGTCAATGTTAAAAATAGGGCGATATCGATAGTTACTTATAGGTAATAGTTATCCATAAAAGTTTCCCATTTAGTTTAATTTTAATTATGCTTAATCATAATGCTATTTGGTGATATTTAGTCATTTTTTCAAATTGAGAAAAAATATCTAAGATTTTAAGATAATGCTTTTTTAGAGAGCCTTAATACATTTTTTAAATTTTTATACTTCAAAAATTTTTTATGGTAAACAATGGTAAAACATTTGCTTTTACTTTATCTATCTTATTCCCCTACTATTGATTTAGAATTTTTCTAATATAACCACAATTTATCAAACAAACTAATCTTCTTTTGTTATAATTAACCCGTTAGCAATGCTTACTATTAAAAATTATCAAGTTAAAAAAGATATTCTAAAAGATTACATTTTTGAAAATGGTGTTAGTTTTATTAATAAAGATAATCTTGAGATTTTTAAATATTTATATCAAGGCGATATTAAAAAACTTTCCTTTGATATCTTAATCGATGAACAATTATATAAACAAGGAAATAATCAATATTTATATTTCTTAAAGATAAACGCGAGGGTGATATCATTAATGGCAATTTTTGTTCTTAATGATGAAATAAATAAGGGTTTAATAAATCAGGAATTATCTAATTTAAGAGATTTAAAAGTTGAGACATTAGAAGAGAGAAATAATAAAAGAGAAGAAATATTTAAAGTCTTAAATAAATATCACCCTATCGCTCTTTTAATTAATCTAAATGAGATGATCAATGAAGATTATTTTATTGAAAATAGATTATATATTACGAATTTAAAAGATTTAAATTATCCCCTTTTAGCCCTAGAAGAAGAAGGAGAATTGAATTTAATTAAAAAGGAAGACAAACCGAAAAAGAAAACGAATTATTTTTATCTATTTAGTAATAATCAAGATAAACCCACTAGTTATCGCTTCAAGCAATTCTTTGTTAATAATTGGTTAATATTTTTAATTAGTTTAATTGCAAATACATTTTTAATTGCTTTTTCAAGCGCGATAATCCCATCTTTTAATGATGATTCATTATTAAATAAAGTTTTATTAATCGTTGTCTCCGCTATCTTCTTTTTAATTGCAATTATTTTAATTATTATCTCTTTTGATTTTACGATTGATCAATTACCTGATAATAAAAAGAGATTTAAGATAGTTTTATTATGCGTAGAAATCCTTAATATCTTAGGAGTGGGCGTAGGCATCGGATTAAGTTTCTTAATGCGACATTTTAATATTTTAATAACAGCGGATAATTACACTAAGATGATGTTTATTATCCCAATTGCCCTCTTTAGTGTTCTATTACTTGTTCCTTTTATAAGCAAATATATCAATTTATTAATTAAAATTATTAAAGATAAATTATTCAAAAAGAAACAATAGATTATTAATAATCTAAAGCGATAATTAATTAATAAAATCAAGCGTTTTGATTAGGTTTATCTAATTTAATTTTAAGTTCGCTAAGTTGTAAAAATGTGTAAAAGTGAAGAAAAATAAGTTGTAAAAATGTGGAATAAAAGTAAAAGAAAAGTTGTAAAAACGTGTAAAGTTAATGTTAAAACTCTTAATCTTTTAACACACCAGCTTTAGGAGTGACATTAAAAAAGTCTGCTAAAAGTTTTAAATTCGCGTCACTAATCGTATTAATAACTTGGCGATTACCGATTAACATATAAATCGAGGTAGCTTTTTTCATTGTTTCAATTAAACAAATGTTTCATCAAGGGTTTTACCAGAAGCATACACTCCATGATTTGCCCAGATAACTAGGCGATATTCTTTCATCTATAAGGCGGGCACCTCCCCAATCTCTTTTGTTCCGCATAACATCCAAGGTAATACCCCTACCCCATCAGGAAAAACTACAATACATTCCGTCGACATTTGCCATAAGGTAAGCGTTAATTCTTTTTCATCTAAAGAGTGAACATAATTCATGGCTAATAGATTAGTGGGATGCGAATAATGCCTAAATTATCAATGGATTTCTTTTCACATTACAAAATATTTGCCTAAACGAATAAGATAGTCTATCGGAGTGATGTTTATATTCAAAAATGTGAATCGCTTAATGATTTAGAAAAAATTACCAATTTGCTCCATCACATGGTTTTAGATTATACAACGCGCGTCCATAAAATAAATAATGGCCAAAGAAAATCAAAATTAGTGAATGATGTAAGTAATTATATCTATCACCATCTTTCAGAACCGATTAAGACTAGTGAGATTGCTAAAAATCTATATATGGGTCGATCATATCTATCAACGAAATTTAAAAATGAAACAGGTAAAAAACTTATTGATTACATCTTAGAATGTAAAATTAATGAGGCCCAATATCTCTTAAAATTTAGTGATAAAAGCGTCGCAAAAATAAGCGATTATCTCGGCTTTGTTAATCAGAGTCATTTCACTCGCACTTTTCAAAAATTTACCGGTCAAACCCCGAATCAATATCGTTTAAATAATTAAATAATTCGTTTAGAAGAAATTTTATCAAATAAATGGAGACGATTTAGATTAAAGACAATCTTTAATTCATTGCCCTCTTTAAAGTCGATAGTCGAGGGAACTTTAGCAATCATTTCAACACCTTGATATTGGAAATGAATATAATATTCATTGCCCACTAATTCGGCGACATCAACTTTAATAGTAATTGGAAAAGAGACTTCCGCTTTCGCTTCAATATATTCTTGATGATAAATATCTTCCGGGCGAATACCTAAGGTAATCACATCATCTTTACTCAACAAGGCATCTTGATATTTATTTAATAAAAGAGAATTTTGTTCTTCTAAATTTTGGAGATATTTTAGGCGCATTTGTTGACGCTTATCTTCATGGTTTAGACTATTAATTTCGGTTAAAATATCCCCGTTCTGCACCTTTAACGCTGCAATTTCGCCTTGATAATATTCTTTTACAACTTTTTCAATATTGTAATTTAGCTTCAAGGCATAACCATTTCCTAACAATAACTGTTTTTGTTGATATTTAACATCGATTAAATTCATCGCTGGTGAACCAATAAAGATCGCGACAAATAAATTCGCTGGTTTGGTGTAGATTTCTTTTGGTGAACCAATTTGTTGAATATAACCATCTTTCATCACTACAATGCGGTCCGCCATCGTCATCGCTTCGGTTTGGTCGTGCGTAACATAGATAGTTGTCGCATCAATTGAGCGATGAAGTTTAACAATTTCAGAACGCATTTGGACGCGAAGTTTCGCATCTAAATTAGATAAGGGTTCATCCATTAAGAAAAGCTTCGCGTTACGAACAATTGCTCTTCCTAGTGCCACCCGTTGTCTTTGACCACCGCTAAGGGCGTTAGGTTTTCTTGATAAATATGGGGTAAGTTCTAAAATTTTAGCGACAGCTTTAACTCGCTCATCGATTTCATCGTGTTTTTTATGGCGAAGACGATAAATCTCAATCGGAGTGTTTTGATAATACTCTAATGATTCTTTTAAGGAATTTAAGACATTGATTTTTTCTTCTTCGCTAAGATTATCTTTATCGAGATGTTTAATGCGCTTTTTTAAATATTTAACAATCTTTTGATCGATAGCGATTTTAGGTGAACCATCGCGATTTTTAATTAAAGTTTTAAATTTCTTAATCTTTAAAGAAAAAGCTAAATTATCATAAACCGTCATATGGGGATAAAGAGCGTAACTTTGGAAAACCATCGCAATATCTCTTTCTTTTGGTTCAAGATTATTCGCTAATATTTTATCGATAAATAGATCACCATAAGTGATACTTTCTAAGCCAGCAATCATTCTTAAAGTTGTTGATTTGCCACAGCCACTTGGACCAACAAAAACAATAAATTCATTCTTTTTAATATCTAAATTAAAGTCATAAACGGCCTGAACGCGATTCTCATAAATCTTATTGATATGTCTTAAAGAAATATACGCTTCATCACTAGGCAAATCTTTTTGAGCGGATAAATTTTCTTTTTGGGCGTTTTTCATATTAAGATAAACGCGATTGCGTTCTTTTAAAACAATCTTTTCTTCTTCTGATTTAATTTTAAAAATTTTCTTACACCATTCTTGAAATTTCATTTTGACCTCCCCTATTTGATGCCACTACGAACAATACCTCTAACGAAAGCATTTTGGGCTAAAGATATTACAATGACCATCGGGACAGAAAAAATCACTGATGCTGCCATTACTAAATTCCAATCAACGCGACCGGTTGATGAGAAAAATTGTTGCATGCCTAACGATAAAGTAAATAATTCTGGCGAAGATTGTAAATAGATACTAGGCCCGACATAGTCCGACCAAGCATTGATAAAACTAAAGACAAAAAGGGTAGCTAGACAAGGCTTTAATTGCGGTAAAATTACTTGCCAAAGGATTCTAAAAGAAGAACTACCATCCATCTTCGCGGCTTCATCTAGTTCAAGAGGAATATCATCCATAAAAGAACGCAACATGAAGACATTGAAAGCACTACCGCCAATCCAAGGAATAATTAGGGGCAAGCGCGTGCCAATCCAGCCGAAAAATTCATACTCAACATAGGCAGGAATCATCGTGATGACCCAAGGTATCATCATCGTTGAAAGTAAAATATTGAAAAATAAATTCGACCAGCGATTGCGGAATCTAGAAAAACCATAAGCAATTAAAATGGAAGCGACAATACCAATTCCCATCGTCGCAATGACCATGATGATGGTATTTAATAACTTTTGACCTAAATCAATATATTGCCACGCTTCAACATAATTTTGAAATCTTAACTCCCCACTATAAAGAACGGGAGGATATAAGAAAATAGAATTGCTATCTTTCATAAAAGACATCAAAACCATGTAAATAAAAGGGAAAGCGAACGCTAGACTAATCACTAGACATAAAACAAATAAAACAATATAAACGACGATATGTTTAGCTTTTTTAAAAGAAGGAGAATATCGTTTATAAAGGGCTAAATCGAGATAATTATCGTTCATATCTATCGTATTATTCAGTTAAGCCTAGTTTGATGACTGAATAACTTCTCCTTTCTAGGCTATAATTTCTATATGCTGTGTACCTGTAGTTCATATTTGCCA
>CASFQR010000008.1 GCA_949297275.1 uncultured bacterium | reverse complement strand
TGGCAAATATGAACTACAGGTACACAGCATATAGAAATTATAGCCTAGAAAGGAGAAGTTATTCAGTCATCAAACTAGGCTTAACTGAATAATACGATATTATGAAAAAGAAATTATTCGTTATTCTTCCCTTATTAATGATGGTTTTGTCTAGTTGCCCACACGGCGAATCAACCAGCAATTCGTCGAGTAGTAGTGAGGGTAGTAGCACCCCTTCAACAAGCATCACTCCTACTGAGGATGGCTCTTATGAAAATCCTTATTTAATTGAAAACGCTAACGATCTACTTGCCTTAGCCGAAGCTGTGAATAATTTAGAAATGGATTATGTGACGAGTCTAGATAATGCCCCTTATTATTCGATTACTAACGATATTGATTTAGGTGGTCAAGAATGGACACCGATCGGGGTAAATGTTGACGCTAACTTTGAACATATTTTTAGTGCGCATATTTTAGGTAATAATCACACGATTTCTAATTTTAAAATTACCAGCGCTCCAATGATGCAAGCCTATTATGGTTTGTTTGGTCATTTCCATGGGGTGATTACGGATTTAAATGTCACCGATTTTAATATTGAATTAACACCAGCCTTATGGAATCAATCTATTTATGTTGGTGGGCTAGTTGCCTATTTAGATAATGGCTTATTAGAAAATATTAATGTTAGTGGATCAATCAATGTTAAATATACTGGGGCCCAACAAGTTGTCATTGGTGGTGTTGTAGGTTTTAATGCCGTTACTCCTTTATATTATGAAGACGGTTCCACACAATATCTTGCAACGGAAATGCGTTTTTTAACTTCCGATGTTGATATTGAAAATAATACCCCAACAAGTTATGTTGGTGGGATTTTTGGCACTTCTTATACTAGTAGTGGCCGCGGGGTATTAACTATCTCCTATGTCGTTAATAATGGCGAAATTGTTGGAGCTTATGCTGCTGGTGGAATTACCGCCTATTTAGATAATTATGCCACCATCTCTTTTGCTTATAATAACGGCAATGTTGCAGGTGGTACTTACGCGGGTGGAATTGCCGCGATTGCTTTTGATGATACGGTTATTATGTCAAGCGTAGTTACCGCTAGTAATATTATTGTTTCAAGTGCGGCGATTAATAATCAAGAATATTCCGCCTCCATTGTTCCTAGTTATACGATGGAAGATGATCCTGAATACATGATTAATAAAACTTTATTAATGAATAACCGCGTGAATAATTCAACGCGAATTATGTGCGGTAGCAGTGTAATTGAAGATATTAATAACACGACGAAAGTTGCTTCTAGTAGTTTAGTTGACCAAGCCTATTTAGCGGACATCCATTTCGGTGAAGAATGGAATTATAGTAGCGATGCTTATCCCTCACTTAATTATCAAGAAGAATTTAGTGATGGTTCCGCGACGGTTAGTTTTGATACTAATTTAGATGTCTTCACCAAAGAAAGTGCTTCATACGATAAATATTCTTATGATGTAGTTGATGTGGACGCTAGTTATAGTGGTTATAGTTTTAATGGTTGGTTCTACGATGAAGAATTAACGCAATCTTATCGTTTCTATTTACCATTATTCTTTGATTTAACTTTACATGGTAAATGGTCAAATTATGCCACTTTTGCTGGCTTATTTGTGCCAACATACTACACAGCTGGTACATTTGATTTCCAAGATGATGGTTCAATGTATGTCTATTTTAGCGATTATTCTTATAACACTGGTTACTATGATTATTTCACCGATTATTTATATTTTGAAACCGATAGTAGTTATGTCGATGGTGGTTGGGGTTATACATACGCAAGTATTAATGAAGATGAAAACCTTACCTTCTATGCTAATGATGCTAGCGGGACAGAATTTATCTATGAACCAGCAAATGATTTAATTGGTTATTATCAAAGCGGTGAATATCGTTTAGATTTTGTCACCAATACAATTGGGGTTTTAACCTTAAAAGGTAGTGCTGAAGGTATTGAATTTACTTATAGCTATGAAAACGGCGACATCAATATTAGTGAAGGTGATGCAGGTTATGAAAAGATAACCTCAATAAGTGTGGGTGTTAATGGTATGGATTTAATTCATAGTGAAATTGATCACACCATCACATTTACCAAAGTGCCATTTTTAAGAGATTATGATGAGCCCTTCATTGATAAAAAATATGAAACGATTGAATTAAATGATGATGAAGGTGTACGTGATTTTACGATTTATAGTGACGGCTTAGTGCGTGAAAATTATTCTTATGACACTAATTCTTATAGCGGTAAGCCCGATGAAAAAGAATTGACATCATTTAGCGAAGAAGAAGTGTATGTTACATATACGTATACTTATGAAAGTCAAGGCACCTATGATGTTTACGAATATCGTCTTACTTTAAATGAAGACGGAGAGACATATACTTATTCTGAAGAAATTACAGAATATAATATCAGTGATGACGCGGTGACCTATCATCAATTAATCGAATTAGGAAATAACTATATTCGTCAAACGCTAGGTGATGGAACATATTTGTTCACTGGCTCACATAATGCCTATGGCGGCACATCTATTTATGATGTGGAAATCGAAGTTAATGTTTCGACTAACCAATTCTTAATTTATGAGTATGTTAGTTATGATATGGGTGGTGGGGCCTATTATCATAATAATAATGATGGTACTTACTCAGTTTACATTAAGTGCGCCTCTTATCGAGGTTCTAACATGGCTTTAACTTACTATGTTGATGATGATTTATTTGTTGGTAAAGGCTCGACAGGTAATTATTACATGTTTGTTAATGACGCAATCTTAGGAGCTTTTAGCATTGATGAAGGCGTTATTTACGCTTATCAAAATCACACCTATTTATTAAAAAATGATGGGACTTATAGCGAGGTGAATATTGTCAATGGTTCGTTTATCACAGGTAGTGATATAACCCTCAATATTAATGGCGTTAATAATACTTATCATGTTACTAATCGCTTCGCTATTAATTCATTAGAAAAAATCTAAAGGAGGAAAAAAATGAATAAGAAATTTCTAATTATTTTGCCAGCTTTAATGCTTGCTTTGACTTCGTGCCCAAAAGGGAGTATTAGTAGCAATGACTCTAGTGGCGGAGATGGTTCTTCAAGCTCAGTTGAAGATTCTAGCGGTTCTTCAAGCGTAGAACCAATTGAATATACCTATACAATTAATGCTGAAATTCCATCGCTAATCACTATTACTGACACAATCATTCCTAGTGTTGAAGTCGTTGTTTCTCCCATAGGAGGAGAAATACCCGAGTATGAAATCACCGTTGATGGTACAGTATTAACTTATGATGTAATTTCGAAAGTCATTACGCCTTTAAAGACTGGAACCGGCTATGTTGAAATCAGTTTAGTTGGTATCGAAGAAGAAGTAAAAGAGCATTTTGATGTTGAAGTTGTTAGTGGCGTGAATGCCCCACAAACCCTTGATGCTTTTACTGGTCAACTTCAAACTTTAGAAGCTAATGCCTACTTAAACGCTTCTGATATTGCTTATAGTTATAATAAAAAGGATTATGAATACGAAAGCAATTCATCTTCCTCTTTAACTTATAAATTATCCGATAATGGTTATTCGATTAGTGGACAAGATACTTCTTATGGTGAAACAGATACGATTCGCATTTTAAATCTCATTACTGAATATGAAGGAAATAAAACTTTATTCGAATTATCCGATGAAGGCGATGGTTCATATGATAAGAGTGCTGAATTTAGAAAGATTTTAACTCAAGAAGAATATGATGAACTTAGTGGAGCATCTGACTTTTCTTATTATAATATTGTCGATACAAAAGCTTTCGATGCAATTGCATTAAATTTATTCGATGATAACAACATTTATGATAATTTAAGCGTTAGTGAATATGGACCACAATTGGTTAGTTTTGAAGCTGTTAGAAGTGGCGATGAAATTACTGTTGACGTTCATATTAGCGAAGATTATTTTACTAGCTGGGGCACCAGTTCGGTTACACATTATGAATATGGCGCTAAATATACTCGCTTTGGTGATTTGTTATCATTGACGCTTCATATTTATGAAAATGAAGCAGTTTATGAAACTGAAGAAGAAAGCGATAAATGTTTAAATGAAGAAACAATAACATTCAATTTCACTTATAATGAACGTCATAACGAAGAAACCCTCGATTTTGCTATCGCTGATTTCTTTGCTACTGAGTTGAGCGTTCACTATGAAACTTATGATACTGACTATGCTCCTAACTTAGCATATGTCGGTACCGATTTCTTTGATTCTAATTTTGAAGTTGATAGTAGCGCACCAGAAGGAGCTACCAATTTAAATGATTTAGTTGTTGAAATTATTGATGGTGAAGAAACTGTTGATACCAGTGGCTATTATATTGAATTTATTGCGGAAGGTAATTTATCTGTTCACGTTAAACCACGCTGGTCAATTAACGATGTTTATGATGAAGTTGTAATTAAAGTTGAAACGGCTAAACCAGAAGAATTTAATAGTGCATCTTTAACCCTCCGTCCTACCTATTTGTTCGTAGGAGAAACTTCTGAAATTGCAGCCTCTTTATCTCCTAGTTATGCCTCGCAAGGTTATACTGTTACTACCACAAGCTCGGCAGTTAAATTAAGTAAGAATCCTGAAACTGGTATCTGGACCGTTACTGCCGTTAGTCCTCAAGAAGACGTTACTTTAACTCTTACTAGCGATGTTTTGGATACCGTTACTACAACCCTTACTTTTGATGTTAGAGAACAAAGCACGGAAGTTGATATGAGCGTGCCAGCTGGTGATTATACTGGTACGGTTGGCAGTATTGAAGTTACTGCCAACTTAGACGATACTAACGGAACGGTATTTAACTCTAGTGGCGATACTTATTTTACATTCACTTACACATTTGATGATGCTAGTGGTAATATGACTATTGATTTAAAAGACGCTAACTATTTGTTTGATGAAGAAACTTACACATTTAATTATGATAGTAGCACCGGCACGATTACCGGTGAGATAACCGCAGATTCTGGCGGCTATAATTATGATGTTAATTTAGTTAAAGAGAATCCTAACGCAGTCGATATGAGTGTGCCTAAAGGTGAATATGAAGGCACTATGACTCGTTTAGGCCCGATTAATGTTACTGCTTCTATTGATGACACTAGCGGCCAAATCTATAATGGTTCAGATTTAGTTGCGGAATTTACCTATACCTTTGATGCAGGCACAAATGAGATGAATGTAACCGTTACAAGCGATACATATGAAGGTTCTTATAATTGGACATATAATCCTGAAACCGGTGTTATTACAGGTGATTTGACTGAGTCCTATGAATCTTATGAATATATTCTCGTACTTACCAAAATTGTTCCCTCCGCTGGCGTCGATTTTTCTACCATCGAAGGAACTTTTGAAGGAACAACTAGTTCAGAACATGCTAATATCGATACCACTTTAACTCTTGCTAATGGCAGTGGTGAATATTTATATGGTAATTTATCATTTACATTTAATTATGTTTATGACGCTAGTAGTGGTGAATTAGATGTTGCTGTTATCGATGGTGATTCCTTTTATGGTGATGAAACATATACCTGGAATTATGATAATACTACCGGAGAATTAACCGGTACTTTTGAAGACTGGGATTCTGTAAGTTACGAAATTAATCTTATAAAAGTAGCTTAATTTTTAATTTAATTTTTGAAATAGAAAATGCAACTTTCGATAGTTGCATTTTTCTTTATTTTTGCAATGATTTTATTGCAAAACCTAAATATTTTTATTAAATAATGTCTGGCGTTTCCATTTAATTATGATAATTAATATCGCGACGATGGTGGCAATTAAATTAGCTACTGGCATATTTAACCATATACCTGTTAAATCGAGGGAATAGAATACCCCAATTAACGCCATCGGGGCAATAAAAGACACTACTAAAGAAATAATTAAAGAAGAGATAGGTTTTTCTAAGGAAGATAAAGTTGATTGAGCGGTAAAACAGATCCATCGCGTTAAATAAGTAAAACTATAAATAAAGATGCAAGTTGTAGTTAATTTCATCGCATCAAGATTACTAGTGTCAATAAAAATAGCTGCCAATTGAGTTGGTAAAGAGATGGTGATAATAAAAGAAACACCGCAGATAATTAAAGCAGCTAAATAGGCATATTTCATCAAAGCTTTAACTCTTTTAATTTCACCAGCCCCATAATTAAATCCGATCGCCGGTTGTAAAGAATCGACCATCCCATATAATAGTGGCAAAGTAAAGGCATCGATGGCCATAATGACCCCATAAGCATTGACAGCGTTTTCACCACCTTGATTTAATAATAAGATATTTAAAACAATCGCCATTACTCTCCCAGCTATATTACTCAAAAAGACTGGTAGACCATTTTTAATCGTTGACCAATAGAATTTAAAATCAAAGGAAGGTTTAACAAATTTTAACGCTAATTTACCACTTGCAAAGTAGATAAACGAAAAGATTGTGGAAAGGGTAAAAGCAATTGATGCGGCGAGGGCTGACCCATATAGAGGTAATTTAAAGACACCTAGAAATAAACACTCTAAACCAACGATTAAAACTGATACGGCAATATTTAAGAACATGCTAGTTTTTATTTTTCCGGAGATTCTTAAATAATTATCGAAGGCAAATGTTAAAGATGTTAATGGTAAAAAGATGATATACATTCTTAAAAAAGATGTTGCTAAATCAAATAATTCACCTTCCGCTCCCATAATTTTAATTAGATAAGGAGCAGTAAAATAAAAGACAATTGCTAAAACACTTTCTAATACTAAAATTGTTAAAACGGAATTAGTAAATATTTTGGAGGCTTCTTTTGTTTGGCCCTCGCCTAATTTAATGGCGATGATAACTGAACTACCAACCCCAATTAAATCTGCCACTGCGTATAAAATGATAATATAGGGGAAAGCTAGATTTAAGGCCGCAAAGGATGTTTCACCTAAAAAATAAGAAACGATAACCCCATCTAAAGTTTGATAAATAGCGCTTGCGAGCATTCCTATCGCCCCTAAAATAGCAAGGCGAAAAAATAACTTTGAGATTTTGCTCTCACAAAAAAACTCTTTCGATAACATAATTCCCTCCTTTTAGATATATGAAGCTCTTTATGTTCCTAATTAAGTTAAGATGTTGGGTTTTAGGAACTGAATAAATTATAAACTAATTTTAACTATTTTACTAGATGTATCCGCTTACATTCATTTTTTATTTTAAATATTAAAATAAGTGATAGAATAACTCCACGGAGTTAGTTATGCTCTTTGGTAAATATGTTAATCGCTATTATTTAAAATACGGTCTCCTATTTTTTGTAGGTATTTTAGCATTAATTATCTGCGATATTTTTCAATTATATCTTCCAGAATTCTTAGGCGATATTGTTGATTATATTGATGGTGGGGCGATCGAAGAACATTTAGACGAGATTCTTAATATTATCCTTTACACCATCGGCATTGCCGTCATTATGTTTTTATCGCGTATTGTTTGGCGATTAACCCTTTTCCGCGCTTCTAGTGGGATTGAAGCTGATTTAAGACATAAGATGTTTTTAAAAGCCGAAAGATTATCGGAGAATTATTATCATAGTAATAAAGTAGGGAATATTATTTCGTGGTTTACGACTGATTTAGAAGAAATTGAACATATTTATGGTTGGGGTTCAATTACATTAATTGATGCCTTCTTTATGTCCGTATTTGTTTTAATCAAAATGTTTTTACTTGATTGGTTAATTACTTTAGTTGTGTTAATTCCGGTTTTATTAATTTTTGTTTGGGGTTTGTTGGTAGAAAAATTCATGGATATGAAATGGGAAAATCGCCAAAAAGCCCTCGATCAAATTTATGATTTCGCCCAAGAAAATTTTACCGGCATTCGGGTAATTAAAGCCTTTGTAAAAGAAACGCAGCAGCTCCATGCTTTTGCTAAAATTGCTAAAAAGAATTACGATGTCGAAATTGATTTTGTTCGTTATTCGATTGCTTTTGATATTGCTATTTCTGTTATCTGTGCCTTAATTGTCTCAATTATTGTTGGTTTAGGTTCTTATTTAGTCATTGAAAATTTTAATGGTAACCCTTTAATCATCGGTAGTTATGTAATTGATTTAACTAATGGCGATTTAATCACATTTATTGGTTATTTTGATTCGCTTGTGTGGCCAGTAATTGCCTTTGGGCAAATCTTTATTATGCGTTCGCGAGCGAAAGCCTCTTTAAGAAGAATTTCTCGCTTCCTTGATCAAGATGAAGATATTAAAAATCCAGTGAATGCAATTAAATTAGATCATTGCCAAGGGAAAATTGAATTTAAGAATTTTTCTTTTAAATATCAAGATTCGTCTCATGATTCTTTAAAAAATATTACTTTAACTATTAATCCAGGTGAAAGCATCGGAGTGATAGGTAAAATCGGCTCTGGTAAATCGACATTAATGAATATTTTATTGCGCTTATATAATGTGGAAGAAAACACTGTTTTTATTGACGGTATCGATTTAATGAAATGCGATTTAGCCTCTTTAAGAGATAATATCGCTTTCGTTCCCCAAGATAATTTTTTATATAGTGATACGATTCAAAATAACATTGCTTTTTATGATACTTCAATTTCGATTAATAATGTTCAAGAAGGCGCGTTATTTGCAGATGTGCACGCGAACATTGTTGATTTTCCTATGAAATATCAAACGGTCTCAGGGGAAAGAGGTGTTTCTTTATCTGGCGGGCAAAAACAACGAATTGCAATTGCTAGAGCCTATGTTAAACATGCACCGATTATGATTATGGATGATGCAGTCTCGGCGGTTGATGTTAAAACCGAAGAGACGATTTTAAATAATATTAAAACGCAACGTAAAGGGTTAACGACCATCCTCATTGCTAGTCGCGTATCTTCGGTAAAGAATCTAGATAAAATCATCGTTTTAAATAATGGTGAATTAGAAGCTTTTGCTAGTCATGAGCAATTGATGAAAATCTCACCGACTTATCAAAGGATGGTTTATTTACAAACTTTAGAGAAAGAATTAGAAGGGGGATCAAAATAATGGCAGACAAAGACCAATTATTTGGTGATAAAAAGATTCCTCTTAAGGTGATGATTAAACGCGTCATGAAATATCTTAAACCAGTTTTATGGCGCTTTATTGTTGCTTTTATCTTTATTATTATCAATGTCGCTTTAGATATTGTTTTACCCTTAATTCTTTCGGAGGTTACGACCTCTTTAAGTAGCGAAAATATTGTTAATACAGCCTTTACTTATTTATTAATTTTAGCCATTGGTTATTTTGTCCTAACTTTAATTAATCAAGTCTTTTTATATTTTGAATCGATGATTTTACAAAAAGCTGGGCAAAAGATTGTTTATGATTTACGCCTTGAAGTCTTTGAACATATCGAAAATATGTCATTAGATCAATTTAATGTCATGCCAGTAGGATCTTTAGTGACACGCGTTGCCTCTTATACGGCAAATATGTCTAATTTATTTACTTCAACTTTAGTTAATGTTTTAAGAAATGTTTTAACGATTGTTGGGGTCTATGTTGCGATGTTATTTATCTCCGTCGATTTATCGCTATTAATGTTGATCTTTATGGCAGTGGTCTTTGTGGCTTCCTTTGTGTTCCGCTTAATTGTGAGAAAATTATTTCAAAAAGAAAGAGGCTATATCTCTGATATGAATACTTATTTAAACGAGAACCTCTCTTCGATGAAATTGATTCAAATCTTTAATCAAGAAAGAAGGAAAGAAAAAGATTTTAATCACAAAAATCAAAAACTTAGAAACGCGCGTTATCATGTCGTCATTGCTTTTGCTATTTATCGTCCATTTATCCAAATGTTATATATCTTTGCTGCCGCTTTAACATTCTATTATGGTATTGAACATAATTTAGGTGGTGGGGAAATTGTTGGCTTTTATCTTTTCTTATCGCGCTTATTTAATCCGATTCAAAATCTCGCTGATCAATTTAATGAAATTCAAAGAGCGAGCACAGCGAGTGAGCGACTCTTTAATTTATTAGATGTCCAACCCGATGTTTTAGATCATAGAGATGCGATAGAAATTGATAAATTTGTTGGCAAGATTGAATTCCGTCATGTCTATTTTGCTTATGAAAAAGATAATTATATTTTAAAAGATGTTTCTTTTATTGTTGAACCGAAGACGACGGTTGCTTTTGTGGGTGCAACTGGGGCTGGTAAAACAACTATCTTATCATTGCTAGTGAGAAATTATGAACCCCAGCAAGGCGATATATTTATTGATGATATCAATATTAAAAATATAAAAATATCCTCTTTAAGAAAAGGTATCGGCCAAATGCTTCAAGATGTCTTTCTTTTCTCGGGTTCAATTAAATCAAATGTGACTTTATATGACGAATCTTATAGCGATGATGATGTTAAAAACGCCTTAGACTATGTTAATGCTTCCTCTTTTATTAATTCTTTAGATAATGGTATTTATTCTGAAGTTATCGCTAGAGGAGAAAATTATTCGACTGGTCAACGGCAACTGCTATCTTTCGCGCGAACAGTGTTATTTAAACCGCAAATTTTAATTTTAGATGAAGCGACCGCTAGTATTGATACGGAAACAGAAGTAATCATTCAAGAATCATTACAAAAAATGAAGAATATTGGAACGATGCTCATTGTCGCGCATCGTTTATCGACCATTCAACATTCTGATCAAATCATCTGTTTACAAAATGGTGAAATAGTTGAAAGCGGCACGCATCAAGAATTATTAAAGAAAAAGAATTATTATTACAAACTTTATCTGCTACAATTTGATAAATAATTGTCATTAGTTTTGTTATAATTATTTTATGTATTCTAAACCTTTAATCGTTTATTTTTCTTTAAGGGGTGAAACTTATCACCTTTCTAAATTATCTTATCAAGATTATGGTAATACGGAAGTTCTCGCCTTATTTTTAGAAAAAATCACTGGCGGTGATCTTTTCGCCCTTAAGGCAAAAATTCCCTATAGCGAGAAATATAATGAAATCTTAGAGCGGGCCATAGATGAGAAGAAACGTTATCTTTCCGTCTCGTTTTATAAATATTTAAGTTCTTTAGATCAATATCAAGATATATACTTAGGTTTTCCTAATTGGTTTGGTACTTTTCCTAATATCGTTGCTACTTTCCTAGCAACTTATGACTTTACTAGCAAAACCATTCATCCCTTCATTACTCATGAAGGTGGATATTTGGGTCAGATAGAAGATGATCTAAAGAAGTATTTACCAAATGCAACAATTAAGAAACCATTTTGCGCGTATGGCTTCGAAGTAAGAAAAAAAGCTTTAGCAATTAAAAGATGGGTGTTAGAAAATGAATAGTAAGCAAGTTTTTCCTTTCATTAAGGGCAAGTTAGGTTTTGGGGTTATGCGTTTAAAATGCTTACCAAATAGTTCGATTGATTTAAAGTTATTTCAACAGTTAGTGGATGCTTATATATCTAATGGTTTTAATTATTTCGATACTGCGCATGGATATATTGGTGGTTTAAGCGAACTAGCCATTCGCGATTGTGTCATTAGGAAATACCCCCGCGAAACAATCGTTTTGACCGATAAATTATCAGAAAATTATTTTTCCCAAAAAGAAGATATAGAACCATTTATACTCAACCAATTAGAAACCCTCGATACGGATTATTTTGATTTTTATTTAATGCACGCTCAAAATCGTCATAATTTTAAAAAATATCGCCAATGTCAAGCCTATGAAACGGCCTTTAAGCTGAAAAAAGAAGGCAAAATTAAATATGTCGGTATTTCCTTCCACGACGACGCTACAACTTTAGAAGATATTTTAAAAACTTACCCCGAAATTGATGTCGTACAAATTCAATTTAATTATTTAGATTATCTTGACGAACATGTTCAATCAAAAGCTTTATATGATGTCTGTCACCGTTATCATAAACCAATTATTGTCATGGAACCGCTTAAAGGTGGAACATTAGTTAATTTACAGTCTTCAACTAAAAGTATTATTGAAAATTTAAACCGCGGATCTTTAGCTTCAATTGCCTTTCGATATGTCTTAATGCACGAGGATGTCTTCATGATTCTTTCAGGAATGAATTCGATGAGTGATTTATTAGATAACATTAATACCTTTAAAAATTATCAGCCATTAAATCAAGAAGAATTGATGGCAATTAAAAAAGTGGTGGAGGAAGAAAACAAATTACCTTTAATTGGTTGTACCTCCTGCCGTTATTGTTTAAATGTTTGCCCTAAACATATTTTAATCCCGTCACTCTTTTCTTTATATAATTCATCTTTAATTTATGAAGACGAGAAAATTAAGAAAAAATATTTTGAAATTGCGGCAATTTCTTCACCTAAGGAATGTTTAAAATGCCATCAATGTTCTAAAATTTGTCCGCAGAAGTTAGATATTCCCTCTTTAATTGAAAAGATACGCTGTAAATATGAGTGAAATAAATAAAGAATTTAATAAATTAAAACATATTAAAACCCCTTTTAATAAAGCAGCGTTTTATTTTGGCAATATCGTTTTAAAAACCCTCGAAGACATTTATTTTAAAGATGATGAAATACATGTTAATAAAATTGTTTTACGAAATGGAAAAATGAAATTGACAATTTATCTTTTAATACCTCATCAACGTCTTGAATTATCGCCATTACTCTTTTATGTCCATGGAGGAGCCTTCGTTTATAAAGGTTCAAAAGAACATATTTTAGAAGCGCGTCTTTTGGCAAAAAAATTAAAGATTATTGTGGCTTATATTGACTACCGTCTCGCCTATAATTCTCCTTTTGAAGCTTCTAGGCACGATGTTTTTCACGCTTATACTTATTTAATTGAACATGCCTTTGATTTAAATCTAGATAAAGATAAATTTTATATGATGGGCGATTCAGCTGGTGGCTATTTAATCTTAATGGCCTTATTTGATATAAATATTCACGAAATAAATATCCCTCAAAAGGTTGTTTTATCTTACCCAGTAATTAACCCCAATCCTCGCGAAGATTTTGATGATGATAATTATCTATTATGGAATAAGAAGAACAACTACAAAATGTGGAAACTATATAAAAAGGGTCGCACTATTGATAACCCCTTATTAATTGATTATTCCTTTTTAAAAGATGTATATTTGCAGTGCGGCCAAAACGATTTTTTAATCCAAGAAAATAAAAAATTTTATGAGTTGCTTTTAAAAGAGAAAGTGGCAGTCAATTTTGAGATTATTAAAGACGCACCTCATGGTTTTAACCAACTATTTTTAGAATCTAAAATAAGTTATGAAGCTTTTGAAAAGCGCATTGAATTTCTAAAGAAATAAAAAAAGAACGCTTTTGAGATTTTAGCGTTCTTTTCCTAAAATACTAATTCGCTTTATATTTACGATATTTTAGTCTAACGGTCGAATCACCAATGTGATAGCCTTCCTCTTTTAATTTTCTTGATATCATTGCAGCAGTGACCTTCTTAACTTCACCAAAAGCTTCTTCTTGCTTATCTTTATTAGACGCAAGTTCAACAAAACGTTCTTTTAATGAGCCGACATAAATCGAACAGGCTCGCGGGGCGCTTTTGCGTTTAGGCGCGCCATAAAGACGAGCTTTAAGTTCTTCGGTTTCACCTTGTGTGGCAACTAATTCCATGGTCTTTTTATATTCATTGACATAAGTTGTGACAGTTTGGCGAGAATGACCTAAAGTCTTAGCGATACTGCGCAAAGAATGCCCACGACTATATAAAGAGATAATCGCTAATTTATCTACTTGATTAATCATTTTATCTAACCTCCAAATATTTTAAAAATCTAATTGATTTCTTTAACCAAGTTAATTTTACCACATTTCAAAAAATAAAAAAACTTTATTTTGCGGTTTTTTCTAAATTAAAAAATATAGGCATTTTTAGATAGAAAATATAGTTTTTTAGCCACTTATTTATATCTTTTAAATAATTTTTATCTCGTATGGTGTCCTAGATAAAAAATATGCATCAAAAAATATTAGCAAATTAGCATCATTGTTTACCTTTTTAAAAAAATATGTAAACGCTTACATTTTGCTATTGACAAGATTTTTAAATCTTTTTTAAAATATAAACAATCAGGTGAAACACTATGATTAACATGTTAGAAAAACGAACAGACACTATCTTAGGCAAGAATGTTTCGGTTTGGTTTAGAAACAATTATACTTCGGTGTTTTTCCATTTACTTTCATAATGCATTTACTTGGGAAGGGGTTGGTTCGACCCTTTTATTTTGCTTATTGATGTAAGCGCTTTCTTGTGGTTATTATTCCTGATAAGTAAGGATTAATAATAAAAAATTTAAACTTTAAGGAGGAAAACTATGAAAAAAAGTTTAAAAGCTGTCACCTTTAGTAGCATAGGTTTACTAGCTATTACTGTTGGTAGTATTCTCGCCTCTTGTGATAATCGTCCTGAAATTATCATCTGGGGAGCGGGCGATCACGAAGATTTGTATCGTGAATACGCTCAACAATATGCAGAAGAAAATCAATGGGATGTGCGTTTTACTGTTGCTGGCCAAGGTGACTCCGGTGCTTATTCGGCAATGTCGACCGACGTTACGAAAGGTGCTGCCGTCTTCACTTACGCTAACGACATGTTAGTTAATCTTAATCGTATTGGCGCTTTAGCTCCTCTTCGCGGCGATAATTTAACATGGGCGCAAGAAAACCATGTTGAAGTTGCGTTAGAAACCGGCAAACTCGGTGATACTTATTATGGTTATCCCGTTTCAGCCGATAATGGTTTCTTCATGTTTTATAATCAAGATGCTTTTGAAGGTACTGATGTTTGGGACGCTACAACCAACGATTTGAAAGAAGGCTATACTTTCTTAGATCTTTATAAAGCTCTCGACCAAAAAGGTGGCGATTGGGCTGATGCTAAAGTTACCTGGGCAATGGGCGACGCTTGGTATATTTCTGGCGTTTTCTTCGGTGCTGGTGGCGATTATGAAATCATTTATGATGACGAAGGAAATATCGAGTCGTCAGATTGCTGGTTCGCTTATGAAGTAGATGAAGAAGGAAAAGAAGATTATACTATCGGTTATCGCGCTTCTGAAATGATGAAGAATACTATTATGCAAGACGGCAAGGTCTCTTCTCACTATCTCTATAGTGATGCTTCAAGTACACACCTCAACGATAATATTACTGCTGGTATACCTTCTATTGATGCTAACGGCAACGTTACTCAACCAACAAAATTTAAAGTTGCTGCTGCTATTAGTGGAACATGGAAAACTAAAGAAATCAAAAAGGCTTGGGGCGATGATGCTCGTGCGACCGTTTTACCTGCATTAGAAGATGATGAAGGTAATAAATATGATTTCTATTCCTTTAGTGGTTATAAATTGATGGGCGTTAATCCTATGTGTTCATACGCTCGCGAATCAGCGGAAAATCTTCAAAGATTACATGATTTCGCCAAATATTTAACCGATGTTGAAGTTTCTTTGGCTCGTTATAACGCGACAGGTTTAGGTCCTTCTAATATTGAAGCTCGAAAAGACAAAGCGGTTGCTGAAGACTTTGGTTTGGCTGCTTTAACCGAACAATACGCAATCGCCAATCACGTCCAATCTTCAGTTCCTGCTAACTACTGGACACCAATTCAAAACTTCGGTGCTGGTATGTACACAGACCTTCTTGCTGGTGGCACAAAATATACACAAAAAGCCTCGCTTGCAAAAGAACTTAAACAAATGCAACTCCAAATCGAAGGTGCAGTTCAATAAAATTAATTGATATCAACATTTATTGATTAGTTTTTAGTTTTCGTCCTTATGGCCTACTAGGTCATTCTTAGTAGGCCTAGGGATTAATATGGGGGAAAAGCAATGAACGACTTATTATTTTTATCTCATGGTAAATTTGCTCGCTTCTTTATAAAAATTGGCTTGTTCTTTAAGAAATTGCCTCTTATTATTTGGAAATTTATTAAGAATTTACCATTTCTTGCTTGGAAAGGCATAAAAAAACTTGGTTCCATCTTCTCAGTAATTTATTACATTATTCGTTACGGGAATTGGAAATCACGTTTGTCACTTTTGATCTTTGGTTTTGCTAATTTATGGCATAAGCAATGGCTGCGTGGGATTGCTTTCTTATTAGTCGAAATTGCTTTTATCCTATACATGACTTTGTTTGGAGCTGGTTATTTAGGCAAATTTGGTACTTTGGGTACAATCCGCCCAACTGAAGATCCTAATACCGGCTTCGTTGTTATCGGTGACGATTCGTTTAATATCCTTCTTTATTCAATCATTACATTAGTTGTTATTCTTTTTGTCTTCATTATTTGGATGGCCCAACTTCATCAAGCTTGGAACATTCAACATATGAAACAAATCAATCGTCACTTAGCTAGTGCTCGTTATGATATCGCTAGTTTAGGTAATCAATATTATCATACAACCTTATTATCTATCCCTTTCTTATTATTAATTTGTTTTACAGTCGTACCATTAATCTTCATGATTATGGTTGCCTTTACGAATTTTGATAACGCTCACCAACCACCGAATGAATTATTTACATGGGTTGGTTTTGATAATTTCCACACCATGCTTGTTGGTGGAGGTTTAGGTGGTTATGATGAGACATTCTCTTATACCTTCTGGAAAGTTCTTGGTTGGACTTTACTTTGGGCGGTTTTAGCCACGGTAACCAATTTCTTCTTTGGTGTCATTTTAGCAATGATAATCAATAAAAAATCCATCAAACTTAAAAAGGTTTGGCGAACATTTTTAGTTATTTCCATCGCTGTTCCGCAAGTAGTTAGTTTACTTATCATGGCTAAATTATTCCATGAGAATTTTGGCGTTGTTACCGAAATATTTGAAATGATTACCGGTAGTAGAATCCGCTTTTTAGCTGATCCAACTATCTCCAAAGTAGTTATTGTTATAGTTAATATGTGGGTCGGTATTCCTTACACTGTCTTATCGACAACTGGTATTTTAATGAATATCCCTGAAGATTTATATGAAGCCGCTAAGATTGATGGGGCTAATCCTTATCACATGTACATCAATATTACTCTTCCATATATCTTCTTCGTTTTAGGTCCATCTTTAATTTCAACATTTGTTGGTAATATCAATAACTTCAATATTATCTATTTATTAACTGGTGGTGGACCAAACCTTGATAGTAACATGCAATCGGCCGCAGGTCAGACTGACTTACTTATCACTTGGCTTTATGATTTGACTGTCACTGAACAAAATTATTCAATGGCGTCAGTTATTGGTATCTTAGTCTTCATTGTGTGCGCGATTCTTTCACTTATCACATATTCGCAAATTGGTTCAACAAAGAACGAGGAGGATTTCCAATAATGGCATCTTTAAATTTGCATAAAACGAATAAAAGCGTTAAAGCTAAACGCATTATTATTGACACAATTATTTATATTTTCCTTGTCGTAATATGCGCTTTATGGGTCTTCCCTTTCTTCTATTTAGTAATGCAATCCTTGCGTATTGACCGCGGTGGTATTTCACCTGAACTCATTCCTGAATCAATTAGCCAATTAGGTTTTGATAATTATATTAATTTATTTGTTAATGATGGCGGCACCTTAGATAAATTTGGTCGCTGGTATCTTAACACTTTAGTTATTGCAATTATCGTTGCAATTATTAATACGATTGTTACCTTAGCGACCGCTTATACCTTAAGCCGACTTCGCTTTAAAGGTCGTCAATTATTAATGCGCTTTATGCTCATTTTAGGAATGTTCCCTGGCTTCTTATCAATGATTTGTATTTTTCGATTATTATCTCTTATCGATAACTTATTCACTGGGACTGGGTTTACCTTCTCGACATCTATCTTTGCCCTTGTTCTCGTTTATATTTCAGGTTCAATGATGGGTTATTATATTACTAAAGGTTTCTTTGATACCATTTCTCGTTCGCTTGATGAAGCGGCGATGATTGATGGTGCTAGTCGCAATACAATTTTTTGGAGAATTATTCTTCCCTTATCAAAACCAATTGTTATTTATACAATTTTGACAGCTTTCACTGGTCCATGGGGCGACTTCATGATGTCTAACTTAATCGTTGGTCGCGCGGGTTCAGATAACTGGACTGTCGTGGTTGGTTTTAATAACTGGTTAAGTTCAACTAATGTTGGTACATACTTTACAACATTCTGTGCTGGTGCAGTATTTGTATCTATACCGATTGTAGTGCTATTTTTCATCCTCCAACGTTACTATGTTGAAGGTGTTACTGGAGGCGCAGTTAAAGGATAAAAATGTCAAGAAACAATTTTCTTTCAAAATTAATGTTTCTTCCTTTGGGGATGGTTGGGGTGATTAGCCTTGCTAGTTGTGGCGGCATTAAAACCCCTGATTTACCCGTTTTAACTATCGACGATAACTATCGAACGATGTATGAAATTTTTCCAATTTCTTTTGCTGATAGTAATGGCGATGGCGATGGTGATTTACAAGGTATTATCGATAAAATCGATTATATTAAAGATTTAGGCTTTAATGGTGTTTGGTTAACCCCCGTTCATCCCTCACCAACATATCACATGTATGATGTTGACGATTATTATGATATTAATCCAACTTTAGGTACATTAGAAGATTATGATGCTTTAGTTACTAAATTACATGAAAATGATATGACTATTTTGCTCGATTTAGTTCTCAATCATTCTTCAAGTTCAAACCCTTGGTTTAAGACATGCTATGAAGCGCATATTAAAGGCATGACAAATAATCAATATTATGAATATTACAATATTCAAGAATTTACTGGTTCGGTTGTGCCTAGTGGCTTTGCACGCGTTCCAGGTTCAAATACTTTAATTTATGAATGTCGTTTTTGGAGTGGAATGCCAGATTTCAATTTAGAGGCTGTCTTGAATAACCCCGATGGTCCATTAGCGACAGAAATTAAAAACATTATGAAATTCTGGCTAGTTGACCATAATGTTGATGGCTTTAGATTAGATGCGGTTACATCTTATTTTACCGGATCAACAACCCAAAACGCTGAATTCTTAGAGTGGTTAATGGATGAAGCCCAAAAGATTAAAGAAGATGTCTATATTGTTGCTGAAGGCGCGTGGGGTAATCCAGAAGAAAATAAAACCTATATAGAAGCTGGTATTAATAGTTGTTTCAATTTTGAAGATTCGCAATCTGGTGGCTATATTGGTTCAAGCGTCGTGCGTAGTCGCATGTCTAATTACCATTTAGGTTTAGAAAAGAATTTAGAACAAGTTAAAGATTTATCTTGGGGTGTGCCCGCTCCATTTATTTCTAATCATGATACTTCTAGATTAACTGGAGCAGTGGCCGCTAGTGATGGTAGTGAAGCAAGTGCAACTAATATTAAGATGGCCTATGGTTTACTCCAAATGATGACAGGCGCAACCTTCAATTATTATGGTGATGAAATTGGTATGGCAATCGTTTCTAATCCGACTAGCGAAAGCGTGGGAGATGAAAATCGCCGTCAACCTCTATATTGGGGTGAAGGCGATAGTTATATGTGCGACCCAGTTAGTGGCACATATAGTGCAGCGACCGATGCTGAAAAATATCCTTATGGCTCAGTTAATAGCCAATTAAAAGATGAAAATTCAATTTTAAATTTTGTTAAGAAAACGAACACTGTTCGCAATCAACATTTAGCTATATCGCATGGCGTTTTAGGTGATATCTATGGTGAAAACGACCTGCGTTCAGCAATACATTTTAATAAGATTTATAACGAAGAAGATGTCTTAATCGTTATAAATGGTTCACTTGATAGTGAATATACGGTGGATTTTGGTGCTTTAGGTTATCAAGAAGTAGTGGGAGTATTAGATGCCTCGAGCACAAAATCATCACTTAGTGGCACAGTTTTAACTAGTGCTCCAATGTCAATTATAGTTATTAGGTAAAAGGAGAAAAGAAATGGCAAAACTAAGTTTACGACACATTTACAAGGTCTATCCTAATGGTGTTAAAGCTGTCAATGATTTCAATATGGAAATTGCTGACAAAGAATTCATCGTCTTCGTAGGACCTTCTGGTTGCGGTAAATCAACGACTTTAAGAATGATTGCAGGTCTTGAACAAATTACCGCTGGTGAATTATTTATCGGTGATACTTTGGTCAATGATATGGAACCAAAAGATCGTGATATTGCAATGGTCTTCCAAAATTATGCGCTTTATCCCCATATGACTGTTTATGATAATATGGCGTTTGGTTTAAGACTTCGCCATGTCCCTGCTGATGAGATTCATCGTAAAGTTTTATGGGCTGCGGATGTCTTAAAATTAACTGAATATTTAAATCGTAAACCACGGGCGATGAGTGGTGGTCAAAGACAACGTGTTGCTCTAGGTAGAGCGATATTACGCAATCCAAAAGTTTTCTTACTTGATGAACCACTTTCAAACTTAGATGCGAAACTTCGTACTGAAATGCGTGCGGAAATCGCTAAACTTCATAATGAATTAAAGACGACATTTATCTATGTTACCCACGACCAAGTCGAAGCGATGACACTTGGCACTCGTGTCGTCGTTATGAAATTAGGTTATGTCCAACAAATCGATACTCCTCAAAACCTTTATGAATATCCAGAAAATAAATTCGTCGCTGGTTTTATTGGCACGCCACAAATGAATTTCTTTGAAGCGACTTTGAGAAGAGAAAAAGATAAGGTTTACGCTAAATTTGATTATTGCGATAACGAATTAGTTATTCCATTTGCGGATTTACTTAAAGTTAAACCATCCTATCTCCATGGTGATAAACATGTCTATGTCGGTTTAAGGTGTGAACATATTTCTTTAGATCCCGAAGTAGTGAAAAAATCTAATAACATTATGAAAGTGAAAGTTTCTCACTTTGAAGAATTAGGAAATGAAACACTCGTTTATGGTGATTTAAATATGGGTGGTGATGGCTTTATTGAATCTTCAACCCGTGTCATTATTAAATCTTATCATGGTGCGCTTAATCTCCAACAAGGCGATGTAGTTGACGCAGCGTTTGATATGAAGAAAGCTCACTTCTTTGATAAAGATGATGAATTAACTATTTCACCACGTGTTCCAACTGAAAATGTCTTTGATGTTTCGATTAAAGATAATACTCTTCACTTCTTATCGTTAAAGGTTAAATTGCCAGAAGCGATTTATTCTGAAGATGTTAAGAATGCCGAATTATTAATTCCAACTGAAGCTATTAGCATCGGTAAAGGCAATATCTCCGCAAAAGTCGCATATATTGAAGAAGTTAAAGGTGTTCGTTTAGCCTATTTAGTCATTGATGATCGTACCTTCTTTGCGCTAGCGGATGACAATTTAAAAGTTGATGATGTCGTAAAAATTAGTATTGACTTTAAGAAGATTTCCGTTTCTAAAGATGGTGTTGATTATATTAAAGCATTATCAACATACGACTCATTTGTCGGTCCATTTACTAATTTAGAAAATGTGACACGTTCCACTAATGCTCAAGTTAAATATCGTCATGAAGTCTTTACTAATAAACAAAAAGAAATTCATGATCGCTATATCAACCAATTAGCGGACATGGGTCATACCGAATATGCTTTAAAGCGCCTTAAAAAGAATTATAAAGAATCGCTAGTGAAGGCTAAAGATGAATTCATTAATAATTTAGCCGTTTCAACTGGACAAAAAGAAGATAAGCGCTTAATTAAAGAACAATATCAAAATAAACTTGCTAAGATGAAACAAGATTATGAAGCCGCTACGCAAGAAATTAATTCTAAGGCAGGTTTAAATGAAGCAGAAGTTAAAGAACTTGCGGCTAAAACCGATGAAGAAATTCGTTATTATGAAGGTATCTATCATGAATATGCCTTGGTTTATAGTGAAGGGGCTAAGCAAGCTCAACCGATGATGCGCGAACTTCTTAAAGACGCTCAAACTAAATTAAAAGAAGATATTGCTAAAGCTGACGCTACATATAATGAAGAAGTAGCAGCCATTAACGCTAAATATCAGGCTAATCAAGGCGCTAGCCCTGATGAAATTAAAGCTAATGAACATGCCTTACGCACTGCAATTAAAGAAGCTAAAGCGCGATATAATTTAGCGGTTGATCATGCTGTTACTGAATCGAAAGTATTCTATATTTCGATTAACGGTCACTATGTTAAAGTTCCAACCGATATTACTTTAAAAGTTGTGCAAGCTTTAGGTGTTACTCTCTTTACGAGTAGCTTCCGCTATGAGGTACCGCATGATGCTTACCAAATTGCAGAAGAAGGTTATGGCTTTAAAGGCATGGTTGATAATGTCTTAAATTATGGCGCAGAGCGCTTTGCAGTCATTAATGTGGTCGATCAAAACATTTATGTTAAGGTTGATCAAGATGTCGTTCCTGGCGATACCATTTATCTAACGGTCGACATCCATAAAATTAGAATATTCGAAAATAAATTCGATATTCGTCTCATTTAGGTGTTAAAGGGTAACCTTTAATATAAAAAAGTTAAAATGAAAGGAGAAAAAAACTAATTTATGAAGAAAAGAGTTTTAACTATTTTACCTCTTTTCGCCTTTGCGTTAGCGCTCACTAGTTGCCCACAAGGTGAAGAGGGTAGTACTTCTACTGGTCCTGGGAGCGTTTCTGTTGCACCGCCAGCGGGCGTAACCGACATTACGACAGTTGATTTGCCTGAAGCTCCTGATGGACAAGTTACCGTCGCTTTCGTTTATTCGAGCGAGTCTCTTGAATTGCCAGAATATGTTTCGATTTGGTTGACTGGCGGCTTCACTGAAAGCGAGAGAGAAGATGGAACTTGGAACGGCGATTGGCCAGTCAATTATGGCGCGACCGAAATGCAATTAATGGAAGGTACTAGTGACGTTTACTACGCACATATTACCGTTCTTGAAGAGGACGAATATGGTGGCACTAATGGGGTTGATTCTTACCAATTAGTAGCTGGCTATAATAGAAATGCTGGCTTAGGAGAAAGTAGTTCTGGTTTATTATGGGTTGATAATTATAAATCCGAAGAGTGCCAAACTTATTCTTATGGAACAAACCCAAAATGGCAAAATAATGGTGATGGCACAATTTATTTAATTACTGATAATAATCTAGGTGCCATTCATACTTTCTCAACACTTCCACCTCAACCAGTTGAAATGGAGAACTTCCACTTAGTAGTTAGCTGGCCAGAAGCTTTACCAAGTTGGGCGGCCGCTTATGGTGTTGGTACCTTCAATAACTGGGGCAATGATGATGACTTTGATATTTCTAAATGGAAATTCTCAGTATTAGAAGATTATGCCTTTGCTGAAGAAGATCGTTATTACTATGCCTTAAATATTGGTACAGTTATTGCTAACGCTCCAATTTCCTATCAAGTTGTTTTGTTAGCGCCTGATGCTAGTGGCAAACCAGGCGATGCGATGTATCAATATCAATTCGGTGATGCGATTACTGACGAAGAAGGTAATACCAGTTATAATAACAATATTTCAACTACTCCAGTAGCAGGACAAGGCCTTGACGGCGCTTATGATGCAGCACACGATTTCGAAAGATATCCAAGTAAAGTTTGGACTGATCCTTCTATAACACGCGATGTTGAATTCCGCTTCGTTAATAGTGAGACTGACACAACTGTTCCTGAAGGTACAGTTCCAGGTATTACTGGTAGCTTCACTGGCTGGAAATATACTGCTATGAATCTTGTTGAAGATTATTGGACAGTTACCCTTTCTATTGGTGGTGGCGAACAAAAATTAGAATTTGGCGTCACAAAAGGTGATGATTGGACCGGAGCGATTAAAGACGCTGCTGGTGGTAATTTAGTAATTACTGTTCCTGGCGAACATGATTTAGTTACCATTACGGCTGCTTACTCAACATTTGGTGTTGGTGATGCCCAAAGCGTTTTCTATCCAGGTACTGTTACTTCATCGACAAAATAATTTAGTAATTTAACTAGATAATCTGGGCTTATAGCCCAGATTATCTTTATAAGGAGAAAAAATATTATGAATTTTAAGAAAATATTCGTTCCTCTATTTGCATTTGCTTTAACAATTAGTCTCACTAGTTGTGATAAGACTGGTGGCGGCGGCGATGATGGTTCTTATCCAACATATGATGAAACATCGATCGTTTTCCATTATAAGCGCGTCGATAATAATTACGATCCATGGGCTTTGTGGTTATGGTCACCGAGTAAAGATGGTTCAGAATATCAATTCAATGGCTCTGACTCTTATGGAGCAGTTGCCTCTTATCCTTTATCAACATTTGGGGAAAATGTTGAAAACGACCAATTAGGCTTTATCGTCAAATCGAAGGGTGATTGGTCAGCAAAAGATGTCGAAGCTGATCGTTTTGTCAAATTTGCTAATTTTGAAAAAGATGATAATTTGCGTTACCATGTTTATCTTCAACAAGGTGACCCTAATATATATGCTAATGCTGATTTAGTCATTGTTGACTCAATTGATTTAGCCCAATTCACCTCTTATAGCGACGTTAATGTTCAAACAACTAATACAATTAATGCCCTTAAGATGTATGAAAATGATCTTTTAATTTATGAAGCTAGTTTTGCTGCAACTGAAAATTACTCATTTAATTTACCAGAAGGCAAAAAAGCATCCTTTATGAACACTTATCGCATTGAAGCGACATTTAATGTTAGTGGCGATACATTAAGTGCGCCTGTTAGTGTTTCATCTTTATATAAAACGACTGAATTTGGTAATGATTATAACTATGATGGTGAACTAGGAGCAATTTATACTCCCGGTAATACAACCTTTAAAGTTTGGTCGCCCGTTTCTACCGAAATTAAATTAAGAATTTATGATAACGGGACACCGACAAGTGTTAATTCTACTAGTGGTTCTGACACCTACAAAGAATATACGATGACTAAAGGTGAAAAAGGTGTTTTTGAATATGTTTTAAATGGCGATCAAGAAGGTAAATATTATACTTTTGTCGTTACTAATTCGACTTATAGTGCTCGCGAAGTTGTTGACCCATATGCTTATTCTACAGGGGTTAATGGCTTACGCGGTATGGTTGTCGATTTTTCTAAAACTAATCCTGAAGGTTGGGAAGATGTTGAACCTCATCCTTACGATCGCAAAGAATTAACGGTTTATGAAACCCATGTTGCTGATATCACTAGTAGCGATACTTGGGGCGGAAGCGCTAGTAACGCGAAACTATTTAAAGGTGCCTACGAAGAAGGTACAACTTATACAAAAGGCGATGTTACTGTTAAAACTGGTTTTGATCATATTAAAGAATTAGGTGTTAATGCTGTCCAATTAATTCCAATTTTTGATCAATATAACGATGAAACCAACATGACATTTAACTGGGGTTATAATCCTGTTAATTATAATACTTTAGAAGGTGGCTATTCATCTAATCCACATGATGGATATGTTCGCATTAAAGAATTTAAAGAACTTGTCAAAGCTTATAGTGAAGCCGGCATCAATATTATTATGGATGTTGTCTATAATCATATGAACGGCTTAACTGGTATGCCTTTTGATGTTTTAATGCCAGGTTATTATTTTAGATATAATGCAGACGGGACAGCAAGTAATGGCTCAGGCTGCGGGAATGAAACGGCTTCGGAAATGTATATGTTCCGCAAATTTATGATGGATTCCACTAAATTCTGGGCAAAAGAATATAAATTAGGTGGTTTCCGCTTTGATTTAATGGGTTTGCATGATTTATATGCGATGGAAATGGTCGTTTTAAATCTTAAAACAGTTAATCGTAATATTGTTGTCTATGGTGAACCTTGGACTGGTGGAACGACAACTCTACCATCTAGTCAACAAGCAATTCAAAATAATGCAACTTTATTTGAAGGTTATGGGCAATTTAATGATCAAGGTCGTGATGCCTTAATTAAAGGTGGTTTATCGGCTGCGACTGATCGTGGTTGGGTTACTAATAGCACAACGCAAACAGCGACCGCTGATTGGCAAAAAATTCGCGCGATGATTTATGGTCGTACAAATACGACAATTATCGATCCTGATTTAACGACTAATTATGTGACTTGTCATGATAATTATACTCTTTATGATCGTGTTAAAGCCGCGGGTATTAATGATGAAGCAACCGTTAAAAAGATGGCGATGCTCGCTAATTCGGTCGTCTTTACTTCGCAAGCGACAACTTTCATGCTCGCTGGTGAAGAGTTCTTAAGAACTAAAGGCGGAAATTCTAATTCTTACGATGCTTCTTATGAAGTTAATGAATTAGATTATGAATTAAAAGTCGATAATCTCGATATGTTCCATAATTATCAAAAATTAATCGCCTTTAAACAAGATACAGATGGGTTACATTTAGATCTTTCTGATAATATTACCGACGTAATGCAAATTGGTGAAATCGAACCAAATCTTGCCTATAATGGCACCTTTAAATATACGGTGAAAGATAGCGCACTCAATCGCGAATATATCGTCTTACATGCGAATGGTTATCGCGAAGGTGATTTCGCCTATGATTTAAGTGGTTATACCTTATATTTAAGCACGATTGATGAAGATAAGGTCTTAACTTCTTCAACACCAATCGAACGCTATGAGACCATTATTGCTTATAAATAATAGTTTCTAATTTTTCTAATTTATTTTAAAATAAGGCGATGAAAAGAATAAGTGCACTCTCAATTTCTCTCATCGCCTTTTTATGTAGTTGTGGACCACGCTTAGATAGTGCTTTTAAAGCTTACATGGATGGCTTTTCTTTAGATGAGGGGATGGAACTATTTCAAAGTGCGACAATTACTTATGAAGAAAGTAGTTATGATAGTCATAACAATTTGCTTTCGAAAACATTTTCAACTACTAATTTTGCCATTTATCATGAAAATAACACCGAAAAATATTTCTTAAGAACCGAGATAACATATGAGGGTGAAGCAATTAAAGATAATATTGTTTCATCACTAAATGATGTCCGCTATAACGAGGAAGACGGCAATTATTTAGCTAAAAGATATCAAAACGAAGAATTGCTCGATGAAGAAGCCTTTACTTCTAATGATGTCTATAATGATATCTTAATGATGTATTACACCGATGATACGGCCGGTTATTATACCGGAGGATTATTTTATGGCGATACGATTTTAACGCGCATTAATTCCGCTGATGTTAGCAAAATGCAATATAAAATTGACGAAAACAACAATTTAATCATTCGCTCTAATTCTATAGGATATGAAGAAACATCTTCTTCTCAAGATATCACTGTTAATTCTTTAGGCTTTTTAGTTGAACTATATTGGCAAATGACCGCACTTGATAATGGTAATCATGGCATTCTTCACCAAAGGGTAACATATAATACTTTTGAAACTTTACCACAATTACCACTAAATTAGTAACTCTTCAAATATTGTTGATCTTTATAAAACAAAGCACCAAAAATAACTAAGGCCAGACAGTCCAAAAAGATAAATAATCCGCAGAAAATAGTAAAATATCCATCAGTGGATGTATAGCTTTCGCTTTGAAGGGGAATTACGCCACTAACAATTAAGATACCGACAATAAATAATGCTAAAAATAAAATAGTTCCGATAATTGCAACAATAAATGTTCCTTTGCGGAGCTTTTTTGTATCGTGGTGAAATAACAATTGATCTATCATTAAAGTTCCTTTATAAAAAGACTTAATAATTAATACAATTTCCGTGACAACATAAATTAAACCAAAAACCATTGCAATCAAATATACCGATAAAGTTAAATAATCATCGTAATTGAGCAAATTGATGATGGTAATGATAGTCACATAAACACCAAAAATGGCAGTGATAAGATGAGCGATAAGAAGAGAAATGCGATAAACCTTTAGTTTCATAGAATAACTATAAAATATTTTTTTAAAATATTTAAGTACAATTTTCTTAAATTTTAGATAATAGTGACAACTATGATAAAAAGAGTTAATAATAATTAAAAACAAGTAGTTATATTTTTATTAAATGGTATAATCGAGGTATGAAAAAAGAAGCTATATATCACATTAATGAATCAGAGTATTCTTATCCTATTTCAACTCATGCTTTAAAAATTAGAATTAGGGTAGCAAAAGACGACGATATTTCTAAAATCGAGGTCCATTGGAACATTTCTTTTAAAATGTATAACACCCAAAAAATTAATGTTATGGAAAAGATTTGTTCTGATGAATTATTTTCTTATTATGAAACAATAATCGAAGACGAAATCCCTGCCTATTCTTATGTTTTTAAAATCTATTTACTTAATGGTGAATTTTATTATTATTCGGAAAATGGTTTTAGCAAAGAGTATGACTTTGCCCTTGCCCATTTAGATTCTTTCCGCATGGGCTTTATTAATAAAAATGACATTATTTATGAAAATGAAACTTTTAAAGGCGATGTTTTTTATCAAATTTTTCCTGAGAGGTTTTTGAGTTTTGATCCAGACATCGATAAAAGTTTTGTTAATCGTCCTTGGGATACGACTGATTTAAGGAGTAAGATGGGCGATGTGATTCAAGATATTTATATAGGTGGCGATCTTAAAGGTATTATCAACAAACTCGAGTATCTTAAAGATTTAGGTGTTGATGATATTTATATGACTCCAATTTATAAGTCGAACACTAATCACAAATACGATGTCGTTGATTATTATGAAATCGATCGTCGCCTTGGAACTGATCAAGATTTATTAGATTTAGTTAATAAAGCGCATGAATTAGGAATGAAAATTGTTTTAGATTTAGTTTTTAATCACTCTGCCTATAATAATGAAATGTTTTTAGATGTTGTTGAAAATGGTAAAAAATCTAAATACTACGATTTTTATTGGGTCAATGGTGATAAACCAACTATTAAACCTTTAAATTATTATTGTTTTGCGGCTGTTTTTGGGATGCCAAAACTAAATTCCAACAATTATCAAGAACAAGATTATTTTGTTGAAGTTGGCAAATATTTTATTGAGAAATATCATATCGATGGTTATCGTCTAGATGTTGCTAACGAGGTTAGCCACGATTTTTGGATTAATTTTAAAAGAGAATTATTGAAGATCAAACCAGATATTATTTTAATTGGCGAATGTTGGTATAACTCTCATTCTTATTTAAGGGCGAATGAATTTGAATCGGTGATGAACTACCCATTCTTAAATCAAACCGCTGATTTTTATATCAGTAAGAAAATTGACGCTAAAATGTACGCTGATAAATTAAATGGTTTATTGATGCGATATCAAGAAAATTCCAATAAGATGATGCTCAATTTGCTCGATTGTCATGATACTGAAAGATTTTTCAATCGCTTAGAAAGTAAAGATGTTTATTTGTTGGCTGTTGTTACTCTCGTTATGCATATTGGTTGGCCACTAATTTATTATGGTAATGAAATCTATATGAAGGGTGGTGGTGATCCCTTTAATCGTAAAGGGATGGAATGGAATAGCGAAGAATTTAATTCTAAATACCACCAATTATTTAAAGATATTATTCATCTAAGAAAAAATAAAATTGTCCGCGAAGGCGAAATGAAAATTTATGCCTTAGATGATTTATTTGTCATTGAAAGATTTTTAAATGATGAAAAGATGATCTTAGTGATTAATAACACTGATAAAAAGATTAAATATCCCGTTAAACAAAAAATTGTCTTAGCGAATAATTATTTGGATGAAGTGCTCCTCCCTGCTTCTTTTGTTATCTATTTAGCTTAATTTTTATGAATGATGTTTTAATTCTAATTATTGCTATTTTAATTATCTTTTTAGGAACTACCCTCGGTAGTGCTTTCGTTTATTTTATTCGTTCAGAAAATTTATCTGATCGGATGTCTAATATGATCTTAGGCTTTGCTAGCGGGGTGATGTTTGCTGCTGCAATCTTTGGCTTATTATTGCCTTCTATTGAAGAGGCAAGTAGCGATCCGCTTTATGAAAATTGGGCTTATGTGCCCCCGTTAGTGGGCTTTATTGTTGGTTGTTTATTCTTATATTTATTAGATAAAATTGTCCCGCATTTTCATCCTGCCTTAAAAGAAAGCGATGGGATTAAAACTAATAAATTAAGTGATAATGTTAAATTCTTATTAGCGGTCACTATTCATAATATTCCTGAAGGTTTAGCGGTGGGTTTTGCTGCTGGCATTGTTTTAACTAATCCGACCAACACGACAATGTTTTCTTTATTATCTTTAGCTATTGGTATTGCGATACAAAATATCCCAGAAGGCCTAGCGGTTTCTTTTCCTTTTTACACCAATGGACTAAGTAAGACTAAATCTTTTTTGCTTGGTGTATTAACGGGTGTAGTTGAACCTTTATTTGCTGTTATCGGCATGTTTGTTAGTTCTTATTTAATTGGTGCGATGCCGTGGTTTTTAGCCTTTGCAAGCGGGGCAATGATTTATGTCACGATTGACGAATTATTACCAGAATCTCGCAAAGGTAAATCTATTCATTTTGGTGTCTGGGCTTTTATGATTGGCTTTTTAGTTATGATGACTTTAGAAATGGTGCTAGGTTAATTTTATTAATAAAGTAATTTTTAGATGAATAATATTTTATCTATGATAAAGTTATAGCGATGAAAGAAAATAACGGAATAAATACCTTAGAAATAATTAATAAAAACATTTCCTTAAGAAAGAAATTTCTACCAATGATTATTGTTTTTGTTATTGTTGGTTTTTTATCCTCAACAATTGGTTTTAGTGTTTGCTTTTTAAGTGAGCCTTATAACTATTATTATTTAATTGGGGCTATTATCGGAACGATATTATTTTTAGTTGGGATTTCTTTATGCTTATTTAGAGCAATCTTGGGAACCAAAAATGATCAATTATGTCGTCAATTAAATCAAGAAATAATCGCTAAAGAGAAAGAAGATTTAAGGGAGATAAAATAAATGTACGAAATTACAGATGCGGAATTTTTAAATACTTTTAAAGTTAAAGCTGAACATCATTTTGATATTGGAGGTCGCTTTGA
This sequence comes from uncultured bacterium, assembly GCA_949297275.1. Lineage (GTDB taxonomy): Bacteria > Bacillota_I > Bacilli_A > RFN20 > CAG-826 > CASFSG01. The sequence continues at coordinate 3,905 of CASFQR010000008.1, read as the reverse complement.
GATTTTAGGTAATCACACTGACCATAATCATGGTCTATGTATTGTAGGCTGCGCCTCTTTAAAAATTTATGCTTCGGTAAGCAAAAGACAAGATTCCTATGTTAATATTAATTCGCTGAATTCGGGTCGCATTGCTTTTTCCACTAATGATATCAAAGTGTCTTTTGATGAATATGGTACTTCAGTTGGGATGGCTAAAGGCGTGGCGTTATATTTGAAAGATCACGGCTATAAATTAGGTGGCTTTAATGCCATTTTTGCTAGTGATATTCCAGTTGGAGCGGGTATTTCTAGTTCCGCTGCGTTTGAATTAATTATTGGAACTATTTTTAACTATTTATTTAATGAAGGTAAGATTGATAAATTATTGCTCGCGAAGGCGGGACAATATGCGGAAAATAAATATTTTATGAAGGCGAGTGGCCTCCTTGATCAAATTGGTGTCTCTTATGGTGGCATTAATGGGATTGATTTTAAAAATATTAATCGCCCTAAAATCTCCCATTTCCCAAAAGCTTTAAAAGGTATCCATTATGTTTTAGTTTCTAGTGGTGGTTCGCATAGTGATTTATCTGATTTATATTCTTCAATTCCTGGCGATATGAAAAAAGTCGCGAATGCCTTAGGCGTAGAATATCTCCGCGATTCTTCTTTAAAGACTCTGCATGAATTTGTCACTGAACATCCCTCTTATTTAAAAGAAAATGAAGTGAAACGCGCATTCCACTTTTATAAAGAAAATGGTCGGGTTCATAAAGCTTTGAAAGCTTTAGAAAATGACGATTTAGATACTTTATTAAGATGCATTAATGAATCGTGTGAATCCAGCCGTAAATATTTAAAAAACACGATGGTCAATAATCGTTATGAAGGTTCAGTCCAAGAAGCGATTGATGATGCGCGAAAATATATTGGTAGTGGAGCGATTAAAGTTAATGGTGGTGGTTTTGTGGGAACGATTATTTGCTTTGTTAAAGATGAAGACTTTAAAAATTTTATGGCAAAGATGAAAGAAAAATATGGCCAGAAAACTTTAATTGAAATTGGTCTAAATCTTGATGGTGCAATTATGCGCGACTAAGATAAAACATCAATAATATTTTCATGAATTAGAATAGACGCCTTTTGATCAAAGGGCGTTTTATCTTGATTAATAATTACTAAAGGGGCATTTACATAACTAATTAAGGCGGCAGCGGGATTAACTACTAAGGAAGTTCCAATCACAATTACTAAATCGCAATGCGTTAAATGATAAAGGGCGCCTTCAAGTTGTTCAAGCGGTAAACTTTCATTAAATAAAACGACATTTGGTTTAATTAGGCCGCCACATTTTGGGCAATGAGGGATAGGCTCTAATTTTAAGATATCGTCTAAAGAATATAAGGCTTGACATTTTAAGCAATAATTATTTTCAACATTACCATGGAGTTCATAAATCTTTGTTGATCCGGCTTTTAAATGGAGGCCGTCGATATTTTGGGTAATGACGACTACTTGATGGTCTTGCTCTAAATCTTTAATAAATTGATGGGCTTTATTTGGTTTAGCATCTTTATAAACCATATGTTTAAAATAATAATCATAAAAAATATCCGTGTTTTGCATAAAAAAATCATGCGAAACTATTTCTTCATAACTATAACCATAAATTTTCTTTAAGTTCTCATTTTGTTTTTGAGCATCTTTTCCGCGGATATCCGGAATATTTGATGGGGTTGAGATACCCGCACCGGTGAAGAAGACAATTTTAGGAGATTTTGCGATTAAATCGAAGAGTTTTTCTTTATTATTCATTTTAAATATAATCCCGAAATTGCTCGTTCAACTTGTGTGATGGCTTTTTCTTCGCCGAGTTTATTTAAAATCGCGCGTGCGAATTCTTGATAATAATTCATCGCTCGGGCAGTAATAATATTATCGCTAATAACTACTTCTTCCCCAGTAAAAATCCCTGCAAATCCGCTATTAAAACCGGCATAACAAGTATATTTTTTATTTTCTAAATAGCCATATTTTCCTAAAATGGATGGTGCAGCGCAGATCGATGCAATTATTTTTTGATGATCATAAAAATATTTAATAATATCTTTAACTTCTTGGCTCATTAATAAATTTTTAACCCCTTGACCACCACCTGGGAGAATTAGACAATCGAAATTTTCATAATTTAAATTTTTGAGTGTTAGATCAGTGTGTGTCCTCACTTTAAAAGATGAAATAACCATATCATCATCTTTAATTGATGAAGTAATGACTTCTTGATTAGCCCTAAGGAGATAATCTCTAGTGCTTAAAGCTTCAACATCTTCATAACCATCCGCTAATAACATTAATATTCTTTTCATTTTCTCTGCTCCTTAATTTTTATTATAACGAATTTTTCATTCTATAGACTTTTTTAAGCAATTTTCTTTTATTAAGTTTTTGATTGTATTAAAATGTTATTAAAGAAAGGAAATGAGTCAGATGGAAGAAAAGAAACTTAAAACATATCGCTGCACGCTTTGTGGCTTCATTTATAAGGGTGAAGAATTACCCGATGATTATGTTTGCCCAATTTGCGGTGCTTCAAAAGAGATGTTTGAAGAAGTCGATGACGAATAACCTTATAACTACACTTTAAGTGTTTATCTAGATGGTCTCCTTGATGGAGGCCTTTTTAATTAGATAATCGTTAAATTTATCTTTAAAGAAGATAAAACATAATTTTTAACCTTGAAAAAATCGCATATTTAGTCTATTATTACTATCGCAAAAGAAAGGAAAAAAATATGAACGAATTTGCAATTAAAAAAATTCATGGTCGCGAAATTTTAGATAGTCGCGGCAATCCAACTGTTGAAGTTGATATTACTTTAAATAATGGCATGTTTGCGCGAGCAGAAGTTCCTAGTGGTGCCTCAACCGGCATTTATGAAGCTTTAGAACTTCGCGATGGCGATAAGAAACGTTATATGGGTAAAGGCACCCTTAAAGCTGTCGATAATGTTAATAATATTATCGCTGAACGTTTAGTTGGCGAAGATGTTCGTAATCCTAATCATCTCGATGATATTATGCTCGAACTCGATGGTACGAAAGGTAAAACTAAATTAGGCGCGAATGCGATTTTAGCTGTTTCATTAGCTACCAATAAATTAGCGGCTCAAATCGAAGGTGTTAGTTTATTTAAATATTTATCAAAAGGCAATAAAGTCGTTTTACCTGTTCCAATGATGAATATTCTTAATGGTGGCTGCCACGCTTCTAATACCGTTGATAGCCAAGAATTCATGATTATGCCAGTGGGCGCTCCTAGCTTTAAAGAATGCTTAAGATGGTGTTCAGAAGTTTATCACACCTTAGCGAAAAATTTAAAAGCTAAAGGTATGGCAACAGCAGTTGGTGATGAAGGTGGCTTTGCTCCTAATTTAAAGAGCGACGAAGATGTTTTAGATGAAATTATGCAAGCAATTAAAGATGCGGGTTATGTCCCTGGTAAAGATTTCATGTTAGCTATGGACGCGGCAGCGAGTGAATGGAAATCAGAAAAAGGCGTTGGTTATTATCACTTACCAAAACAAAATAAAGATATGACTAGCGATGAATTAATTGATCACTGGGAACATATTGTAAATACTTATCCTATCGTTTCATTTGAAGATATTTTAGATGAAGAAGACTGGGAAGGTTGGAAGAAATTAACTGCTCGCATTGGTAAACGCGTGCAACTTGTTGGTGATGATTTATTTGTCACTAATGTTGAAAGACTCCAAAAAGGTATCTCAATAGGGGTTGCAAATTCCATTTTAATTAAATTAAATCAAATTGGTTCCGTTAAAGAAACTTTAATGGCGATTAAGATGGCGCATGATGCTGGTTATACCGCAGTTACTTCCCATCGTAGTGGCGAAACTGAAGAT
>CASFQR010000007.1 GCA_949297275.1 uncultured bacterium | reverse complement strand
TATCACCTTTCTCATATGTGTATAACCTCCGTTATTAGATTATACATTTAGGACATTTTCCCTCGTAACTACTTAAGACATTATCACTTGGAACTTATATTTTTAAGAATAGAAATAGTATTTTTCTTGCAAAATATATCAAGATTAAATATCTTTATATATACATCGAAAGATGTTTAACAAAGTTAATTAAAAAAGAAAGGAATTATAAATGGCAAATAATAACCAAAACGCTCCTCGTCGCAGTATTTGGAGTATCATCTTACCATATCTTTTAATTGGTATTGCAATCGCTGGTTTAATTGCCTTAATTGTTTCGCTTAATATAAAGAGGGCTGATGTGTGGTCATATAGTGATTTAGATAAAAATTTAAATACTTATGTTATTCGCACTGCTACCATCAATCAAAATGAAAAAGCAACAACTATTACTGGTACTTATTACCCGGATTATACAAATAACCCTAATCAGGAAAGAAATTTTGAAGTTGTCATTGATAATGCCGTTTATGACGAAGACTTTATTATTACTACTCCTTTAGGTGAAGAATATAGTGGTTTTTATCGCACGGTAACTGAAAATGGTGTGACGACTTATTACCATTATTCTTATCAAGCATTATTTAAGGCAGAAATCGATTACTATAATAGCAATTATTATAATGCGAATGATCCATATTCTCCTATCGGTCAAATTGTTGTTAATGATATGTATCAAACCGACTTCTGGTCGGCTTGGGGACCAACAATTTTGATGATTGGGGTCAGCGCAATCATAGTAATTATTCTCTTTACCTCTTTATCGCGTTCGGTCAATTCCTCAAATAATCGCGCTTTAGACTTTAATAAATCGCGCGCTCGTCGAGTCGATACATCTAAAGTTAAATTCTCAGATGTGGCTGGTTGTGATGAAGAAAAAGCCGAAATGGTTGAAGTAGTTTCTTATTTAAAAGAACCTAAAAAATTCTCAAAATATGGGGCTAAATTACCAAAAGGCATTCTTTTAGTAGGGCCGCCAGGTTGTGGTAAAACTTTATTAGCTAAAGCAGTCGCGGGCGAAGCTGGCGTGCCATTTTATTCAATCTCTGGTTCAGATTTTGTGGAAATGTTTGTTGGCGTTGGGGCTGGTCGCGTTCGCGACATGTTTAAAAAAGCTAAACAAACCGCTCCCTGCTTAATCTTTATTGATGAAATCGATGCAGTGGGTCGTCAAAGAGGCGCTGGTTTAGGTGGTGGCAACGACGAAAGAGAACAAACTCTTAACCAATTATTAGTAGAAATGGATGGTTTCTCTGATAATTCAGGTATTATTGTAATTGCCGCTACTAACCGTGAAGATGTTCTTGATCCAGCCCTATTAAGAGCTGGGCGTTTTGACCGCACAATTACGGTCAATTTACCTGATCGCAAAGGACGCGAAGAAATCTTTAAAGTGCATGCGCGCGGTAAAACCATTGATCCAAGCGTTAGTTTTGAAGCTTTATCAAAACGCACGGTTGGTTTTAGTGGAGCAGATATTGAAAATATTTTAAATGAAGCCGCCATTTTAGCGGTTAGAGAAAATAAACCTCAAATCGATATTAATGATATTGATGAGGCTATTGATCGTCGAATTGCTGGTCCAGCTAAATCAACTCGCGTGATGAGCGACGCTGAACGTCGCCGTGTTGCGTTCCATGAAGCTGGTCATGCGATTATTGGCATTAAATTAAAAGATTCTGACAAGGTCCAAAAGATTACGATTATTCCACGTGGTCGCACTGGTGGGCATGTCTTAATGACACCAGAAGAAGATCGCTTCTTGATGTCAAAGCCTGAACTTGTTGCCCGAATAGTTGGCTATTTAGGTGGTCGCACGAGTGAAGAAATTTTCTTTAAAGATGTTTCGACTGGTGCCCAAAACGATATTGAAGTAGCCACGCGTATTGCTCGATCAATGGTTACTGAATATGGAATGTCTTCTTTAGGACCAATCCAATATGAAAAAGATTCTGGTTCAGTTTTCTTAGGACGCGATTATACTTCTACCCAAAGAAACTTCTCAACGCAAGTAGCTTTTGAAATCGATAAGGAAGTTCGTAACATCATTGAAGACGCTCATAAGCAAGCCTTTGATATCATCACTAAATATAAAGATGATGTCACATTAATTGCTGAAACCTTATTAGAAAACGAAACAATTACGGCTGAGCAAATTGATTATTTATTAACAAATCGCAAACTTCCTGAGGTTAAAAAACCTGCACCTAGTGAAACGATTGTTATTGAAGATAATCACGAAGAAAAAACTTCAAGCGAAGACAAAAAAGATTAATAATAGTAGGGAGGATTTCCTCCCTATTGTTTTATGTTTAAGATTGGTGATATTGAAATTAAATCTAAATGCGTTTTAGCCCCGATGGCGGGCATTACCAGTGCCGCTTATCGCTCTTTTATGCGACTTTTTGGTGTGTCTTTAACTTATTCCGAAATGATTTCTGATTGTGGTCTAATTTTAAAAAACCCTAATACCTTGGAAATGTTAACGATTAATAAAGACGATGCACCTTTAGCTATTCAGTTATTTGGAAATTCCAAAGAAACGCTTTTAAAGGCTATTGATGTTTTAGATGAATTAGATCTTAAATACGATATTTTAGATATTAATTTTGCTTGCCCAGTCAAAAAGATAATTAATTCGGGATCTGGCTCCGCTTATTTAAAAGATTTAAAACGCTCAAAAGAGACAATTGAAGCGATTGTGCTTAAATCTAAACGACCAGTTACCGCTAAAATACGCTTAGGTTATGATAATAATTCAATTAATTTTCTTGAGACCATTCGTATATTGGAAGAAGCGGGAGTTAAAGCAATTGCATTGCACGCTAGAACCGCTAAAGAGTTATATACAGGTAAATGCCATTACGATTTATTAACTAATTTACAAGATAAAATGTCGGTACCATTAATAATTAGTGGCGATATCTTTACTTTAGAAGACGCCATTAAAGCATCTGAAATTACCCATGCAAGCGGAATTATGGTTGCGCGTGGCGGATTAGGTAATCCTGAATTAATTACAGCAATTGAAAAATATTTCACTAGTGGTGAAAAGATAAATTATGGTAATGATATAAAATTGCAGATGAATTATTTAGTCACTTTTATGGATTTATTAATTGCTGAAAAAGGCGAAGAAAAAGCCATTCGATATCTCCGGGGCAGTGGACCTAAATTTATCCGAAATTTCCCTAATTATCGTTATTATCGCGATTTATTAACTAAAACAATTAAATATCGCGAAGATGTTCTTAAAATCGTTCACTTAATTTTGGAAAAATGTAATTTGCTCGATTAGTTGTTATAATAATAATTGATGAATAAAAAAGGATTTATCTTATTAGCGGTTATCGGTGTTCTAATGATGTCTTGTGAAGAGACACGAACAACAGTAATTTTACCTTCCTCTATAGATTCCTCTCCTAGTAGCGAATCAACATCGATTGTGGAATTAACATCCGAAGAGATACTTAGAAGAGATTTAAAAGTTTTATTAACTGATGCCTCGATTAATTTTACCGCCTCAAATGGCTTAGTAACCATTTACCAAAATGAAAATTATCAGGCAACCTCTTTTTCCATTAGTGACTTTACTTTTACTAGCGGTTTACTTTTATTAAGTGATAATTTATGGCATGAATTTACGATGAATGATGTAAGTGATACTGCTTCATTAAATGTCACTACATTAACTAGTGAATCATCGCCTACTTTTATCGATTTAAGTCACCTTAATGTTGATGAATATCTTTATGATGCTGACAATAACGAATTGATTATTCCTAACGATGGGGAATTAGGTAATATCTTTGGTCCGTTAGTGAACGCTCAATCAGAAAATTTAACTCATCTAACTTTAGGAATTAATGATGAAGGAGTGATGACAATTTCTTCATGGAACGATACCTCACGAACGATTATTTATGATATTTATGATATTAATATGACCACTATTGAAGCTTTAGAAAATTATCTTCTTAGTGGAGAAATACCCACTAGCGACTTTGCTTTAAATAATTTTATTAGTTCACATTTTGGTAATTCATTATTTGGACCGAATTACACCTTAAGTGCTCAAATCAATGAGACGCGATATAGCGTTACAATAAATGATGATGGTACAGTTATTCCTAATGATGAAATTATTAGTGAAACCTCTTATCAAAATAGCGTTATTGCCACCGAAGACGCCTTACATAAAATAAATCAAAATAATGAAGTTTTGCTGGTGAATAATTCTAATCATTTAGGTTATCTCACTTATCAAAGAAATATTGGGGATTTGTGGGGAAATTCAATAGAAAGCACCACAATTCAACCTTATTATATGGTGGAAGATACTTTTTTACTTGCAAGCAAAATCAGCGATGAAGAATACCAAACGTTTTTAGATTTTGAACGTATCTTAACAGATGTTTATTCCTTAAAATCTGATGCTGATATTAACACAAATGCTTATTATCAAGCCTTTATTAATATTCTCTTTAATGATGTGCAAGAAGATGTAACATCCATGGAAATTAATAATTTAAGTATTATTACTAATTCGCTAATCGCTCCTATGATGACCATTACCATTGATGCAAGTCAATTAATTGAAAGTGAAGTTGATGCACCTCAATATGTTGAAAAAAATATTACATGTATTTATTCTCGTCTAGGTTCATCCACGATTAATGTTGAAGAAATTTTAGTTAATTAATTCGCATCATAGCGATTCCTAAATATAAAAAGATATTATCGATATGATCTAAAGCTCCTTCAAGATATAAATTGGGATTTTCTCTTTTAATTTCTTCTAATAAATTAGTTTTCGCGCGGGTGATATATTGTTTTAATGAAGGACGCGAATGCAAATATTTCGTGTGTAATTGTTGATAAAAATCTAAAACATCATAAATAGTCTCATCAGGCATCTCGTATTTAAGTCCAACAAATTCTAAACAAGTTAAAAATAAAGAATATTTATATCCTAATGGACAAGTATTTTCGTTATTATGTTCGTTTAAGAATTTTCTTAAGCGTTGAACGCCTTCACCATTTTCTTTAAAAATTATGGTTTCAAATTCACTCGCGAATTTTTCAAAATTTTCATTTTTCTCAAAGGTAAAAATATAGCCACGAAGATGACCCAATAACTTTTTAGTGTCGTTATAACCTCGTTTTTTATTCTTTTGAATCGTTTCTTGCGAAAAATCAATCATCGATCCTAAAGATACTCTTGGGGCAATATATTTTACATTGTGTAGTTTAGTTAAAAATTGATTCTTAGATTCAAGATTAAATAATTTTAAATCAACGGCATAGACTTCATCAGCCCCTAGCAAAAAAGCATAATGAATAGGAAAATTATTTTTAAAGAAACCATCGACATATTTTTCACCATTAATTTCTTCGCTAGGAAAATAGGGCACGCAGGCACTAGAGGCGTGGAGATAAGGTAGAATCATTTCTTGATCTAAATCATTAACAATAATTCTTACTTCGTCGTTACGGGTAATATTTGTTGTGACAATCCCTAATTTAGTTTGACTATTTTTTAAAGCTTCTAAATCTAGATGTTTTTTAATTAAATTTTTAAAAGGGGCAATATCGACCGATTTATTTTTGAGAAAGGTTTTAATGAATTTAGTTAAAGCTTTTGGATCTTGAAGATTATATCTTAAGTCAGTGCGAAAATTGATGCCGTTTACCATGATTTTTTCTGGTGTAATTTCATCCCACAAATCTTCCATCTTTTGGATATTATTCGCGGCTATAAACGCTCCATTAAGCGCTCCGATGGAAGTGCCAGTAACAATATCAAAATTAATTCCCTCTTCATGCAGGGCTAAAAAGGCACCTAATTCATAGGAACCAAGCCCGCCACCACCTGCTAATACTAAGCCAATTTTCTTTTTCATTTTAGATACCTTGAATTCATTAGTTTATTAAAGAAGATAGCCGCGCCTAAATTAATTTTATTTTGCTTTCTTAAATCTGCATTCTCGCGGAGAAATTTTTGGAATCTTGTTTTCGCATTTTCTTTCGTTAAACCTACTAGCACTTCTTGTTTAAATTTTAAACCATATTGATATCCTAATTCATAGAGGCGATTTAAATTTTTATTAGAAAACGAATAAGTAGAAATTGTATTTTTACATAAAGCCGTGACATCGATATCAATAATTGGTGTTTTTCCTAAAATCATCTTGCGAGGCGGAAGATAATTTGGGTGGCAATGTAAAACAATAATCATATCTAAATCGTAATAATAAAAAGGATAAACAGGAATATTATCAGTTGATCCACCATCAAGATAGAAGCGGTGGTATTCGCGGCGGAATAGACCATTTACAAAAGGGAAGGTTAAAGTGATATTTAATGCTTTTATAACATCCTCGCGAGGAGTCTTATCATTTAAATAAAAATAATGAGTTGATAAAGTGTTTAAACAGGTACCAGTAACATATATTGGTATTTCAATTTTGCGACTAGGATTAGAGATATCTTCCAATAAACGATCGACAACTTTATTACCTAAATTAATTTTGAGATTTTTAAAATCAAAAACATCAATCGTTCGCCATAAAAAATCTAAATAATCTAATGAATTATTTGCAACGCTGATTGCGTTAATTGCCCCGATTGAACACGCTGATATTAAAGCGATATCTTCTCGTTTAACTTCTTCAAAAAAGGCTTTAAGAAAGCCAGCTTGGGCCGCCCCACGCGCAAAACCACCGGAAATGCATAATCCGATTTTCATTCACTCACTCCTCTTGTGCGGAGTTTTAAAGAAAAGACAATTGCTAAATTAATCATTGTAAAGATAGCCGTACCAAATGAGATATAAATTAAAATTCGATTAATGGTGTTAAATCCTAGACTAGGGAAGAACGTCATAATAAATAAAGTTAATCCTGAAAAGATTAATATCAAAATATAGAATACGGTTGAAAAAATATTGAAAAATTTATGAATAAAAAAGTGGCAGGTACCAGTTAAGACTAAAAAGATAATTAAACTTGGGTATAAATAGCCAAAGCAGAAATTAAATGATGAGATATTAATTAGTGGTAATAAATCATTATTCCAACTCGGGAATGATAACATCATAATTATTCCGGCTAAAACAACAAAAGAATAAGTTTTTAAAAAATAAAAATTTCGCCGACGATCTTTAGGAAACAAAAAATCATGAAAGATAAATATCAAGCCATAAATGGCAATAAAACCATAAAATGATAAATGGACATTTATAGAATTATCTAAGCCATAAATTAAGATGATGTCAGCAATAACTAAGATAATATAAATATTAGTAAGAATTAGTTCCACTAAAACCCGCGGGCTAATTTCAAACCAATTGAGAAAAGTTATTGGCTTATCATATTTGCCTTTTGGTTCATAAATTTCGCCACAATATGGACAAGATTTTTCATGTCCGCGTGTAATAAAACCACATTTTTTACAATACATATAATAAATGTTATGACATAATCAAGAAATTTTCTATATGTAAAAGAAAATAAATTTTCTTAATCAATATGACAATAATGCTATAATAAGGCGATTAGTAGAGGTGCATTATGGAAATTAAATTAACTGATCAAGAAATTGCTCGCCGCGATAAATTAGCGAAATACCGCGCGTTAGGCGTTGATCCTTTTGGCAAAAAATTTACTCGTAGCGATAACGCGAAATCATTGCATGAAAAATGCGATAAATTAACTGATGAAGAACTTAATGAACAAAATATTGTTGCCACTATTGCGGGTCGAATTATTTCCTTAAGAAAGATGGGAAAAGCATCTTTTTTAACTATCAAAGACTTAACTGGCAAAATGCAAGGCTATGTTGCTATTGATGTCTTAGGTGAAGAAGCTTATTCAATTTTTAAATTATCAGATATTGGTGATATTGTTGGCCTAGAAGGAAAGGCGATGCGTACACGAACTGGTGAACTAACCTTAAAAGTTACTAAATTTACCCATTTAACAAAAGCCCTTAAACCTTTACCAGAAAAATTTCATGGTTTAACCGATGTTGAAGAAAGATATCGTCATCGTTATGTCGATTTGATTATGAATGATTTTGCGATGGATGTGGCAATTAAAAGAACAAAAATAATTAGGGTTTTGCAGCGATTTTTAGATAATAAAGGTTTTATGGAAGTTGAAACTAGTGTTCTAAATCCAATTGCTGGAGGAGCGAATGCTCGACCCTTCATCACCCATCATAACACCCTTGATAAAGATTTCTATTTAAGAATTGCAACTGAATTACCACTAAAAAAATTAATTGTAGGTGGGATGGAAAAAGTCTACGAGATAGGTCGCTTATTTAGAAACGAAGGAATGGACACCAAACACAATCCTGAATTTACAACTGTAGAGGCTTATGAGGCTTACGCCGATTTAAAAGATATGGCCACTTTATGCGAAGGAATCTTCCGTCAAATTGCTTTAGAAGTAGTTGGTTCATTGCAAGTTCCTTATGGCGATAAAATCATTGATTTAGAAAAACCATTTCGCTGGGTTTCGATGGTGGAGTTAATTAAGGAAGAAACCGGAATCGATTTTTCACAAGATATTTCTTTTGAAGAAGCGGTTAGACTTGCTAAAGAAAACGATGTTCCTTTAGAAAAACATTGGAATTCGGTTGGTTATATTATTAACGCTTTCTTTGAAGAAAAATGTGAAGCAAAATTAATTCAACCTACTTTTGTTCATACCTATCCTCTTGAAGTGACACCATTAGCGAAAAAGTCACCTAAAGATCCACGCTTTACCGAGCGATTTGAGTTTTATATTAACGCGACTGAATATGCAAATGCTTATAGCGAATTAAATGATCCGCTTGATCAAAGAGATAGGTTTATTAAACAACTAGAAGCAAAGAATCGCGGGGATGAGGAGGCAAACGATTTAGATACTGATTTCTTAAATGCCTTAGAATATGGCATGCCACCTACAGGCGGCATCGGCATTGGGATTGATCGTTTGGTAATGTTAATGACTAATCAACAATCAATTCGCGAAGTTTTACTCTTCCCTTGCATGAAAGACGAAAAATAATTCGTTATTCCTATTTTTATTTATTGAGGCGACCCAAGTGGTCGCTTTTTTACTATTAAAAAGGTGATGAAAGGAGGTGATAACCTAAATTAAATTGATGGGTGAACAAAAAATAATTCTTTACTTATATTTTCTTCAGTTTATAATTAACACGCTTAAAGCAAATTAACTCTCTGCTAACTAAATAATAGTTAGCCAGATGTCCAAAGGGAGGTGTAAAAATGAAGAAATACGAGATTATGTATATCTTGAAGAGCGATTTATCAGAAGAAGATCGCAAAGCTGAGATTGAAAAATTACACGGCATTCTTCAAGGTAAAGGTGCGAAAGTCCTCGAAGTAAAAGAATGGGGCTTAAGAGATTTTGCGTATGAAATTAATGGCATGAAAAAAGGTTTTTATGTTGTCATTGAAATAAACGCAGAAGTGGAAGCATTAAACGAATTTGCTCGTTTAGCGAAAATCGATCGCAATGTCATCCGTCATTTAGTTACGGTTATCTAAAAATTGGAGGACAATGAAATTGTTAAACCGTATTGTATTAGTTGGTCGTCTTACTAGAGACCCAGAATTAAGAAGAACAAATAGTGATGTGGCTGTTACATCGTTTACTTTGGCAGTTGACGATCGAACTAAAGGCCAAGATGGTAACCGCACGACATCATTTATTAATTGTGTCATCTTTAATCGTCAAGCGGAAAATGTTGCAAAATATTGCCGTAAAGGTTCACTTGTAGGGGTTGATGGTAGTGTGCGTCAACGCAACTTTGAAAGACGCGATGGTTCTAGAGGTACTGCTTTTGAAGTAGTAGCGGATAATGTTACTTTCCTCGAGCCAAAAGGAGATCGCGCGGGTATTGATGATGGTGGTTATGTCTCGGATGAAGATGTCGCGAAAGAAGATTCGCAAAATTTAGAATCGATCGATGTCGCTGAAGATGACTTACCATTTTAGAAAGGATAATTATGAAATTTAAAAAAGTTCGCCCACATCGTAAGGCTTGCTATTTTACTAAAAATAAAATCACTCACATTGATTATAAAGATGTTGATTTATTAAAACGCTTTATTACCCCGAATGGTAAGATTGCTCCTCGTCACACAACAGGAACATGCGCAAAATATCAACGTCAATTAGCGAAAGCCATTAAAAACGCTCGTTATATGGCTTTATTACCTTACGTTCAAGATTAATTAAACAAATTTATTTAAATGAAAAATCCTCGTGAATTGCGGGGATTTTTTCTTATTAAGTGAAATCAATAAATGAAATCAATAGATTTTATTTATCTCTTTATATTTTTACCTTTCATTGATATAATTTTAAATGTCCATGAATAAAGAATTACGTTCCTTACGCTTACTTACATTTATCATCGCCATTATTGAAATAGCTATCTTAGCTTTATTCCTCGTCGCGTATTTTTATAACTTTTTTAATCTTAGAGACATTCCTAATTTACTAATTTATGTTTTTACTATTTTGGCAGTCATCATCATCTTTAATTTATTAGTTTTGATGGTGGCAATTATTAAATTTAATAAAATTCGTCGGTTAAACGATTTGACGGCTGCTGATTTAATTGGGGCTGATATTCAAGAAGCTTATAACTTCGGGATGATTGGTCTTGTGGTGACTAATGAAAGTGGCTTAGTTTTATGGACGAGTGAATTATTTAAAGATCGTCAAATTGATATTATTGACAATAATATTTTAGAATGGCAACCAGCTTTAAGAGATGCGACTGGCGAAAGTGTTGTGCGTGTTGAAGTTAATTCGCGAAATTATGAAGTTAAATTTATTGCTGAAGCCGGATTATATATTTTTAAAGACATTACTGAATTTTATTCCCTTGATAAATATTCAAAAGATCATGCCTTAGTCATTGGCATTATCATGATTGATAATTATAGCGATATTAGTGGGGTCGCTGATGACTTTAATGATGTCGTTTCAAAAGTTAGAAACGCTATCTTTGAATATGCAAAAGAATATCATGTTTTATTAAGAAGATATCGCAATGACGCCTATTTTGCGATCTGCGATTATCAAGCATTAGAAAGTATGCAAGAAGATAAATTTTCTCTATTAGAGAAAGTTCATAAAATCGGTGAAAAAGAAGAAACTCCTCCCACTTTATCGATTGGCTTTGCTCATGAATTTCCTGATGCGAATAAATTAAATGAAATGGCAACATCCGCTATCGACATCGCGATGAGTCGAGGTGGTGACCAAGTTGTTGTTAGTAAATACGGCGAAGAATTAGTGTTCTATGGCGGAAAAACAGAAGCGGTTGAAGCGCGAAATAAAGTTAAGGTGCGTGTCTTAGCCGATTCTATTTTTTCCTTAATTAAAAACGCTAAAAATGTCATTGTAATGGGTCATACTGAAACCGACATGGATGCCATTGGAGCGTGCTTAGGCATCGCTGCTATTTCCAAACATTTTGAAAAAGATTGCTGGGTCGTTTATGAGCCGAAATTAACCGAAAGAAAAACCCGCGGAGCAATGACAAGCGCATTTACCCGCGATGAATTAAATAAATTGACTGTTACTCCGAGCGAAGCTTTAGAAAAATTAAAAGCTAATACTTTATTAGTTGTTGTTGATGTTCATCGTCCTAGCATGACTTTAGCCCCTAAATTATTAGAAAAAGCTAGCAAAGTGCTTGTAATCGATCATCATCGTCGCGCTGAAGAATTTATTGAAAACCCTATCTTCTCTTATATTGAACCAAGTGCTTCTAGTAGTTGTGAATTAATTGCTGAACTAGTGCGATATTCTGGGGCTAATCCTCGCGTGATGATTCCATCTTCTTACGCGACAATTATGCTCTCAGGGATCTTTTTAGATACGAATTTCTTTAAATCGAAATCTTGTGGGATTCGCACTTTTGAAGCCTCAATGATTTTAAAAGAATATGGAGCGGACAATTCGACCGCGGACGATTATTTAAAAGATGAATTTGAAGAATATTCCTTAATTACTCATATTATTTCGACGATGAAAACTCCTTATTATGGCATTGTCTATTGTAAGGCCGATGAAGATGATTTAATTGAACAAGCAACGATTGCTAAAGTAGCTAATCAATGCTTACAAATGAAGGGTGTAAATGCTTGCTTTGTGATAGGTAATATTGGTGAAAAGAAAACGAAAATTTCTTGCCGCAGTGACGGAACAATTAATGTGCAACTTTTAGCGGAAAAAATGAAAGGCGATGGTGGGGGCGGTCACTTTACTTCCTCAGCCGTCATCTTTACTAATTATTCCATCGACCGAGCAGAAACGCGTTTATTAGATGTTTTAAGTGAATATTTAAATGATGCTAGAAAAGTAACAAATTAAAATTAGATAGAAGGTGATAAGATGAAAATTTTATTATTAAAAGATATGAAGGGATTAGGTAAAAGAGGCGAAATTAAAGTCGTCAAAGATGGTTATGCCGAAAATTTATTAATTCCTCGTGGGATAGCCGTAAAGGTGACAGAACGCTCCCTCGATGTTTTAAATAAACAAAATGAAGATGCCTTAAACGCGCGTTTAAAAGCCGAAGAAGAGGCAAAATTAATCCAAAAACAATTAGAAAAGGTTACAGTGGAATTTGAGGCAAATGTTGGACGCGATGGTCAAATGTTTGGGACTATTTCTTATAAACAAATTGAAGAAAAATTAAAAGCTGAACATAATATTCAAATTGATAAAAGAAAAATTATTGATCGCATCCCAGTTGATCATATTGGTTATACCCGCCTACCTATTGAATTATTTAAAGGGGTCGTTGGCACCATTAATGTGCATGTGAAGGAAAAGAAATAATTATGGCAATTAAACAACCTCCCTTTAATAAAGAAGTTGAGCAAGCGATTTTAGGTGCAATCATTGTTTCCTCAACAATGTTTAGTGAAAGTTTAGGGGAAATTGACACGAATGATTTTTATGATAAGAAAAACAAAATTGTTTTTAATACTATCATGGAATTGTTTGATAAAAGAATTCCTATAGATGTTACAACGATTACGACCGAACTTATTAACAATAAACAATTAGAAGATATTGGTGGGACAGATTATTTACTCGAATTAAGTGATAAAGCCGTCACCTACACGCGTTTTGAAGATTATGTCACAATCTTAAAAAACACTTCTTCTTTACGCAGTTTATTATTTGCTATGGATGGCATTATTAACGATTACAATTCTAAAAAGATTGAAGATATCAATGATTTTGTCATGAATAGTGAAGCCAAAATTACTGATATTACTCGTAAAAGAAGAGTTTCTGAATTTAGGCCCGCTAGTGAAGTTACTCAAAAAGTTAAGAAAGAATTAGATATCTTAAAAAAGAACGCCGTCGAAGGCTCGAGTTCGTTAATTGGGGTT
Organism: uncultured bacterium; assembly: GCA_949297275.1. Lineage (GTDB taxonomy): Bacteria > Bacillota_I > Bacilli_A > RFN20 > CAG-826 > CASFSG01. The sequence goes on along the minus strand of CASFQR010000007.1, from coordinate 55,626 downwards.
ACTACTGGTTTTCCTGAATTAAATAAATATATTCACGGTTTTCAAAAAGGAACTTATGTTGTGATTGCCGCGCGAACCGGGGTAGGTAAAACCGCTTTTGTCCTTAATTTAGCCTACAATGTAGCGACTAAAGGCAACGCTGCGGTAGCCCTTTTTTCTTTAGAAATGAAATCAACAGAAGTCATGAAGCGTTTATTAAGCGCTGAAAGTAATGTACCGCACGATTCTTTAATTACTGGCTTTATTAATGCGCGTGACCGTGTATCAATTGATGAGGCTTGTCAAAAAATCGATAAGACAAAATTCTATTTTCACGAAGAACAAGGTATTAAAGTTTTAGATATTTTAGCTAAGTGCCGTCAACTTAAAGCGCGCGATCCAGATTTATCTTTAGTAATTGTTGACCATGTCGGTTTAGTCCAATCTAGTAAAAATACAAAATCTCGTCAAGAAGAAATACAAGATATTTCAATTAACTTAAAACGTTTAGCAATGGAATTAAATGTGACAGTTATTGGGGTGGCCCAAGTAAACCGTGAAGTTGATAAAAATCCTAACCGCACGCCAGAATTATCTAATTTACGTGAATCGGGTTCTTTAGAACAAGATGCGGATATCGTTTTGTTCTTATCGCGAGACGATTATTATGATAGTGCCTCTAAATCTAATAAAAAAGATAAATTCAATCAAAGCGCGATGGATACAGTTAAGAGTCAAAATCTTGAACGCGGAACTTCTTTAATGAATGTTAAAATCGCTAAAAACCGTAGTGGTCGTACCGGCTCAATTCAATTGTTATTCCGACGCGACTACATGAAATTTGATACTCCTTCAAAAGAATTTATTGATTCTTATTTAGAAAACCAAAGAAAATTAGGTATTTCCGAAGAATAAAATGAATATCTATTGTTTAGCTAGTGGCTCAAAGGGTAATTCAACTTTAATAGAACACCATGGTCATTATCTATTGATTGATATGGGTGTTTCTTTTTCTTATCTAAAAAAGTGTCTAGATTTTTTAAATGTCGAAGTAAATAATATTGATGCTTTGTTAATCACACATAATCATTCAGATCATATTTCTGGAGTTAAATATCTCCGCAATACCCCAATATTTTGTACGGAAGGTACTTATTCTTCTAATAGCGATATTACCTATATTCAACCTTATCAAAAATATCATATTATCGGTTTAGAAGTTCGCCCAGTTTCTCTTAGTCACGACGCAATTAATCCTGTTGGTTTTGTAATTAAATCATCAAAGGAAAAACTTGTTTATATTACTGACACCGGTATGTTGCCTTCTCGCACTTTAAGATATCTAAAGAACGCTAATTATTATGTTTTTGAGGCTAATCACAATCAAAAAATGCTTCACCAAACTCTTCGCCCGGCTGATGTGAAGCTGCGTATTTTATCTGATTTAGGACATCTTTCTAATGAGGATTCGGCAATGTATTTATCTACCCTCATCGGCGATAAAACAACCGATATTATTCTTGCGCATATTTCTCAAGAGGCTAATACTCCTGAGTTAGCGTTAAAAGCCTATCACAAAATCTTTAAAAAAGTGGGTCTTAAACCCACTAATTATCATATCCAAGTTGCTGAACAATTTGCGATTACATCAATTGTTAATCAATAAGGCCAAAGTGTTTCATTGCTTTAGCCCAGCCATCATCATCAATATCACTTGTGACAAAATCTGCCACCTCTTTCACTTCACCAATCGCGTTGCCCATCGCGACTGAAACACCAGTAAATTGTAGCATTTCAATATCATTTGGGTTATCGCCTAAGCTCATTGCGTTTTCCGGTTTATAACCATAATATTGGAGGACTGCTAAGATGCCTTTTGCCTTATCGCTATCTTTGAGCATGATATCAACAGCATATTCATCCCAACGCGCGGATTTACAATTTTTTAAGTGGGGAAGGAAGAGCGATTCATCTAATTCATCGCAAAATGCAATCATTTGATAGACTACGCGGTCATAATGATCGGGATATGAACGGGGTTGGGGGAAGCGCGTGCCATATTTTTCATGGGCACTAATCACATGGTCATCGACATAATTAATATGTCCTTCGTTTTCTTCAATTAAAGTTAAGCCAAATCTTAGTCTTTTAGAGAATTTAATAATTGCATCAACAACATCGCTTGGGATGGGATATTTATAAATAATTTTGTCACCAATAATTGCATTAGCCCCATTCATCGTGACTAACCCATCATATTCAATGACATCTAAAATACCCGTTTTACGAATTAAATAGAAATTGCGTCCTGAACATAAAAACAATTTAATGCCTTTCTTTCTTAATTCACGAATCGCTTTAATTGCACTTTCAGGAACTCTCTTAGTGCGATGCGAAAAAAGGGTCATGTCGATGTCGGTAAAGATAATTTTGATCTCGTGTTTTTTCATTTCTATTGCTATTTTAATCTAATTCGTTATATTTTTCATTGTGAAATATTTAGAATGGTCATCTTTAAAAAAAGAAATTAATCCGCTTTACCCTCTTTGCAATCAATTTTTCTATCCCGATGGATCAAATTTTTATCTTGAACCAATGTTTTATACGCAATTAAATTATTTAGAAGAAATTTATCCAGATAAATACCCCTTAATTTTAAAAAGAATGGAAGAAATAGTGTTAAAAAATAAACGAGTAGTGTTTACCCACGATTATGAAACACCATATGTGAAAATTGATGGGTATATTTATCAAGAAATTACAGATATTTTAGATCCTTTACACATTTATGTTGAAGATAAATCGCGAGGATCGGATTATGGCGATTAATCGTGATAATTATCTTTCTTAGATAATTAAATTAACTTATAAGATTGTATATTTTTTCAATTTATTGCAAAATAAATAAGCAGGTAATTTATGCATACTTTAATTATTTATAATGTTGCAAGAAAACATACCAGAGAATGGGAAAGGCAGATTAATGTTTTCATTCGCTCTTTTAGAAGAGTGGGTGTAACCTCTTATGCAATTAATAATAGTGAAGCTTTAGATTATTGTCGTAAATTGAAAGATTATCTATCTTTTGTTTTTATGTGGGATAAAGATGCTGAGCTAGCTGAGACAATTGAAAGAATGGGTATTCCTACTTTCAATAATAGTTATGCGTTAAATATTTCGCGCGACCGTATTTTAACACACCGTATCTTAAAAAATTTACATTTGCCCACAACTAAAAAGATTACTATCCCCTATTTAGCGGGCCAAAGCAATTTACCATATTTTGAACGCCTTAAAGAAGAAATTGAAAATAATAAAATGTCTTATCCTTTGGTAGTTAAAAATCGTCAAATTGGGATTAATGAAACATTTTATTTAGCAAAAAATGATTCGTTTTTAAAAAAGATTTTAGAAGTTAAAACAAACGAAGAAATAATTGTGGAAGAATTTGTTCCTCTTAATGAAGGTAAATTTTTTAAATTAATGGTGTTAGGTGATAAATATCTTTGTGGAGCAGAACGCGTCGTCGATGGTAATTTTATCATGCACCCAAATGGCCAATGCGCTTTAAAACAAACGCGTTTAATTAATAAACGCATGCAAAAATTAGCAGTGAAAGCCGCTAAAGCAATTGAAGCAGACTTTGCCGCTATTGAGATGGTTTTAGATGTTTATGGCAATCCATTAATTTTAGAAATAAACGCTGCCATGCGCACCAACTTATTAGAAGAAGCTACCGGCGTGCACATCGCTAAAAAAATCGCGCGTTATTGCAAAAATAATTATTTCGCGCAGAAACGACTCATTCGTCGTAGAAGGTAATATTAATGAATATAACTGTTATTGGTTTAGGTTATGTTGGTTTAGTTAACGCTGTTGTTTTAGCGTCCTATGACCATAAAGTGATCGGCTTAGATATTGATAAAAATAAAGTTTCACTTTTAAAAGAAGGAGTTGCGACAATTGAAGAACCTAACCTTCAAACCTTATTAACTGAAGCCAAATTTAATTTACGCTTTACCACGAATGCGCGGGACGCCATTAGGCCAAATAATATTTTTTTAATTGCTGTTGGGACGCCACCAAACGAAAAAGACGGTTCGCCAGATTTAACAGCTTTTTACGAAGTGCTCGATGATATTGCTAATGAAGCAACTCGCGATTCTTTTATTATTATTCGCTCAACCGTGCCAATTGGCACAAATCGTAAGACAAAAGAATATTTAGAGAGTCATTCAAAATATAAATTTGAAATAATTTCTTTCCCAGAATTCCTTTCTCAAGGTCGAGCGGTCTATGATATCTTAAATCCTTCTAGAATTGTCGTTGGGGTTTCTTCACCGGAAGGAGAAGGTGTCATTCGTGAATATTTAAGTGATTTTATTACAAGAAAAATTGATGTTATTGTCACCTCACCTGAAAACGCCGAGCTTATTAAATATGCTTCTAATTCCTTTTTAGCTTTAAAGATCTCTTTTATTAATTCCATGGCCCGCCTTGCTGAAAAGGTGGGGGCGAATATTGAACAAGTCGCCTACGGGATGAGTAAGGATCCGCGGATTGGTGGAGCTTTCTTAAAAGCTGGTTTAGGTTATGGTGGTGCTTGTCTACCTAAAGACGCGCGCGCTTTAGAATATATTGGTGAAAAACAAAATTCGGAACTTTTATTAATTAAGGCGATGACCCAAATTAACATGACACAACCAGATTTTTTCCTCCAAAAAATCTATCGTCGCTATAAATCATTAAATAATTTAACGATTGCAGTTTTGGGTGTTGGTTATAAAGGTGGCACTGAAGATATTCGATCTTCACCTGCTATTCCAGTAGTTCGCGCGCTTTTAGATAAGAACGCTAATATTCAACTTTATGATCCGCTCGCAGAAGATAATTTTCATAAAGCTTTCTCTCGTTTTGGGCGGATTAAATATTGTGATTATGCGATTGATGCCTTAAAAAAAGCTGATTTTGCGGTGATTTTGAATGATTCAAAAGAATTTAAACTTTTAACAAACGAAGATTTTATTAAAAATTTAAAAGAACCAGTTGTCTTTGATGGTCGCAATTTATATTCCCTTGATAAGATGAGTGGGGTTGAATATCATTCCATTGGTCGTAAGACCATCAATAAATTAATTAAATATTAAAAATGTCACAAATTATTTTTAAAAATATTTCAAAGGTTTATGGCACCGTCAAAACTAATCTTGTAAAAGCATTAGATGATGTTTCTTTTACAATTGATGAAGGCGAATTTGTCATTATATTAGGGGCGAGTGGAGCTGGTAAATCAACCATCTTAAATATTTTAGGCGGAATGGATAACGCTAGTAGTGGTGATTATTATATCAATGGTCAAAATATCACCCAGTTATCCGAAAAGGCTTTAGGGAAATTCCGCCGCAATGAAATTGGATTTGTTTTCCAATTTTATAATTTAATGCCTAACTTAACAGCCTTAGAAAACGTGACCTTAGCATCTAGTGTCGCGCCTAAAGGTTTAGATGCTTTTGAAATATTTGAATCAGTTGGTCTAAAAGGTCATGAGAAGCAATTTCCTAGTCAACTTTCAGGCGGCGAACAACAAAGAGTAGCAATCGCGCGCGCTATTGTTAAAAATCCAACCTTGCTTTTATGTGATGAACCCACCGGAGCGCTCGATAGTAAAACCGGCGCGATGATTATTAAATTATTAAAAGATGTTTCTGCTAAATATCATAAAACAGTCATTATTGTGACGCATAACTCTAAAATTGCCGAAGTCGGTAATCGCTTAATAAGAGTGCAAGATGGCAAAATAATTTTAGATCAAAAAATTGAAAAACCTAAAAGCGTTGAGGAGATTGAGTGGTAAAAAGTGCATAAGAAATCACTTTATTCTTTATTAAGCGCTTCGAGGAGACGAACGATTTTAAAAAGCCCCACGCAATTTATTGCGGTCATTTTTATTATGGCAATTGCTGTGACTTTATTTGTTGGTTTAACTAGTAACGCTGATTGGTTATCTCAAAGAGTTAATATGCTCTACGATGGCTCAAATATGGCTTCTTTGTGGGTAAATGTTTTAAATGAAGATGAAGGCGATAAGGCTGCAATTGAGAGTATTGTATCTGATGCTGGAGAAGTTGAGACTCGCTATTCGATTCAAGGGAAAGTAAATGGTAAAACCGCGACTGCCTTATTGATGAATGAATTGCCAACAATTAATAAGCCTTACCGCACGGATAATCAAGCCGTAGATGATTTCTTTATTATTGATGAACGAATTTTAGAATATTCTTTTGATGAAGATAATAGTTGGCTTAATCTAGATGGAACATATAAAGAAATACCTGTCGAAATCTCTTTTGCGATGTTTCGCGATATTTTAAATCAGCTTAATTTAAATGATTTATTACCACTAGTGTTAGACGAAGAAACCTTAAGGCAAATTGAACCATTTTTAACACCGGAAGTTGAAGACTTTTTAGCTTCTAAATCGACAATGTCGTTATTAGATATGTGCGTTAAAAAAGGCAAAGAAAATATCTTTGATACCGCTTATTTAGAAGCCGACTTTTTAGTAACTGGCACGATGATGTCAGCAGAAAATGTTCAATCAGCGTCCATGAATGATTCCTCTTTTCTTTTAGATTCTGATTATTTTAAACGCATTTTAATCTCTTTAGCAAAAGATAATTTTGCCATCCCAGCAATTTCCACTTCGACAAGCGAAGAAGATTTAATCTTTATCTTTTTGTTAAGGGCGCTAGAGGATTATTCCTCTTTAAGTTTTGTTGATACGATTGCTAATTATGTCGCTAGTGCTTTTTCACTTAATCAATATGTCATTAAATTAAATGACGAATCACTTTTAACTACAATCAATAGCGAAATTGAAGATTATTTTAATCAAAAAGAAGATAACAATTTGCTTTTAATTCAAACCAAAGATACTTTAACGAGTAATGTCACAATTGAAAATGATATTGTTCAAGCTAGGCAACTAGCCTATGTCTTTCCCATCATTTTCTTTGTGGTAGCGATTTTAGTTGTCTTAACAACTTTAAGTCAATTAATTTTAAAAGATCGGACGAATATTGGAACTTTAAAAGCCATCGGTGTTTCTAAAACTCAAATTATTCTCCATTATATTATTTTGGGGATTAGCATCGTCTTTATTGGGACCGCTATTGGGATTATTTTAGGTCCTTTTGTTATTCCGGCTATTATGAATCAAAAATATGCCATTTTGTATTCTTTACCTGAACTCGGTTTTGTTCTTGCGGTTCCAGAAACCATTATTATTACGATCATCATTTTAGCGTTAACGGCCTTAGTTACCTTCTTAATTGTCTATAAAGAAGTAAGTTTAAAACCAGCCGATTCAATGCGACCTGCCTCGCCTAAATCCTTTAAACAGAGTTTAAGGCAATCTAAAAAGAACGAAAAACCTCTCAATTTATCTTTTAAGATGGCCTTTAGAAATATTGCCTTAAATATTCCGCGATCGATTATGGTTATTATTGGAGTCTTAGGTTGTACGGCTCTTCTTGTCTGCGGTTTTGGAATTGATGACACCTTAGATAATTGTATTCAACACGATTTAACTTCTTTTTATGATTCAGATACGATTGTGACTTATTCTTCTACGACTTCTAAAAAAGATCAAATTTATAATATTGATGGCGTTATCTTAGTAGAAGAATATTCTTCAATTCCTATCACCCTTTTATTAGAAGATTGTTCATCTTCTACTATTGCCACAATTATTCAAGACGATTCCGCTTTCTTTAAAATCGATGATAATTATCAAATTAAAGATAAAATTGTAATTACCCGCAAAGTAGCTGATGAGTTAGATATTCAAGTTGGTGATACTTTACGCTTTTTAGCGGTTGGTAAAGAATATCAAGGCGAAGTAGGGTTTATTAATACCGCCTTTTATATGAATGGCATTTATTTAAATGCCTCTTATCAAAATTATGGCGAATTATTTAATTATTTAACTTTCGCCTGGGTCAATGTTGATAACGAAGACAATGTTTTAAATATCAATGAGCAAATTAAATCGATCAGTGGGGTGTCAAATGTCGCAACTAGACAAGAAACTATCGATAAAATTAATAGCTATGCTGAATCGATATCTTTAATGACTTTAGCGGTTAAAGTCTTTGCAATTTTATTAGCAATCATCGTTTTATATAATCTCGCATTATTAAATTTTAAAGAGCGTTTACGAAATATTGCCACCTTAAAGGTCTTAGGTTTTACCCGTTTAGAAATCGGAGTATCTTTAGGGATGGAAATTATGTGTTTAACGACTCTAGGGATTGGCTTTGGTATGCTTTTAGGTAATCCCCTCATGCGTTTTGTCTTATATGTTAATCAAACGCCTCTAGTTGATTATCTTTATGCCACTTATCCCCAAACCTATTTAATTGCTTTTGCAATTACCTTCCTTACGGCCTTATTAGTCACAATTTATTTAACAATTAAAACTCGTTCGGTCAAGATGGTCGAATCTTTAAAATCCATCGAATAAAGCTGTTAAATAAAACGGGGTTTTGACCCCGCCCTATTTAACAGTTTTTTGTTTATTAAAAATTATTTTTTATCTTTAGGATTACTATCCTTGTCTTTAACTTCCGCTTCAATTACTTGGCCTTTTTTCTTGTTTTTCTTTTGTTCTTCGCGTTCTTTGCGCGCTTTTTCACGCGCTTCATAGGCTGCGAGTTCTTTAGCGGTTGGTTGAGCGCTTCCTTGCGGATTTTCAGGTCTTAAATTTTTCGTTACAACCCACATTGAACGGACCGAAATAAATAAGGGGAAGAAAATATAACTCATGGAAGAGAGTAAGAAACCTAAAATAATAGCTAAAATACCTGGCGAGAAGGAACACCAATAAACAATCTTTTGCGTTTGCCAGAAAGTTAATGTCTTATAAACATTATTGCGACCGCGGGTAAAGATGAACAAAATGATACCTAAGAAGAAGACAATCGCAACATTAATTGCAAACATAATCAAGGTCATTTGCCAAGTAGCAGTGTTACGAATTTCAATATAACCAGTATTAAAGAAATTTTTGAAATTATTATAAACACCGCGTTGATAAACTTGATATAAAGTTCCTGGAGAATTTTTATCGACTAAATTACCGTTATCATAAACTTCAATTATGGAGCGAAGATTATAGCCTGGTTCAAAGGCATTATAATTACCAGAACTACTTGAAATTGGAGAAGGATTTCCTAAACGATATAAATAAACATTATATTGATATTTCCCAAAGATAATAACCGAACATTGACGAGTTAAATCTAGTGAATTGTTTCTAATTTCAGTCCCAGGTAAATAATTTCCTAAAACATCTTCGACATAGGCGTTATATTCTGCTCCGCTAGTCTCGGTATAATAAACGTCTAAATCGTTCGCGTTTTGGGAAGGTACCCAGTGAATAAAACGAATATCACCCGCTTGCAAACCTTCATTATAAACTGTGTTCCACTTATTAATATCAACTGATAAATAATTAGTATCTTCATTTTCACTCGCGATAATCATATCGATTTCATTGTCATTAATTGATTCGATAAATCTAGTGGTAGCAATATCAAAACCATAGACATAACTTTGATTTAAAAAATCTGAACCAGTCGCGGTTAGATAAGTGACCATCGTAGGGATAACCGCTAAAACGGTTGCTAGGAGATAAAAGATAACAGCAAAATACCATGGTTTCTTTTTTGAAGCATCAATTGCTGTTTGATTAGAGATTAAACTTTTAAGAATTAATTTGAATGTTTTCATATTTTTGACCGCCGTTTAGTTTATCTTATATTCATAATTTTTTCAATTATGAACATAATTTTACTTGCTTAGAAACTTTTAGCAATCTATTTATTGCGCTTTTAAAAATAAATTGGAATAAAAAATTCATTTATAAAAGATATCTTATTTTGAAATTTAAGAAAAATAATCTATTTTTGCAACCAAAAAGACTGCAAAAACAAGATTTTTATTTCTTAAGCGCTTTGGATAAATTCTAAAATAGTGGAGAATAATTCTTGATTAATTTCAGTATATAAAGAATGATTAACTTCATTAATGAACTGTGATCTTATTTCATATGATTCGTTAGCTAAATTATTAAATTCTTCGTTAACTTCTATGCGATAAGCATTCGCCTCGTTACTTAATAAGATTCCGGAATGCGTAGCATAATCACCATCTAAAACAACATATTGAATATCGGGGTTAGTTATTAAATTTTGGTAATAGGCTATTGAATCGTTATGATATTTTACAACTGTATCTGCCGTTCCTTGGACAATCATCGCCCGCCCTTTAAGATCATTTAAAACATCATACATATTTAAATCTGATAATTCCCCAAATATTTGTTTTGAATAATTTCTTAAAAAAACACCGGTCAAATTTACTAAAGTATCACCAACATATTGCGACGCAAAGCTTAGCATAAAATCTTCATTATTGTTAAAGCCTGCAAGGGAAATGGATGCTTTAATGTTATCACAAAAATAATTGACTCCGATAGAAGCGTAGCCTCCCATTGAATGACCCATCACATAAAGGTTATCGTATTGGTATGTTTCATTAATAAATTCAATCGCTTTTTGAGCATCTATAATGCGTTGAGGAAAACCAATCTGCGTTTTACCCTCACTTAAATATGTTCCTGTTGGATCAAAAGAAAAAAGATCATATCCTTGGTCATAAAAATATTTAATCCAAGGTAAATATGAATTCGTACCTTCGCTTAACCCTGGGATAAATAGAATTAAATCATCGCTTCTAGAATTAGGAAAATAATAAGCATCTAGTTCACCCTCGGTTGATAAAAAAGTTGTTTCTACTCGCGGGAAGGTATCTTTATCATAACGATCATAAGTGACATTACCCGCCACTAATTGATAATCAGGTAAAGGAGATTTAGCAAAGACTTGGTTTAAAACAATTTTAGGGGCTATAAAAAGGGAAATCACTAAACTTATAATTAAAAAAACAACAACACCTAGCGAGACACTTAGACCAATAATTAATTTTTTCTTAGACTTTTTAATCTCTTTTTCCATGTCTGTAATTTATAACTCTTTCGCTTTTATTTTGCAAATTTTTAAATAAAATTCATTCATTGATGATGGTTTTTGCTACAATATTTCTATGTCTAAAACTACTAGATTGTTCCTGCGCATCATTATTGCTATCTTACCTCTTATCACTCTCCTCTTAGTGTTTACCCCTTTCTTAAAAATGCACCTTAATGATGGTAATAAAGCTTATATTTTTGGTTATCAAATATTATTTGCCCTTACTTACTATTATCAAGACGGGGGTGTAACTTACGACCTAGCGTTTAATTTTAATCTTGTCTTCTTTATTTATTATTTATTACTTATATTATGCGCGATTGCTTCACTTGTATTAATGCGAAATAATTTAAATCAATACATCGCATTAGTGTTATCTTTCATTTTAGGAATTATGTCGTTTTTATTGCCGACAAGTGTCTCTTTAATTACCCCGATGCTTGATTTTAGTAATGTCGTAGTTGCATCAGGGCCATATTTATCGGGAATTTTATTATTAATTAATGGTGGTGTAATCTTAACACACATCCTTTTAAATAAAGGCAAGGAGGATAAATAAATGTTTAGTAAAAAAATAATCATTGGATCAAGTGAAGTGGATGCTTCATTGCGACTTAAATTATCATCTTTATTTAAATTAACCCAAGATATTTCAGTTGAGGAAGTTGAACATCTTGGCTTAGGAAAAATTTGTCGTGAAAGAGGTTATTTATGGATCATTACCCGATTAGAATTACAAATTAATCGCTTACCCAATTATTTAGAAGAAGTGACTTTAGAAACTTATCCTGGTAAAAACCGTTCTTATATTTATCCTCGTCATTACTTATTCCTCGATAAAAATGGCGAAGTTTTAGTAAAAATGATTGCTTTATGGTTTATTATCGATTCGACGAATCGTAAACCAGTCGTTTTAGATGAAATGACATTTCCTTTATATCATGAATCGCGTTTAGATGAATTAGCCTATCCTAAAAGAATCGAGGCTAATGAAGGAGCGATTTTAGAAGAAAGAAGAGTGCGTTCTACCGACATTGATTTAAATCAACACATGAATAACACTCGTTATATTGATATGGTTTTAGATTTATTTTCTAATGCAGAATTAAAAAAGAAAAATTTTAAAAGAGTAGTGGTTAATTATTCCACAGAATTATATGAAAACGATCTTTTAATTCTAAAAGGGTATAAATCTCCTCACATTTATGTTGAAGGTCTTGCAAATAATCAAAGGGCATTTGAAATTTTAATTGAAGAATAATATAATAACCGCACCTGGGGTCGAAAAAGTTTCGACAGGGGTATTGATCTAGATAAATTGCAGCTGGGCGGTGCCCATTATTAACCAAACAAAAATAACTGCCAATCGTAGTTATCGAAGTTCTACCATGAACTTCAGTTACGCTGCTGCTTAATAGCAGTCGACATAGACTCCGAACTAGGTTCGGGCAGCGCGCATCTTAAGGTTTCATCTTCTCACGCTTAAGGAATGTGTCATACCAAGAAGATAGTTTAGGAAAGTTGATGAGTTAATTCTAAATGAAAATTTGTTCATCTAGCTATCAATGGATGTGTCGATACTGACATGATAGTGAATGATTAATATCGACTAAGCTGTAGAAGTTTATTGAGACTATTCTTGGACATGGGAGCGTTACCCATCGGCTCCACCATAAACGTACAACATGTCTGATATATTCTTAGTCGATGACTAGGGGTGTGCAGACTTTTTTTGATTTTAGGCTTAAATAGCCGCTTTTTAAAATTACGCCGTTGTAATAGTGCGAGCCAAAATTTCCAAAATTCATAGAAAAACCATCATTTTTAAGGCTCGCTTTGAAACGGCAGATGTGCACTATTACACGGTAACCCCTATTTTGCACACCCTTGCGCACCCCTAAACACGGCAACTGCAACCCTATCCTTTTTAATAATATTGAATGACCATCTGGTTCTTATTGATCTAGGTGGTCTTTTTTTGTTGCCTAAAAATATTTTGTAACTTTTTCAATTTTGACCCCCATCAAAACGCCTTCCAAATCTCCATATGGTGAGAAGGGTAGTGTTCGCTCTTCTTTAGAAAACGCAGGAGGAAAAAGTTATGAAACACAAATTAACCATTGGCGTTTCTAACGCGTCTCCTAAGAACAGAGTGGCTACCTATAAGAAAGTATCACCAGAAACTAAAGTCAAAGATGTAATCGGTAATACAATTTTAATATTATTTTTAAAAATCTTCATTTATTAACGAAAGATGGCAAATTTAATATAATGGCTCAGTTATTATCTGATAATTCTCATGTTCCGATTCGAGTAGCTATCTTTGAGGGAAAAACAAAAGCTTCTAAAATGTATTCTGTAAAGGAATTTGGTTATAAATGTCTCTTATATTCTTTAAATGATGTTTTAAATTATGGTGATGTTTTAAACATTCCTCAAGCAAACGAAAAAAATAGAATTATGGAAAGAGAGGAAATAATGCTATTTGATTTTGAATGCTATAGAGAAGCCGTTATCAATGCATTTTTACATAACAAATGGATTCATCTAAATGAGCCAATGATTACTTTGTATTCTGATCGAATCGAAATTTTATCAAGAGGCACTTTACCACCTATGCAAACTCTTGATGGTTTTTTTGAAGGACATTCAGTACCAGTAAATGAGAAACTATCAGAGTTGTTTTTACAATTACACATCAGTGAAAAAACAGGTAGAGGAATTCCTACAATCGTTAATAAATACGGGAAAGAAGCAATAGCCATCAATAAAGATACGATAGTAGTAACTATACCATTTAATCGCATAAATGATGTGGGTAATAAAGTGGGTAATAAAGTGGGTAATAAATTACTCAATAAATCTCAAATACGAGTCCTGCGGAAATTAGAAATAATCCTAATATTACTAAATCTCAATTAATGATAAAATGTGAGTTAGGCAAAACATCAATTGATAAAAATATTAAAGTTTTAAAAGATAAACATTATATAAAAAGACAAGGTTCAAATAAAACTGGGTATTGGGAAATATTAGATAAAAAAACTAATGTATCGTGACAGCGTAATTGCCAATTCGAAGAGATTGTTAACGATCATGATAAAGGAGTATTTAAAATGGATTTTAAAGAAATAATAGAAAATTTTTTAAATAATGTAAAAGAGAAAAAAATAGAAATTTATAATGAATTTTCTTTACAGTTTGAACTCGGTATCTTTTTAAGAAATGAATTTAAGGAATATAAAGTCGAGTTTGAAAGAAAAAGAAATGAATTTAAGGAATATAAAGTCGAGTTTGAAAGAAATGTATCTTTTTTTGGCATCAGTCGTACAGTAAAACATGAAATTGATATTGTTGTTTATAGGAAGTTAGTATCACTTTTCCCATATGTGTGTAACTTTCTTTTTTAAGATTGTGCTTTTAGGACATTTTCCCTTGTAACTACTTAAGACATTATCACTTGAAAAATATAAAATCATCTGACGAAATTACAAAAACTTTGACAAGAAAATTAATAAGCGATATACTCTTGCTACTTGCTTAAGCAAGTTGCAATTATTTTATTGAGAAAGGAAGGAAAATAGATATGAAGAAAACAAAATTATTATCTATCCTAACAATGCTTCCCTTAGTGGCAATTTTAAGTGCTTGTAATGGTGGCGAATATTTCCAATATGAAACCGAAGATATCACGAATTCGCAAGTTAATCGTGATGGTTATGGTGTCGGAAATTATTGTCCTTCAGAAGGCGAAGCGCGCGTTTTAGTAATTCCAATTAAATTTACTGATTTTGAAATTGAAGAGACTTATGGTAAAAGCGAAGAAGAAGCCCGCTTAGATATGCAAAACGCTTTCTTTGGGGACGCGAGTGATACCATTTGGCATTCTTTAAAATCGTATTATGAAGAAAGTAGTTATGGCAAATTAACTTTTAGCGGTTATGTTTTGCCATGGCAATATGGCTTTAGTGATTTTGAACGACAAACACCATTAGATGCCTATACCTTTGCCACAAGTGTCCAACCACTTTCTTATGCAACCATGGTCTTATCTAATATCAAAACTAGTTTTAGTTATTATAAAAATTTATTCGTTGATGAAAGTGGTAATCCTCTTTATGAAAGCGCGAATGAACTTTTACAAGATTTTGATAGTGATGGCGATGGCTCAATCGACTATTTAGCAATGGTTTATTCGGCCCCAATTAATTATGGTGAAGATATGGGTGTAGAAGATGGCTATTATTGGGCTTATTGTGGTGGCACTAGCACGGATGGCAATAAACAACAACCAGATATTGGTAAATGGGCCTTCTTTGCTTATCAAACTTTCTTTGAAGAAGGTTATTATG
This sequence comes from uncultured bacterium, assembly GCA_949297275.1. GTDB lineage: Bacteria > Bacillota_I > Bacilli_A > RFN20 > CAG-826 > CASFSG01. The sequence continues at coordinate 40,202 of CASFQR010000007.1, read as the reverse complement.
ATGAAAATGGTAAACACCAAAATTGGACCGCTGAACAAATCGCTAGCGGTGAAGCTAAAGTCGATTGTCACACTTTAATTCATGAAACTGGTCACGCTTTATCCCTTTGGGACTATTATGATACTTCTTATTCTAATATCGCTCCTTTAGGTAAAGTTGATATGATGGACAATAATGTTGGTGATCATAACGCCTATTCTAAAGCTATTTTAGGTTGGGTTAAGCCTTATATGGTCAATGGTTCAGTAGAAATTAAGATTCGTCCATTTGCTAGTTCTGGTGACGCTATCTTTATTCCTTATTATGGTTATTATGATAGTGAAGAAGAAAATAAGAATACTTATTTTGCTGAATATCTCGTTTTAGAATATTACACTCCTACTGGTTTAAATGAACGCGATAGTCAATTTGCTTTGCGGGGAGCCTATCCAACTTGCCCAACTGAAAGTGGCATTAAGATTCTCCATGTTGATTCGCGTTTAGGTGTTTATAACTATAATGGACAAACTCAGACCCAAGTCTTTACTGGGTACACTAACCGCATTATTCGTTCATCGACTACTAGTGGTTCAACCTTTACGAAAATCGCTACTTCTAACACCAAAACTGAAACCGTTGAACCGGATGAATATCTCATCTCCTTATTGCCACAAGGTGGCCGTAATAGTGCTTCCGTATTATTTAATAACGCAGCCCTATTTAAACAAGGCGATAATTTTAATGGCGAAGGTTCTAATTACCAATCTTACTTATTCCATACGCGTAATAGCAATGATGAAAAAGTAGCCTTTGGTTATACAATTGATATCGTTTCTATCACTCCCGAAGAAGCGACCATTCAAATTAACACTATCGCTTAATTTAATTTAACAAAAAGGAAGGATTTATCCTTCTTTTTTTGTGGAAAGAAAGGAAAAATATGAAAAAAATTTTAACATTTATTTTACCAGCATTAGCTCTAACTTTATCATCTTGCCCTGGCCCTACATCTAGCGATGTTAGTAGCGTCAATTCTTCCACCTCTATTAGCAGTGAGCCTACTAAAGATTGGACGGAAGAAGAAAGGGATTTATTTAGCACGCATTTAGGCGGCTTTGTTCCGACATATTATGAAGTTCCCGGTGCAGAAGTCAATTATTATGAAGACTACGATTGTGTCTCTTATGAGACGACTTCGCGAACTGTTTCTAGCGAATATATTGATGAATTTCGTAAATCTTTAATTATTGATGGTTTTACGGTTACTTATCAAGATGCGAATTATTTAGATTACACCCTAACGATTTATGTTAATGCTTTAACCTCGATTGAGGTGAATGTTTATGGCTTTGACCAAACTGGTAATTTAGTTAGTAGTGGTCTATGTTATTTTGTCGCTGATTTTTATTATATTCACTATGATACATTTGAAAATGATCGCGTAAATTATTACGCCGACTTCTTATCTTTGGGGGAAATTACTTCCTTACCAACTCCTAGCCATGCTTATGATGAATATGGATACTTTGATTATATATCTAATATGAACATCTTTGTCATTGGCTTAGGTTATGGTTATGATGGCAGTAAAGAATATAACGATTCTTTAGCGGCCCTAGGTTGGACGACTTCTTCATCTACTGAAGATAATATGACAACTTACCTTGCTATTAGCCCTAAAGAATATCTTCATGTTTTTACTTATTATGAAAGTGATGTGACATATCTTGTCTTACAACCCAAGACTTATATAGGTTCTTCGTGGCCAAGTGAAGACTTAAATCTTGCCTTAACATTCTTTGATTATGATGTTACTAACGACAATATTCCTGAGGCTAGCGGTGATGCTTTTGCCTTTTTCTATGCCTTATATCCTTATATGGGCGCGCTTGTTATTCAAATTAACACAACTGATAAAACAGTCGCGACTAATTATATTGCATCCTTAAGCGAAAATAATTTTAGTTATGACGAATCTTTTGGCATGTATGTTAATAGTTCATTGACTTTTGGTATTGGGGTTGATGATTTAATTAGTAGTGAAAATGTTTATGTCATTTATTTATTTAATTTAGGTGCTTTGTTAGGTTAATTTTATTTAAATTATTTGTTAGTAAAAGGATCGTTTTCTAGGGCGATCCTTTTCTTTATCTAATAAATAACCCTGCTCTATTTAACAGTTTTTACAATATCGATAATAAATAAAGTGATGAATTCACTAATTTATGAATGGATTAATTTTCAAAAAAATCACTAATATGTGTTTGTTTAAATTAGAAATATTATTTATATCAATATTAATAACACCAAAATTATTTAATCTGCTATTTCAACCTAATTTAATTATTTATATTGAGCTTTTGCGTTGTTTTTTACGCAAAAGGGGGTTATTTTGTTTGTTTTAATGTTATTGCTAAATAAATAATGTAGTTTTTTATTTAACCCCGCTATATTTAACAGCTTTTGATAGTTATGTTTATAAACATAATTTAATTCATTTGTGCGTTCGACTTTAATTTAATCTTTTTAGCAAAAGAAAAGGGCCAACAACGTGACCCTTTTAAGTTAGTAATTATTGATTATGATTCCTATTCAACCGGTGTTTCTTCACTAGGAGTGTCGGTGGAAGTAGGTGTGTCATATCCACTTAAGACAACCGCGATATCAACTGTATCTCCACCAAAAAATAGATAAGTGATAGTGATTGTATATGTTCTATCACCAACGACTTTGCTATAAACATATTCGCTAATATCTTCATATGTTGGATCGGTATTAATTTTTAATGTCCAACCTTCTTCTTCTAAGAAAGCTTGGAATTCACTATTTGCATCATCAACACCAGCAGCAATACTACTAATATATGTATCGGTTTGACCAATTTGAATGAAATGTTGGCATGTTTCCCAGTTATCACTAGAGACTACTCCCCAGTTAAGGATGCCTGTTGCCGGCATTAAGAGTGGGAAATTCACTAATTCTTCGTGAGAAACATCAGGAGTATAGCCTGATCCGCTATAATCTGAGAACATATTACTATAGGTAAAGCCCACATTCGTCACAGTTAATTCAACTGCATCTAAATAAAGCGTCAAGGTTATTTTTAAACCAAATGTAGCGTTTTCATAGATATAAATGCCGGTTTCTTCGCTAGTTACTTCTTCCCAACCCTCATCTTCTAAAAGCGCGACATAAGCTTCATAGAAGGTTAAAATATCATTCTCATTATCAATTAAGGCATAAATTGTAAAGGCACCATAATTCATTGTTAAGGTATCTTCGCCCCATGAATTTAATGGATCAAAATAGAATGGGACATTTTCTAAGACGGCATTTTCATTATGAGCATTACCAACCGTGCTTAAATTTTCATTAATAGTTGCATAACTATCATAGAATAATTCTTCCCAAGTAGTTGGGATTTGATATTCACTATTAGCGGTAAATGGATAGACGGTCGTGCCGATGTTAGTTAATGTAATAGAGATAGGAAGAACATAGACACCCATATATAGCATAGAGAAAGTTACAACGACATTTTCTGTATTGCCAGAAATAGTTGGAGAAACATCCTCGACCGTACCATCATCATACTCGATTGAGCCACTTAAAACAGTGCTAGGATCAGCAAAGAAAGAAAGTGGAATTAAATCGCTTAAGAATGTAACAGGATCATAAGCAGAATTTAATTTGAAGACAGTTTCTTCAGTTTCTTCGTTAGTAACAACATCAAAGAAAGCTGCTGAAACGCTGAAGCTTGGTGTTTGATCATCAAAATAATCATCAAGCGGATCACCGGTTAAATTTGGTGTGGAAGTGGTGACAGTGGTTCCATCAGCTTCAACGCCTTTAAAACGGACAAATTCACTATCGTTGACGCGGAAAGTGCCACTTTGTTGAGCAATAGCGCCTTCCTCATAAAATTGTTCAACGACACCTTTTTCTTTATCGACTAAAATATTGAAACCTGATGTTGTATTTCCATATGAAATGGTGTAATTATTCGCATCATGGAGAGCGCTGATCATTTCCGTTAATGGTTCTTTTCCTTCGCCCATTGGAATCGTTTGAACGCGTTCAATAGTGGCAATCACATCATCACCATTAACAAATCGCCCTTCTAAAGTAGAAGTAATTTCCCCTTCAGTTAAAGTAGCAGCCATCGCGACTGGATTTAATTCTTCATCAAAAACAATATTGACGCGAGTAGGGGTAAAGACTGGCATAAAGATTAAACTAGCAGCTTCAAAACCATCAAGCGCGAGCATGACAACTACTTCTAAGGTTTTAGTTTCGGTGTGCCAAATTGATGAATTGTCATCAATACCACTAAATGGTGCATAGATAACATCATCAAACATTAATGGTTCATTACTACCAGTTAAGGAATAGCGAGAATATTGAATAGTATTATCAATACCTAAGAATTCGCTTGCTAAATAACCAGTTTCTGGTTCTTTAACATATAATTCTTCTAAATAAAGTTCTTCGCCTGCATCACTAACTTGATAAACGGCCGAATAACCTAATTCTTCACCTATGACTCCTACGGTTCGATAGATATTAGATTTTTCGCCATTATTCAATGTGACATTTGCTTCGACGGCTGGGTTAGAAAGCGCTTGTAAGTTTGCAATCGCCTGAGCTTTTTCTAAGTCGATTGGATCAACGGGGGTAACGCTTGACGAATCGCCACCTTCGCTGCTGCCGGTTGAATCATTGACATCTCCGCTATTACCGCTTGAAGAAGTTGAACTAACACTTTCGCCTTCTGGACAAGCCGTTAGCATTAATGCTAATGCCGGTAATAAGACTAAGAATTTCTTATTCATTTTTATTTTCCTCCTTTTCTTTTAAGAAAATATATTAGAGATTAAAGCCGTTTTTAATTAATAAATCAAGAAAAAAATTATTTCGTTCTTTAAATTTTATCTTTGCTAGACAAAATAGAGTAATATAAATATGTTTAGGATATGAAAAAAAGTTATTTAATCTCTTTATCACTTCTAACAATTGTTGCTTTAAGTGCCTGCGCTAAAAATAACCATTATGTGCCTTATGAAAATTTTTATGCTAGTGGTGAAGATAATGGTTTTATAGCAGATAATTATTATAAATTAAGTGAATTTTTAGATTATTCGTACATTGTTAATGGTGAAGAACAGACAATTACTAATTTTTATCAATTATTAAAAAACAAAAATTATCATCAAGCCCTACCTAGTCTAGGGGAACAAAAATTATTAGTGATTCCAGTAGATTTTGATGATTATCCCGCAACAAATTTAGGCAGCAAGGAAGAAACACTTGATAATATTAAAAAAGCTTTCTTTGGTAATGATAAAAATAATCAATTTGAATCAGTCGCGAGTTTTTACAATAAAAGTAGTTATGGCAAATTATCTTTAACAGGGTTTGTTAGTGATTGGTATCGCTCAAAATATTGTGTGAGTGAACTTAATCGCCAGACTAATCGCGCATCTATTATTAAAAATATTTATCATGATGCCTTAAATTGGTATGAGGAAAAATATGGTAACCTCGTGGATTTTTATATTGCGGGTAACAGCGACAATGGCGTGCCAGTTTATTTAGTTTATTCCGCCCCTTTAAGTCAAGGCGAGCAGGCTAAGGATAGTGTCTTTTGGGCATATAGTGTTAACCAAGAAGCCCTTTTTTCTTGGTCGAGTTATCATTTATTGAATCCTGATTTATTTGGACGCGTCGATGCGCATACATTTATTCATGAAGTTGGCCATCTATTTGGTTTAGAAGATTACTATAACTTAAATGGCGAAAGTTATAATCCAACTGGTGGAGCGGATATGATGGATAATTCTTTAGGCGATCATAGTTCTTTCTCTAAGATGCTATTAGGGTGGATAACTCCCTTAGTAATCACCGATTCTACTGCTATTAAAATAAGACCATTTACCAATACTGGTGATGTAATTTTACTAAAAGATGATTGGAATCAAACGCCTTTTGATGAATATTTATTAATTGAATTTTATTCACCAAATTATCTTAATAGTTTAGACGCTAGAAGGACGAATGATGCTTTAATGAGTCAAATTGGGATTAAAGTTTATCATGTTGACGCTAGGTTGGGTTTTATTAGTAATAATACTTTATTGCCATTTAAATATGTTGCTGATAATACTTATCCTTTAAGTACTTATCGGATATATTTTGCCCACGATAATACTTATACCTTAGGCGATTCTTTTTCAGAAAATCTTCTTTTACATTTATTAGAAAGTAATGGTCAAAACACCTTCTTAGATGGTTATAAGGCTAATAATGAGACATTATTTACCTTAGGCGATTCGTTTGGAATCAATACCTTTAACGATTTTCATTTTAATGACGGAAGTACCTGCCAATATAATTTTGTTATTACTGCGCTTAATAACACGGAAGCAACAATTGAAATTAATAAATTAGTGTAAAACAATTATATCAACCATAACTGATGCATTTATTAACAAGATTTATTCTTAGTGTTTAGTTAAAAATCCATATCATTTTTACTCCACCTGTCTTTTAATTTTATTGCATAATTTTTTTATATCGATACAATTAAAAAAACAAAAATCAAGGAGAAAAATAAAATGAAAAAAATATTACCTTTAATTGGCTCAATCGCATTGCTTTTTACTTTAGATGCTTGCAAAGTAACAACTTCTTCGTCTAGTAGTGGTAGTGAAATGGATTCTAGCACAACTAGTAACGATGATATCTCGACATCGGTGCCTGATATCAATGATTTTAGTCAAGACATTACCTTAGAAGACGGTTTAAAAGTTTTTGCTTTAGCCTACGAAAATACTTTAAACGCTGAAAGCTTAAAAATTAATGCAGATTTAACTGATGTGAAAATTGATAAGACAACAACAAGTCAAACATTTGTCGACGGTGAATTAGAAAGTAGTAGTACTCTTAATTCAAAAATTTCTTTAACTAGTGATATTGGTTTAGCGATTAATATGGACGCGACTAAAACAGTTGATCAAGCTTTTAAGGCGGTTGCCAATATTAGTAATACTGATTTTAATTTCGCCGCTAAGGCTGATGATAATAATAGTGTCGCGTTTGAAATTAATTTTGATAGTATTGATGCCTATTTACAAGGAACTGATTTATATCTTGATGTCACTGGGAGTGACATTTATGATCAAGTCTTAGAAATTATTCCTCTTTTTTCTCATGGGGATGAAAATCAAGTTGAACAAATTGCTTCAATGTTAGAGCAAATGGGAGAAAAAATTGTCTTTGATTTAAGTTCTTTAAATAATTCTACTTCCTCGCCTTTACCTGTGGTTAGTGATGTTATTGCTTCGCTGCCAACTTCTGAAGAATTAATCCAGAGTTTTAATGATGCATTCACCACATCGCCACTATTAAAAGAATTCTTTACTTGTAAAAGCAACGGTGAAGATACTTTGATTAATATTAATATAACTGAAGACGAATATTGCGAGTTTTTGGCTTCTATTCTTTCAAGTTCCGATCCCAGTGTTCCACCTTATACTGTCGAGGACGTTAAAGAAATCATGGGTGATTTATTTGGCGTCAACAATTTTAATTTTGATATTATTATCAATGAAAGTGGCTATGTTTCTTATCTTGCGACTGATGTTGATATGAGGGTCGGGCTAAGTTCTACTTCTAGTTCTTCTAGTGGCGATGAAAATGTAGTTACTACCTCCATAACAGACACCACAACCGCCGATATAATTTTTAATACTAGCTTCACCTTTGATTTTGCGGCTATTGAATTAGCTTTTCCTAGTGATTTAGAAAGTTTTGTCCCGTTTCCACTTACTGATTCTTCTCAATTACAAAACTAAGTGAAATATTAAAATATCTATTTTAGATTTTTAAATGTTTTAAAAGCGATTTTTTGGATTAATTTAAAATTTTGTTTTTGTGCTTTAATAATACTTAAATTAAGTTAATTCGTAGATTTAACTATAAAAATCATATTTTTCACTTGCGAAATATCTCAATCAGTATATAATTAAGCGCGATGTGCCCATAAAAGGGAAATCATCATTTTTTTTGAAAGTTGATGATACACCCGAGAATGTGTACAAATAACACGATGATATTGAGGAGGAAAATTCAATGCCGACAATTAATCAATTAGTTAAAGAAGGGCGTTCAAAATCGGTTAAGAAAACGAAGGCACCCGCGCTTGGTAAAAGATGGAATTCTTTACATAGCAAAGAAACTAATCAAAATTGTTCACAAAAAAGAGGTGTCTGCACTCGTGTTGGTGTCATGACTCCAAAAAAACCTAACTCGGCTTTAAGAAAATACGCTCGTGTGCGCTTATCAAATGGTTATGAAGTCACTGCCTATATTGGTGGGGAAGGTCATAATCTACAAGAGCACTCAACCGTGATTATTCGTGGTGGCCGTGTTAAAGACTTACCTGGTGTGCGTTATCACATCGTTAGAGGTACGCTTGACTGCGCGGGAATTGATGCGCGTCGTCAAGGTCGTTCATTATATGGAACGAAGAAACCTAAAGAGAATAAATAGGAAAGGAGAAGATAAATATGCCACGTAAAGGTTATATTAGCAAAAGAGAAGTTTTACCTGATCCAATTTATTCATCAAAACTTGTGACTCGTTTAATTAATCGTTTGATGATTGATGGTAAAAGAGGAACAGCGGAAACGATTCTATACAATGCTTTTAAATTAATTGAAAAACAAACTGGTAAACCAGCGATGGATGTCTTTGCGACTGCCATCAATAACATTATGCCTGAACTCGAACTTAAGGTTCGTCGTATCGGAGCGGCTAACTATCAAGTCCCAATTGAAGTTTCTAAAGAAAGAAAAATTACTCTTGGCTTAAGATGGTTAGTCAATTATTCCCGTTTAAGAAATGAAAAATCAATGGAAGTTCGTTTAGCTAACGAAATTATTGATGCGGCTAATGGTGTTGGGGCCTCAATTAAGAAGAAAGAAGAAACCCATCGTATGGCTGAAGCCAACAAGGCTTACGCGCATTATCGTTGGTAATCAAGGAGTAATACCATGGCTCGTGAATATGATTTAGAACATACGCGTAATATTGGTATTATGGCCCATATTGACGCTGGTAAAACAACGACAACCGAACGTATCTTATTCTATACTGGTAAAATCCATAAAATCGGCGAAGTTCATGAAGGAGCGGCGACGATGGACTGGATGGAACAAGAACAAGAAAGAGGTATTACCATTACTTCGGCGGCGACAACTGCTTTTTGGAAAGGCAATCGTATCAATATTATTGACACTCCTGGGCATGTTGACTTTACAGTCGAAGTCGAACGTTCTTTACGTGTTTTAGATGGTGCGGTGACTGTTTTAGATGGTAAAAATGGTGTTGAACCTCAAACCGAAACAGTTTGGCGTCAAGGTAGCAAATATGGTGTTCCTCGCATTGTCTTTGTCAATAAGATGGATGCGATTGGGGCGGACTTTGACATGTGCGTTAACTCTTTACATGAACGTTTAGCGGCTAATGCGGCGGCTGTGCAATATCCAATTGGTCGCGAATCATCTTTAAAAGGGGTTATCGACTTAATTGAACGCCGCGCTTGGTTTTATAGCGATGATAAAACTGAAGCCCCTAAAGAAGGACAAATTCCTGAAGAATATGTTGATAAAGTCGAAGAACTTCGTTTGAAATTACTTGAAGCTCTGGCTGCCTTTGATGATGATTTAATGCTCATGGTGCTCGAAGGTGAAGAAGTGCCAATTGAGATGATTAAATCAACGATTCGTAAAGCCGTTTTAACTGGTGAGTTCTTCCCAGTTTTCTGCGGCTCAGCTTATAAAAATAAAGGTATTCAATTACTTTTAGATGGTGTAATAGATTATTTACCTAGTCCGCTTGATATTCCTAGTGCGGAAGGGGAAGATAATGAAGGTAACAAAGTCATTTGTAAACCTGATGATAACGCCCCTTTAGCGGCCCTAGCCTTTAAGATTGCTACCGATCCTTTCATTGGTCGCTTAGCTTATGTCCGTATTTATAGTGGCACCTTAAAGAGTGGTTCTTATGTCTTAAATTCCACCAAAGGAGTTAAGGAGCGCATCGCGCGTGTCGTCTTGATGCACTCGAATCACCGTCAAGAAGTTGATGCTTTGCACGCTGGTGATATTGGAGCGATTGTTGGATTAAAAAATACAACTACTGGCGATACCCTTTGCGATGAAAAGAATCCGGTAGTCTTAGAGAGAATGGAATTCCCTGAACCAGTAATTGAAGAAGCGGTTGAACCTAAATCGAAATCCGATCAAGAAAAGATGACAATTGCTTTACTTAAATTAGCGGAAGAAGATCCAACATTTAAAGTGCACACTAATCCAGAAACTGGTCAAACTATTATTGCTGGGGTTGGTGAACTCCATCTCGATATTATTGTCGACCGTTTAAAAAGAGAATTTGGTGTGCAAGTTAATGTCGGAGCACCGCAAGTTGGTTATCGCGAAACGATTCGTCAAAGCGCGGAATGCGAAGGTAAATACATCAAACAAAGTGGTGGTCGTGGTCAATATGGTCATGTTTGGTTACGCTTTGAACCTAACCCTGGTAAAGGCTTTGAATTTATCGATGCGGTTGTAGGTGGTACTGTTCCAAAAGAATATATTCGTCCAACGCAAGATGGCTTAGTCGATGCGATGCAAAGAGGCTTAATTGCTGGCTATCCTGTCATCGATCTTAAAGCGACTTTATTCGATGGTTCTAGCCACGATGTCGATAGTAGTGAAGCCGCTTATAAAATTGCTGCTTCTTTAGCCCTTAAAGAAGCTGCTAAAAAATGTAACCCAGTCATTTTAGAACCAATTATGAAAGTTGAAATCACCGTTCCTGAACAATATTATGGCGATGTCATTTCAGATATTACTCGCCGTCGGGGACAAATGACTGGAGAAACGCAAAGAGGTAACGCTAAAGTCGTTGATGCGGAAGTCCCATTAGCGGAAATGTTTGGGTATGTTACCGATTTACGTTCTTTCACCCAAGGTCGAGGCAACTATACAATGCAATTCGATCACTATGGTGAATGTCCACGCTTCGTCCAAGATGAAATTGTGAAAAAATCTGGGATGAAGCAATAACCATTATGGTTAAATTAACACTTTGTGTTGATTTTATAAATTCGTTGCTATATTATGAATTCGCAGAATTTTAAGAACAAAAAAGGAGGAAATTCTAATGGCAAAACAAAAATTTGATAGAAGCAAACCACATCTTAATGTTGGTACCATTGGACACGTTGACCATGGTAAAACAACTTTAACTGCTGCTATCACTGCTTACCTTGCTAATAAAGGTATGGCGGCTAAAAAAGGTTATGATGAAATTGATGCCGCTCCTGAAGAAAAGGCTCGTGGTATTACCATCAATACCGCTCATATTGAGTACGAAACAGAAAATCGTCACTATGCGCACGTTGACTGCCCAGGGCACGCTGACTACGTTAAAAACATGATTACTGGTGCGGCCCAAATGGACGGAGCAATCTTAGTTGTTGCTGCGACCGATGGTGTCATGCCGCAAACTCGTGAACACATTCTTCTTGCTCGTCAAGTTGGTGTTCCTTACATCATTGTCTTCTTAAACAAAGTCGACTTAGTTGATGACCCAGAACTCATTGATTTAGTTGAAATGGATGTTCGTAGTGTTCTTTCTGAATTCGGTTTCCCAGGTGATGATTTACCTGTAGTTCGTGGTAGTGCGCGTCTTGCCCTTGAAGGTAAAGATGACAAATGTATCGAAGAATTACTTAATGCTCTTGATACCTATTTCCCACTCCCAGTTCATGATAAGGACAAACCATTCCTTCTCCCAATCGAAGATGTTTTAACAATCACTGGTCGTGGCACTGTTGTTACTGGTAGAGTTGAACGTGGTATTCTCAAACTCAATGACGAAGTTGAAATTGTTGGTATTAAACCAACTCAAAAGACCGTTGTCACTGGTATTGAAATGTTCCGTAAACTCTTAGACTACGCTGAACCAGGCGATAATATCGGTGCCTTATTACGTGGTATTAACCGTGAACAAGTTGTCCGTGGTCAAGTCTTAGCTAAACCCGGTTCGATCGTTCCTCATACCAAATTCACCGCGAGTGTTTACGTCTTAAAGAAAGAAGAAGGCGGACGTCATACAGCTTTCTTAAGCAATTATCGTCCTCAATTCTATTTCCGTACAACCGATATTACTGGTGTTATCACTCTTCCTGCTGATGTGAAGATGGTTATGCCTGGCGATAATGTTGAATTAACCGTTGAATTAATTCACCCAGTCGCGATTGAAAAAGGTACCAAATTCTCCATCCGTGAAGGTGGTCGTACTGTTGGTAGTGGTACCGTTACTGACATCATTAAATAATTTAATTAATATTTATTGATTATTAGCCTCTAACCTAATGGTTAGGGGCTTTTTAATTAATTAAACGAAAATTGTTTTTTATTATTTTTATGTTATTTTAAATTTAGAGGTACAAAATTATGAAAAAAACTATATATCCACTTCTTATCTTAGTTAGTCTATTAACTTCTTGTGGACCTTATGTCCCTGTTTATGAATCAACGCATATTGGAACCTTAATTACTGACTATTGTAATGAAGTTATTGCCAAGGGATATGAGATACATTATTTCGGTGAATCATATATGTACACTGATAATGTTAATAACTATGTTGCTTATATTGATTGGAATATTCTTGATGAAAATGGTTTTCCCTCTATTGGATATGAATATAAATTACCATTATCTAGTGGTGGTAGTGACGCTGAACTAGAAAGCGCTGATAATCTTTTTAATCGGATGTATTTATTAGATTTTATTGCTAATTTTGGTTTACCACTTTGTGAAAATGATCTTAATTCTCGCGACTTTAATACGATGGGCCTAATCTTTTTATCAAATGAAGGTCATTATTATTTTGTTGGTTATAGCAGCTACGATTATGATGCAAAAGTCGAAGGTGTTCGACAAGCGTTAGATTGGGAAGTCGAAGAAATCGAAAATTATCTAAATAGTATTGAAAACAATATTCAGTGATTAGAAGGTTTTCATTAATTGTTATTGCTTTTTATTTTTAATAAAACGATAATTTTTTTATGTCAAAGATTCGCGATAGAAACACTTTGCCTCGTAGAACCCTCCTAGCGACTTTTGGTAGCCGCTATATGGCGGCAATTGTTGATTTTGTCATATGTTTTGCTTTAACTCTGGGTTTATATTATGGGGCTTTTTATTTTGCTTTTCGCGAAGGCAATAATCAAAAAATCAATCAATTAAATGATTATCAAATCTCCTCGCACCTTTTTTATCGCGATGATGATGGTTTTCCAATGTATTATGAGCACGATGTAAATAATCCTGATTATCATATCTACGAAAATGCCTTAACTTATTATTATTTAAGTTATTTAACGGGCGAAGGGATTGATATTAATGAGGCTGCACCTAATTGTAATGAAGTAATTGTGCTCGAAGATGGTGAGGAAGTTTTCCCAAAAGATTATTACACAATCGCGTGGTATAACAAAACAATTTTAGGGATTGGTATTGATCCAGATGATGTAAATGACACGGGATATTTTACTTATCAAAAAGATAGTAGTGGCCAATATGATCAAACTAAAATAGGTGTCGCTAAAGAGAAACATTACGATGCTTCTAGTAGTAGTGTTTTACCAATTTCTCAATTAGATTTATGTGTCTATTATGGCAATCGCTATATGGAAGCTTATGATAATTTAACTTATCAAAGTTTTTATTTGCCTGTGCGCTTAAATTTAAATTTTATGCAAGGTATTTCAATACTAATTCCAATCTTAATTGCTATCTTAATAACTTATCTTTTATTCCCCTTAATTTTTAAACAAGGTCAAACGCTTGGTAAACTTATTTTTAAATTAGGCTTATGTAACAGTGATGGCTATGCTTTAAGTAGATACCGAGTTATTTTTCGTCCAATTATTGCTATTTTATTATTCTTATTTGTCTTTTTAGTGACGCCGAACATCAATTTATATCTCAATGTGATGATTTTAATTGTTCCATTATTAATTTCTTGGGTTTTCACCATGGCTTCCCCTAAACATTCAGCCTTGCATGATTATTTATCTTTTACAATTGTGATCGATGCGAAGAATTCGTGTATTTATAAAGATCCAATTGAAGAAGAAATTGAATTATCAAAAGAAGAAAATATTGAACCAGATTTAAAGAAATTTGGCGAAGTACCTCTAAGTTATGATCGGAAACAATATAAAAAATGAAAAATATTGTTGTTGGTAATTTAGCTAAGCGCGTTTTAGCGTCCATCTTAGATGTCTTATTATTTATTTTTAGTTATTTAGTTTTAGTAGTCTTTGCCTTTAATCCCTTGATGGATGCAACCATGAATTTAGAAAATAATATTAATAGCGTTGTCCAAATGAATGTCTTTTCGCATTTATATGTTTATGTTGAAACGGATAATAATGGTGTCTCACGCATCCTTGAAGTGAACGATTTAGGCAAAATCAATTTAGATTATTCCTCAAATATTATTTCAGTCCAAGATATTGAAGGTGTCATTGATAATCCTACTTTTCAAGATTATGAAAAGTATGTTCGTTATTATTATTTATCATATAAAACCGGCTTAAATTTAATCGCGCCGAGCGAGAATTTTGATTTAAATCTTTTAAGGGCTCCTAATTATAATGAACCGCTTATTTTGGCGGATGGTAGTGAAATTTTACCAAGTGAATATTACACATTTGAATGGTATTTAAATAACATTGTTGATCTTGATAATCCAGAATCTTTATTTGTTTTAAATAGTGAGAATAGTCAAATAATTGAATTAAAAGAAGATAATGATGTTAATGCATTAAACGCTATCAATTTCTTTAAACAAGCAATTTATGAGGCGAATGCGGATATGTATTATTCCCCTTATTATCAAGAATATTATCAGGCGATTATGAATGCGACGATGGCGGTTTATCTACCTCCTTTTTTCATCTGTTTATTAATTTATTATTTTATGGTTCCACTTTTATTTAAAAATGGCGAAACTTTATGTAAAAAAATGTTATCGCTAGGGTTAATAAATGAAAAAGAATTTCAAGTTTCTAAATTGCAGATATTCTTAAGACAATTAGTCTTTATTTTTGAAATTTGCGTTTTCTTTTTCGTTATTCCTATTTTCTCCGCCCAATTTAATATTAATTATATTTTGTCTTATCTAGCTACCCTTTTAGCTGGTTGTTTTGTTTTATTTATAATTACAATCTTTAATAAAAAACATAAAACTCTCCACGATTATATTGCCTTAACTTATGTGATTGATACGAAAAAATCTGTGTGGTTTGATAATTTGAATCAAGAAGAAGATATTGAAAGTGAATTAGCAAGGAAGATTGCTGCCTATAAGAAGAAGCCACTCGTCAATCAAAATATTATTCAAATAGGGGATAAAATTGTCAATCAAGATGCTGTCGATAAATTAATTAAGGAAAATAGTGGCGATTTGCAGATCTTAGACCCGCAAAATGAGGATAAAAATTCTTCTTTAACCAAAAATGATGAATAATTTTGATGTGCAAAAAGAGGATATTTTTTCAAAATTTTCTGATTATTATATTGCAAAACCTTAATATTTTATCAAGTAAAAAACTTGTGTTTTAATCATATTAAATCTTATTGTTTATTCATCAATGTTTGTGTTATTATTTCTTTAGAAATGTACATGCATAAACAATGCAAATTTCCTAGGAGGTACAAAATACATGGAAGTAAGAATTGAAAATCTTACCAAGACCTTCGTTGGCCGTAAAGGCGCGGAAACGACGGCTGTTAGCCAAATGACTTTTACGATTCCTGATGGTAAATTAGTCGGCTTACTTGGTCCTAGTGGTTGCGGTAAATCAACAACTCTTTATATGATTGCTGGTTTACATAAACCCACCAGTGGTCAAATCTGGTTCGGTGACCAAGATGTCACCAATGTCCCACCTGAAAATCGTGGGATTGGTTTAGTTTTCCAAAACTACGCTCTTTATCCACATCTATCTGTTCGTCAGAACATTATTTTCCCTTTAGATAATGTGCGTTTACCTGGTCCTTATGGCGCGGAAAAGAATCGTGTTTTTGATATTAAGCGTGATATTAGAAGCACCAGTCGCGATCTTAAAAATATTCAAAAGCAAATTGCTAAATTTGAAAAAGAAAGTGCGAAAGTTGATGTTAATATTGATAAATTAGTTGCGAATAATCATAGCGAAGTCGAAATTGAAGTTCTTAAAGAAAAGAAAGCGCAATTTGAAAAGGCTATTAGTGTCAATAACGATCGTTTGGTTGAACTCAACAATCGTTTAGAAAAACTCGCTAATGATTTAGCGAAAGCTGAAAGCGCTCTAAATTTAGCCAAAGCTAATTACGCTGAATATGTCCAATTAGAAAAAGAATATAAAGCAGCGTTACACGCGATTGCTAATAGCGAACAACAAATTGCTAAATTAGAAACAAACGAAGACCCTTCTTTAGAACAGGTTAAAGCGGATTTAGAAACAAAAAAGGCTGATTTAGCAGATTTAAAAGAAAAAATTGAAGGATTAAAAGGTAAATTTTCTTCGACGCGTACTCGCTTAACTAAGCAAGATAAAAATGCCATCGCACATGAAATGGCTCGCATTGTTGACATTGAACCTTATCTTGACCGTAAACCTAAAGAATTATCTGGTGGTCAACAACAACGTGTCGCGATTGCTCGCGCCTTAGCAAAACGCCCGAAAGTTTTACTTTTAGATGAACCTTTATCAAACCTTGATGCTCGTTTACGTTTACAAACTCGTGAAGAAATTAAGCGTATTCAACGCGAAACAGGGATTACGACCGTCTTCGTTACCCATGACCAAGAAGAAGCCATGTCCATTTCTGATACCATTGTCGTCATGAAAGAAGGCGTCATTCAGCAAATTGATAAACCACAAAATGTTTATGATGAACCCGCTAATTTATTTGTTGCAAAATTCTTAGGTTCACCAGCCATTAATGTTTTTGATGGTAATATCGTTAAAGGTAAATTATATGTTCATGAAGGCGTCTTTGATAACGATAAGATTTATCAAAATCCCTTTAAACAAATTACCAAAGAAGAAGTGGTCTATCCTGGTAAAACTCCTGCTGATGACCCAATTAAGCGTATCGAAACGCATGAAAAAGATGTTTATGATCGTAAAGTTAATGTGGCAGTGCGTCCTGAAGCTTTTGCCTATGATCCGCAAAACGGCAAAATCTTTATCGAAGTTGATTTTGTGGAACATATCGGTCGCGACATTACCATCGTTGGCAAAATTAAAGATCAAAAACATCATGTTAAAATCATCATTCCTAGTGAATTAAGCAAAGATGTTGTCGGACAAAAAGTTTTACGCTTTACTCCGAAAAAATTCTTCGTCTTTGAAGAAGATGGTTCGCGCATCAAATAATATTTAGGTATTTGATTATGGCTAAAAAGAAAACAAAGGATAAAGAGAACGACTTAACATTAACAACTAGTGATGTTACTTTTGTTGAAGAAAAGGAAAATGCTTCTTCAACAATAGTTTCTCCTAGTGGTGAAGCGATGGTTGTTTTAGATGAAAAGATAGCAGCAGAATCAAATAGTGCTTTATTACACTTAGAAGCCAAAAGACGACGCATTCAACTTCCACAATGGGCAACCGCGTGGATTGTAATGATTCCGGCGTTAATTTTCATTGTTCTCTTTATGTTCTACCCAATTATTAATACCTTCTTCATGGCCTTTATTGAAGATTTCTCTTGGATTAGAGGTGGTGGTTCTTTCACAATTGGTAATTTTATTACCGCTGTTTTAGAACCTAACCCCATGCGTGAGGTACCTTCTTTTGGCTTTGGCAATTTTGCGGAAGTTTTAAGCAATCGAGAATTTTTAAATGCGATTGGTAATACCGCCCTTTTGGTTATTATCGAAGTTCCTTTGACGATTATTATTTCGTTAGTTATTGCCACTTGTTTGAATTCAATTAAAGTTCTCAAAGGTTTATATCAAACGATCTTCTTTTTACCTTATGTTACTAACACTATCGCTTTAGGTTTAATCTTCAATATGTTATTTAAAAGCGACGCCGGTGGTCTAGTAAATATCGTTTTAGGTTGGTTTGGCATTGAACCAGTTAACTGGTTATTATATTTAAGTTCGACACAATCAGCGACGAAATTCGCTTCCGGCGTTGTTATTGTTACTTATGCGGTTTGGGATGGTTTAGCTTTTAAGATTTTAGTCTTTATGAGCGGCTTAGCAACAATCGATAAACAATATTATGACGCTGCGCGCGTTGATGGTAGTTCGCGCTTAACTATTTGGCGAAGAATTACTCTTCCTTTATTATCACCGCAAATCTTATATATCACGATTACATCCTTCATAGGTGCCTTCAAGATGTATACCGGTGTTAGAGCCGTCTTCTTAGATAGCAACGCCTACTATTTCGGTGGTAGTGATGGGACGCAGTGGATGCCGATTGTCGGTTGGATTTATCGTGAATTAAAAGTTAATTCAATGTTTGAACCTGGCATTGCGGCTTCCGGTTCTTTAGTGTTATTAGTAATTATTCTCGTTATTACTGTCGTGCAATTTGCGGTCAGTAAAAAGCGAGTGCATTACTAGAAAGGAGAAAATATGGCTACTGGTGAATTATATTTCGCTGATGAGAAAGCTCGTCGCAACTATAAAATAAAAACCGTCATTGTTAATATTCTCCTTTATGGTTTCTTAACAATTTTTGCAATCTTCATGCTCGTACCTTTTATCTTCATGCTCGTGGGTAGCTTTATTGATACCTTGGCCTTTAGTCAATTTACGGCTACTGGTGATTTCTCCTTCTTAGCATTTGATAATTGGACAGTTAATAATTATGTAAAAATCTTTGCGGCGACCACGACTAATAGTATGGGTGTCGAAGTCGAAAGAACTTCTTTTGCCCAATATTTCTTAAATACCTTTGTGGTTGCAATTGGCTCGACCCTTGTTACTGTGATTACTTCGGTTTTATCGGCCTTTGCCTTCGCGCGCTTAGAATTTAAAGGTAAAAATTTATTATTCACCCTCTTATTATCAACAATGATGATTCCTGGTGAAATGATGGTTATTACTAATTACCAAACAACGATTGCCTTTGGGTGGGAATCAACTTTCGCAGCCTTAATCTTAGTCCATGGTGTTTCCATTTTCTATATTTATTACTTAAGACAAACTTTCCAACAAATTCCTAATGAATTATATCTAGCCGCGAAGGTGGATGGTGTTGGTGATATTGGTTATTTATGGAAAGTAATGTTACCAATTGGGATGCCAACGGTCATGACAATTGTGATTCTCTCTTTAATGGGTGCATGGAATTCTTATGTTTGGCCACAACTTGTCGCTAACGGGATGTATCGTTTTGATCCTGATTATGATATGCGCTTAGTGTCCAATGGTCTTATGGCACTCTTCCAAGGTGATTTTGGTAATGATAATACCGCAATGATTGCTGGTTCAACGGTTGTAACCGCCCCCTTATTTGTTTTCTTCTTAATTTTTAGAAAATACATTATGCGTGGTGTCAGTCGTTCTGGCATTAAAGGTTAATTTGGTGTTAACGCCTTGCGTTAATATATATTGAAAGGAGATAGAAAAAATTCCTATGAAAAAGAATTTGAAAATTAGTTCTCTAGCAATGTTAATGGGTGCTTCGCTTGTTTTATCAAGTTGCCCGGGGATGAATTATGATATTGTCTTCTGGACAGGCTTTGGTTCTAGTTATACCGGTGCACTTGAAACATTATTAGATGAATATTCAGAGCTTAGTCAATTATCAATCTACCACGAATCAAAAGGCGGCTATGATAATTTGCAATCAGCAATTAATAATTCGGTCTCTCAAAACGCCTTCCCAAATATGGCTAATGGCTATCCCGATCACTTTGCTGGTTATATTTCTTCGCAAATTATGATACCACTTGATGATTATATTACCGCCTATGATGCGGAACATGGTACCGATTTGTTAAATGATTATTATGCTGACTACATGTTAGAAAACCAAACACTTTATGAAGATTATACGATGGGCGTACCATTTAATAAATCAACTGAAGTAATGGCTTATAATTTAACTTTATTAGAAGCTCTTGATACGGTGGATGATACCATCATTGAAGGCGACGAATTTGTTGCTCCTAAGACTTGGGATGAAATGGCAACTTTAGGTCGTAAAATCATTCCAGCTATGCAAGGTTTCTTTGGTAAGATTATCGGTACGGATTATAAAGTTTATGATACGGAAGCAGCAGTGGAAACAGCCGGTGTAGAAACTGCGATGGATTTACGCTCAGTTACTGCTGATAAATTCCGTGTTTTCTCTTGGGATAGCGCAGCGAATATGTTCATTACCTTAGTCCGTCAATGGGGTTCAGAATATACTGAAGTTAATGAATATGGTCAAGGTACTGTCCAATTCTATAGTACTAAAAATGATAACGCAAATCGCACCTTAGAAATGAGCAAATATTGGCGTAATCTCTATCGCGAAGGTATCTTTGGTTTCCCGACTGATATGGGTGGCACAAGTGATTATTCTAGTGACCAATTTAAAGCTGGTAACTGCATCTTTACCATTTGCTCTAGTGGTGGTTTATCTTATAACAGTGGTGGTAACGGCGAAGTCCACTTAGCCCCGATTCCTTATAATGTGACAAATTATGATGGTGAAGGTGAAGTTGTTCGTAAATATGTTATTTCTCAAGGAACATCTTTAGGTTTATTTGACCAAGGCGATGAAGAAGATATTCAAAATACCTTCGACTTAATCGTTTGGTTATCAACTGGTGAAGCTCAAGCTAAATGGTCAGTTACTACTGGTTATTATCCTGCTAGTAAATCTGCTACTGAAACTGATACTTACAAAAACTTCATTGCCGCTGATCCTAGCACTTTAACCGCGACACAAGTTTTATATCAAGAAAGTTTCACCGTTAATGAAGAAAACTATATGTTAGAAGAAACCGCTGACGAAGTCGCCTGGGTTAAATTCGTTGATCCTGGCTTCATTGGTTCTTCCCAAATTCGTTTAGCAGTTGATAATGTCATGGCCCAAGTCTTCATGTGCGAAAGCGAAGACGATATTCCTAATGTTTATCGTAATCTTTATACTGGCTCAATTGCGCAATTTGTTCCAGTTGAAGATCGCATCTAATTTAATATGAAATATCGATCATTACTTTTATCGTTATTATTAGCAATCCCGCTATTAAGTGGTTGTAACGCTTTTAAGACACCTGAAACTGATGCCTTAAAACTAACTGCTAATTTTGAAAATCAAATTTTTACCGAACCTAGCGATGGTGTAAGGGCAATTGGTGAAGTAACTTTAACTGGTGTAACTGATGGCGATACGATGAATTTCTTAAATGGTCGAGTAGAAAATCCTCATCAAGTTAGTGAATCCTCCTTTACTTGTCGATTAATTGGTGTTAACACCCCAGAAAGTACGGCGCAAGTTCAACCTTGGGGTGTTAAAGCCTCGGCGTTTGTGAAAGATATTCTTTGGGATGACACTAATAATAAACAAAAAGTCTATTCTGTTGTTTTACAAAACGATTATGATTCGTTTGATATTACTGATAATACCTCGAGTCAACGCTATTTATGCTTCTTATGGTATCAAGTAAAAGCAGGTGACGATTATCGTTTATTAAATTTAGAATTAATTGAAAATTGTTATTCGGTTAACAATTTAGGCACTTTCTCTTTATTTTGTCCTTATCTAGAAGCTTTTAATCGGGCGGGTTTAGCTGCGTCTAATAGCGGCCGCCGCGTCAATGGCGAAATGGATCCTGATTATGATTACACTAATAAGATTTTAGAAGTAACAATTGATGAATTAAGAGAAAATTATAGCAATTATGGCGTTACGGAAGATGAAGGTGGTAGCGGTGTCCGTCTACATGTGATGGGTGTCATTGTTGGGATGATTGGTCACAATTTTGTCTTGCGTGATTTAGTTGATCCTGATGGCGATAATATCTATGAATCAATTTATCTATATGTTGGTTTTGGTAAGGATTATCGCGACCGTTATCATATTGGCGATGTCATCCAAGTTTATTGCCGTGCGACTACTTATAGCGGTAATATTCAACTCACCGATTTACAAGATGATGTTTTCTTAGGCCGCGGTATTACGCGTCATATCAATGTTGAATCTTTTGGGATTGAAAATAAAGAAGATTGGAATGACGAAACTAAAATTAATGCAATCGCTGCTAAACTACGAGAAATTAATTCTGAATATGTCTATAATATCGCCCCTTATAGTTATCTAGATGAAAATATTGACACGATTGATAAATTAGATAAAATAGTCGGCCAATATGTTCAAATGGATGTAACTATTCGGGCAGCGGATGAAAATGATGAGGCGCCTTCTAATATGGCGGAAGGTCAAAATTATTATCGAATAGCTGATGATGGTGATTATACTGTTTATGGAAGTGTTGCTAAGACGGATGTGAAATTAAATATTCGTTCGGAATTTGAAGCGACTAATTCCAAGAGCGTTAGCTTCTTTAATATCGGTGTAACATATCGCGTCACCGCTTATTTAAGCAAATATTATGACACCTACCAATTGCAGCTATTTAATAGTGGAGTCACTGAACCATATTTCGATTCTACACGTTATGAATGGAATGGCTCCACATATGTTCGTGGATATGTTTATCCACTTTTAGCAAATTAAAGAAAGGATGAAAATAATGAAAACGAAATTTGCTGGTTTATTAGTTATTCCTCTATTAATTACAGGATTAACAAGTTGTATGAGCGAAGAAGATTATCAAGCTTATGTTGATTACGCTGTTAATGTTCGCGCGATTTGTGCGACGAGTAGTGGTGGTATTCCTCTAGTGCCTGGTGCAAATATGATGAATAACCTTTTATGCGATAGCGGCGACAATGTCGAAGTTTTCTCTTATATGTTAACTACTCCGCGCGGTTATAATAAACAAATTCGCGTCGATTTTGATTGGAGTTGGGACGAACAATATAATGATTATTTAACTTTTGTTCCTAATAGTGATCCTAAAAATGATGCGATTAGTATGATTGAAGTTAATTTTGATAATATTCCTGATAAACAATCAGTCCCATTATCTTTTGAAGTTACCGCTTCAATTGAAGGCCAAACAGTGACTGCAACTTCCACTTATAACGCGACGGCCTATGGAACTACATTAGAATTTGTCGAATATACCATTGAAGAATTATATGAAACTGGCGAGGATGGCCGCTATTCCTGGATTGGAAAAACTAATAATGATTCGGCTTATTATTATGTTAAGACACGCGGTTATGTTGTTGGCTATTTACCTGATGGTAATACAGCTTTAATCGCTGATGGTGAACACTATATGACCCTTTATGCTGGTAGTGGCACTGGTTTAATTCCTTCTAATTATCGTCATTTAACAGTTGGTAATTTAATTGAAGTGCGAGCTGAAACAGCTAGTTACTATGGTGCACCTCAACTTTCTTTTGTGAACGCTATTCGCGATGTTCCTGAAGAAGAAAATACAACGAATGTTGAAGAACCAGCTCCAGCCATTCAATTGACAGCTGAATTATATAATACTCTTTCACAATTTGATGGTTATTGCCACCGTCCAGTTGAATTTGAAGGTCGTTTCATAGGTCAATATTTTGATCAAAACGGTAATCAAATTGATGCCTTTACTCCTGGCGCGCGTTGCGTTTTTGCTGTCGATATTGGTGGTGCTTCTCTTAATATCGCCTACAATTACCATGTCAATCGTGAAAACGCTGGGATTGGCGATGCCTATGCGGAAGTTTTAGCTAATGTGAAACGCGGTGATACCCTTAAGATTAAAGGTACATTGAATTTCAATAGTGGTGTTCAAAGTGGCTGGGAAAGCACAGCCGATGCCGCTTATGAAGTCATGCCTTGGAACGAAGGCGATATCGCTTTAGCTACTGCTTAATCTTTCCTTAATTAAAAAATAATCAGGGGTCAATTTTGACCCCTTTTTATCTTGAATATTATCTTTATTTATATTATTATTAGTGCGCTTGCACCATTAGCTCAGCTGGAAGAGCAACTGACTCTTAATCAGTGGGTCGCAGGTTCGATCCCTGTATGGTGTACCATCTTTAAAAAAACGCCTATAATGTTAGTCATTATAGGTTTTTTTACCAAATCTTACTAATTCGTGCTTACTATGTCGTATCCTAAATTTTTAGGATTATGTTATAGCCATGGAAATAGTCAAAAACTCCTCTAAATCTTTAAACCATCGAAGCACGCACACCGAGGTAGCCCTTCGAGTTAGAATATTCGTAAATTATAAATAAGGATATAAGAAGATAATTTGCCATGTTGATTTAGTTACTACAAAATAAGCGTAAATTCCTAGATATTCTGTCGGTTTTTTCTATATAATATTTGATAGAAAATCCTTTTTATTATGAAATTTCAAGAATCTGAAACTATCGAACTTAAAAGAACATTAACGAAAGACTTTGCATAAGAAGTCGTTGCTTTTCTTAATACGAGAAATGGGACTATCTATATAGGTGTTGATAATAATGATGATATCTTAGATATTTCTAATGTTGATAAAACAATGAGAGAAATTAGAGATATTATTAGAGATCAGATTCTGCCATCTACTGAAGGTTTATGTGAAATAGGTTCATTACTTGAAGATGATAAAACGATCATTGTTATTAAAGTAACTAAAGGAAATAAACTCTATTACATTAAGAAAGAGGGGAGAAGTGCGACTGGTTGTTTCTATCGAGATGGAACATCTTCAACGCCGATGAGTGAAGAGGAGATAGATAGAAGATTCGTTGCTTCTTTAAATTATAAGCGCACCTTGTTAAGCGAAATCCCTGTTAATAGAACCGATTTAAAATTTGAGACATTAAGAGATAAGCTTCGTTTAAATCAAATTCATATTAATGATGATACTTTCTTAAGTAATTTTAACCTTGTAACAAATGAAGGGAGATACAACTTATTAGCAGATTTATTATCAGATGAAAATAGGATTTCGATTGCGGTTTGTGTTTTTAAAGGAAAAGATAAGACCGAGTATTTAATGCGTAATGAATATGGTAATAAATCGCTAATACAAGCATACAAGGACGCGATAAATTACTGTGAGGCAATTAACCCTACTTATGTCGATGTTAGTAGTAGACCCCGAAAAGAAAAAAGAATGTTTGACAATAAAGCATTTGAGGAGGCTTGGATCAATGCCTGTGTCCACAACTCATGGGATAACCATATTTCACCGCAAATCTATATTTATGAAGATAGGATGGAAATAGAATCGCAAGGCGGACTTCCTTATGGTCTTACTGAAGAAGAATTTTTAACAGGTATTTCTAAACCCGTTAATCCTGACTTGATGGACATATTTAAATCGTGCCGCATTGTTGAACGTTCTGGACACGGTGTTCCTGAAGTGGTGAAGGTTTATGGCAAGGGTGCTTATAAATTTTCTGCCAATACTATTACTGTTACGATTCCGTTTGATAAGAATGGATTTAATCAAGATGGCACTGTAAATGGCACTGTAAATGGCACTGTAAATGGCACTGTAAATGATGGTGTAGTTTCTAAATCAGAAAAACTAATAATGGACGCCACTCTTTAAATGGTAATCTTACTAGAAAAGAAATGTGTGAGAAAACAAACCTATCTCTTCGCACAGTTGCAAGAACGCTTGTTTCTCTTAAGAATAAAGGTTTAATTTATAGAGACGGCTCAGATAAAAATGGCCACTGGCAAATAGTGGAAAACGATAAAGAGGATTAAAATCATCCTATGTTGAAAAATCTTTAATATTATCGATAGTTTTATATTAATAATTATGTCATATGATTCCGATGTAGTTTTCAAATTAAATCAAAATGAGCGCCCAGATGAGCACCCAGAATTTTCTAACAGAACCCGTGAAGAAACAATCATCGAATTAATAAAAACAGATCCATATATAACCTATGATGAAATTGCCTTGAAACTTGGAATTTCTGTGGCATAGTGCGCTGCACTTTTGTTTCTTCAAGAAAAAAGGCATTATTGCAAATAGAATCAATCAACACGATAAGTGGACATTGAAAAATTGATAATTTATTAGTGTTATTTTAAATGATAGAGATGATTTTGTGGTTATCAAGATGAAGAGTTAGCAAGAGTTATTCCATGGTTACTTTGCATAGTTTGAATCCGATAGGTACTCATGACACCCAAAATGACACCCAAAAATCAAAATTATTGATTTAATTAAAAACAAAATTAGAAATAATCCTTCTATAAAGCGTAAGGAATTATCTGAAAAGCTTTGAGTGTCCAAGGTTACGATCGCTCGCACTATCAAAAGTAGCGATGAAATAAAGCTCGTCGGTTCATTGAAAGCAGGACATTGGGAAATAATTTTTAAAAAGGAAGACTAATCTCTTTTATTGGGCATTAAAGGCGTTCGCTTTCCAATTTTGATGTCAGTTAAGGCGTTTTCCAAGCATTTTTTAGTGAAATTTGTTTTCAATAACATTTAAAACAAAAAAATGCCTTTTTAGGCAAAAATTTGCAGTAGACTAATTGCATAATGTGACTGATGAAAAGTACATAATTGAAATAAATTTTGATGCGTTTGAAAACTTAAAACTTACAAAAGCAGAGTGATATTGCAACTGAATTTTGTGGCCGAGGATGGCTAATTAATATTTTCCCGTTGTCATTTAAAGAGTTTAAATCAGCTAAGCCAAACTTAAGCTGCGAAGATACTTTTGAAATATACTGCAAAAATTTGCCATTAAAGGATAATTTTTGCACTTTTAATTCATTTAAAAATAATCCTTTTTGTTATGCAAATACTAATTATTCTTTTTCTAAAAAATAAATCTCCTAATGAAAGCGTTTACATAATGTATCTTATAAATAAATCTCTAAAATAAATATGTGAAAACACTTATTCTTTTATCGGGTTTACCTGGGGTAGGAAAATCGACCTGGGCAAGAAAATACGCTAGAGAGCACCCTTTTACAATGATTGTTAGTAGTGATGAATTAAGAAAAGTGATGACAGGCGAATTTCAAAATTTTACGAAGGAAAAAGAAATGTGGCAGCGATTCTATGATTTAATCATTTATGGCCGCGACCATTATCAAAATATTACTGTCATTGTTGATGCAACCAATTTGTATAACCAATTTCGCATAAAATATGGGGAAATTGCAGGCTTTGATCATAAAATCTATGTTGATTTTAAAAAACCAATCGCCGATATTTTAAAGCAAAATGCCATGCGCGTGACTGAGCGAATCGTCCCTATTGATGTGATTAAAAGAATGGAATTAACAAAAGACGAATTAAACGAAACTGTTTTAAATTTATTCGATGAATGCTGGAATATTTCTTAGTTATTATCTTTTTAATCACTATGCTATAATAAGCATATGAACAAAAGTAAGGCGCGAAAATATCTTAAAATTATTGAAAGCATTCGCCGCAAATACATTTCTTTAGATATGTTAGCAAATAAAATCGGCATTTATAGCGATATTATTGCGAATGATTTATCTTATTTTGATCCCTTAATTAAATTAGATTTAGATTATAATGTGAAAGATTTAATCCCGGCTTTAACTGAATATATTAATCAAGTTAATGAAGTAAAAGAACCAGTTAAAAAAGAACATAATCCCATCAAGAAAAAACAATTAGAGCAATATGCTTCTGTAAGTGATTTCATTTATAAAAAACTGACAATTTCCGGCTTTTTTGATCGAAATTTAACCCTTAATCCTCAAGATTTAAAAGTTCTTCGCCGCTTAATTAATGAAGAATTACACCCAAAGAAAAAGAATAAATAATTTTTAAATATCTTCATCTTCTACCTTTATTATTTTAAGTTTATTTTTTATCATTTATTTTTCATTTTAGATATTGATATCTAAAGTGGGTAAATTTATAATATTTTCGATATAAAAAGGAGATTTTAAATCGTGGAAGTTAAAAAAACATTTCTCTCAGTCGATGGCAATACTGCCGCGGCGATGGGTAGCTATCATTTTACTGAAGTAGCTGGTATTTATCCAATTACCCCCAGCTCACCGATGGCCGAATTAGTCGATGTCTATGCCTCAAAAGGCCAAAAGAATTTCTTTAGTCAACCAGTAAAAGTTGTTGAAATGCAATCAGAAGCCGGTGCTTCGGGAACAGTGCATGGGGCTTTACAAGCTGGGGCTTATGCGACAACTTATACCGCTAGCCAAGGCTTATTATTAATGATTCCTAACATTTATAAATGGGTTGGTGAATTATTGCCAGCTGTTTTACATGTTTCAGCCCGTTCTTTAGCTACGCGTGCTTTATCAATTTTTGGTGATCATCAAGATATTTATGCGGTGCGTCAAACTGGCATTACGATGTTATGTTCGCATTCTGTGCAAGAAATTGCTGATTTAACCCCAATCGCTCATTTAATTGCGATGGAAAGCGAAGCACCAATTCTCCATTTCTTTGATGGTTTCCGCACTTCTCACGAAATTCAAAATGTCGAATTTGTCGATGAAGAAGAATATCGTAAATTATTACCTTGGGACAAAATTGAAGATTTTAGACAAAGAGCGCTTAATCCTCACACTCATCCAGTCACCCGCGGTGGGGCGGAAAATGATGATATTTATTTCCAAGGTCGCGAAGCCCAAAACGAACATTATGATAATGTCTTAAAGGTGGCTGAAAAATATTTAAAGATTGCTAGCGAATTAACTGGTCGCGAATATGCACCATTTACCTATTATGGGGCTAAGGACGCGACTGATGTTATCATTGCGATGGGTTCAGTTACGGAAACGGCAATTGAAGTTATTGACGCTTTAACAAAGAATGGTGAAAAAGTTGGTTTAGTTAAAGTCCATCTTTATCGTCCTTTCTCCGCTAAACATTTAGTTGAAAAAATTCCTGCTTCAACTAAGCGCATTGCCGTCTTAGATCGCACGAAAGAAATTGGGGCAAGTGGTGAACCACTTTATGAAGATGTCGTCAGTGCCCTTAATTTAATGGGCAAAACATCGATTGCTGTTTATGGTGGTCGTTATGGTTTATCAAGCAAAGATACTCAACCCAAACACATTAAATCAGTCTTTGATTTCTTAAAGCATCAACCGCATCATAATTTCACAGTCGGGATTGAAGATGATGTGACGCACTTATCGATTCCGGTTGATGATTCTTTCCATATTAAAGGTGATTATACTTCTTGCTTATTCTATGGTTTAGGTAGTGATGGTACGGTCTCTGCGAATAAATCTTCAATTAAGATTATTGGCGATGCCACTCATCAATACGCTCAAGCCTATTTTGCTTACGATTCTAGAAAAGCTGGTGGGGTCACTCGTTCGCACCTCCGCTTTGGTAAATCACCAATTCATTCAACTTATTATGTTGAAAATGCTGACTTTATCTCTTGTTCGCTTGATACTTATCTCTTTAAATTTGATATGCTCAAGAATTTAAAGGAAGGTGGTATTTTCTTACTTAATACCGACATGGATGATGAAGCATTAATTAAATCCTTGCCTAATCGCGTTAAATATCAATTAGCGACCAAACATGCAAAATTCTATGTTATTGACGCGAATAAGATTGCCCATGAAATTGGTATGGGTCGTCACACTAATACGACATTACAATCTTCTTTCTTCTATCTTAATCCTAGTATCATGCCTTATGAAGACGCTCGCGCTTGGATGAAGAAATTAGCTGCGAAAACCTATGCGAAAAAAGGTCAAGATGTCGTTGAACTTAATTATCAAGCTATCGATGCGGGTTCTAGTGGCCTACGCGAAGTTAAAATTGATCCAACTTGGGCCGAACTTAATCCTAAACGCGTCCGTGAAATGACAGGTGATGAATATTTCGATTCTTATGTCTCGCTTGTTGGCTCATTAGATGGTGATACTATCCCGGTTTCTAAATTTAAAGAATTTGAATTACTTGATGGAACGATGGAAAATGATATCACCTTTAAAGAAAAACGATCGATTGCTGATATGGTTCCTGAATGGAATAAAGACGATTGTATTCAATGTAATCAATGTGCCTTTGTCTGTCCACACGCGACTATTCGTCCATTCTTATTAAATGAAGAAGAATTAAAGAATGCGCCTGAAGCAGTGAAAAATGATGTTATTGATGCGATGGGTGGTTCAGCCTTAAAAGGTTATAAATTCCGCATTCAAGTTTCACCTAAAAACTGCGTTGGCTGCGCGTTATGCGTTAGTGAATGTATGGCAAATAAGATGGGGAAACACGCTTTAGTGATGAAAGAAGCCAAAGAACAATTCCATCTTGAGGACGCTGCTGATTATTTATATAAACATGTCGAATATAAATCTAACTTAGTGCCAACTAATACCGTCAAAGGCGTTGGTTTCTTAATGCCTTATATGGAAGTTAGTGGGGCGTGTGCTGGTTGTGGTGAGACACCATATTATCGCCTCGTTTCCCAATTATTTGGTAAAGATATGTTAGTGGCTAACGCGACTGGCTGCTCCTCAATTTATAGTGGCTCGACACCTTTAACGCCATTTTGCACTGATAAGAATGGTCAAGGGGTAGCGTGGGCGAATTCCTTATTTGAAGATAATGCTGAATTTGGTTATGGTATGCGCATTGCTACTAACTATAAATTAGCCCAAATCGTTCGCATTTTAACTGCTGCTAAAGCAGCTAGTGATGTTAGCGATGAACTAAAAGAAACAATTGACCAATATTTAAATAATATTAAAAACAAAGAGGAAGCTCGTAAGATTATTCCTACTTTAGTGAAACTAGTTAAAGAAAGTAAAAACGAAGCAATCCAAGAAGTCTTAAAATATGAACGCGATTTATTAGATAAATCAGTGTGGATTATCGGCGGTGATGGTTGGTCATATGATATTGGTTATGGTGGTTTAGACCATGTCTTAGCCAATGAAGATGATGTCAATGTCCTCGTCTTAGATACGGAAGTTTATTCTAATACCGGCGGTCAATCTTCTAAGTCTTCCCAAACTGGTTCAATCGCTAAATTTACCGCTAGTGGTAAAACCGGCGCGAAGAAGAATCTCGCTTTAATGGCGATGGCGTATGGCCATGTCTATGTCGCTCAAATTTCGATGGGCGCAAATCCCATGAAAGCGATTCAAGCTTTAAAAGAAGCTGAAAGTTATGATGGTCCATCATTAATTATTTGTTATGCACCATGTGCTAACCACGGGATTAAAGGTGGCTTATCTAACACGATGAAAGTCGAAAAGAAAGCTGTAGAAAGTGGCTATTTCCCCATCTTTAGATATGATCCTAGAAATGCCGCGATGGGTAAACCTTGTCTCACTTTAGATATGAAAGAACCTGATTTCACTAAATTCCGCGAATTTGTGATGGGCGAAACTCGCTTCTCACAACTCCCAATCGTTAATCCTGAGCACGCGGAAGAATTATTACAAAAATCTGAAATGCACGCGAAGGCACGCTATGAAAGAATCAAGAAATTTGGTCTATAATTCCTAACTGCTTAAGGGGGCTACATTAAGTAGCCTCCTTTTATAAAAAACATCTCTATGTAGAGATGTAATGATTTAAATGGTCGGAACGATGAGATTTGAACTCACGGCCTCTTCCACCCCAAGGAAGCGCGCTACCAAGCTACGCCACGTCCCGAGTAAATATTATTATAATCATTTATTTATTTTTTAAAAGAGATATATGCAAGAACAGAATACGATTTTTATTAAAGGCGCTCGCGATAATAATTTAAAAAATATCGATTTAGAAATCCCCAAAAATCAATTGGTTGTTTTTACTGGTTTATCGGGTTCAGGTAAAACTACGCTAGCCTTTGATACTATTTTTAAAGAAGGTCAAAGGCGCTATATCGAATCGCTTTCTAGTTATGCGCGACAATTTTTAGGCAATATTGAAAAACCAGATGTCGATGCGATTGAAGGTTTATCACCTGCGATTTCAATCGATCAAAAAACTACCTCGCATAATCCGCGATCAACAGTGGGGACAGTAACTGAAATATATGACTATTTAAGATTATTATTCGCGCGTGTTGGTGTACCTTATTGCCCAAATCACAATATACCAATCGTTTCTTTTTCGCCGACCAAGATGCGCGATATTGCTTTAGCTTACCCAGTGGGCACTAAATTATATCTCTTAGCTCCAATTATTAAAGAAGAAAAAGGCACGCATGTTGAAACACTCAAACGAATTAAAGAGCAAGGTTTTGAACGCGTGCGGGTCGATGGGAAAATCATGCGTTTAAGTGAAGTTTCTCCTTTAGAAAAAAATCTTCGTCACCATATTGATATTGTAATTGATCGCTTAATAATTAAAGAAGACATCGCTTCGCGCTTATTTGAATCGATTGAATTAGCCCTTGATTATGGTCATGGTTATGTCATCTTTTTATCAGATATCGAAGAAAGGTTATTAAGTGAACATCACGCTTGTCCAATCTGTGGCTTTGCTGTTCCTAAACTTGAACCTCGATTATTCTCTTTTAACGCCCCGATGGGTTATTGCCCATCTTGTAAAGGTTTAGGTATTAAAAGAGAAGCATCGAGTGAAATCTTAGTGCCCAACGAGAATCTCTCAATCGATAAGGGGGCTATTCGCTGGTTTAAAAATACTGTTAATACTTCTAATTTAGAATGGCAAGAATTTAAATTTTTATTAGATCAATATCAAATTCGCACCGATATCCCTTTTAAAGAATATAGTAAAAAAGAAAGAAATATTATCTTTCATGGCTCTGATCGCCATTTTAAATATGTCTTAACTTCTGCGAGTGGAAATAAAATGCACCGCAGTGGTTATATTGAAGGAATTTTGGATAAAATCACTAGGTTATATAATGAGACTAATTCGGAAATGATGCGGCAATTATATGGCTTTTATATGCGCGATAATGAATGTCAAATGTGCCATGGAGCGCGTTTATCTAAAGAAGTCTTAGCCATCAAAGTCAATGGTTTAAATATTTATGAAGTTACTCGTCTATCCATTGAGCAATTAGTCACTTTTATTAAAGATTTAGATAAGGTTTTAACCGATTATCAAAAACAGATTGTGCATTTAGTAATTAAAGAAATTCTTAATCGCGCGGAATTTTTAGTTGATGTTGGTTTATCTTATTTAACTTTAGCGAGAATGGCTGCTACTTTAAGTGGTGGTGAGGCTCAACGTATTCGTCTAGCGACACAAATTGGTTCTAAATTATCTGGCATTTTATATGTTTTAGATGAACCTTCCATTGGTTTACATCAACGCGATAACGCGCGCTTAATTAAAACGATGAAAGAAATGCGCGATTTAGGCAATACCTTAATTGTGGTGGAGCACGATGAAGAGATGATGCGCGAAGCCGATTATCTTGTCGATATTGGTCCAGGAGCGGGGGTGCATGGTGGAGAAGTGGTTGCTAAAGGAACATTAGCCGATATCATTAAAGAACCGCGATCAATTACTGGTAAATATCTTTCGCATGAATTAGATATTGCTTTACCAAGTAAGCGGAGAACAGGTAATGGCAAATTCTTAGAACTTAGTGGTGCAGAATGTAATAATTTAAAAAATATTAATATCTCTTTACCTTTAGGCACATTAATTTTAGTTACGGGAGTCTCTGGTAGTGGTAAATCATCATTAATTAATCAAACCCTCGTGCCTGCTCTTTTAGCTAAAATTAATAAAAAAGGCGAATATCACCCAGGTAAATTTAGATCCATCAGTGGTTATAAAAACATCGATAAAGTCGTTAATGTCACCCAAGAACCAATTGGGAAGACACCACGATCTAATCCGGCCACTTATGTGGGGGTTTTTGATGATATCCGCGCTTTATTTGCCGAAACCCCTTTAGCGAGGGCTAAAGGCTATGATAAAGGTCGTTTCTCTTTTAATATTTCTGGTGGAAGATGTGAGCACTGTCAAGGTGCGGGTGTTAGCCGCATCTCAATGAACTTTTTACCAGATGTCTATGTCAAATGCGATGAATGTGATGGTAAAAGATATAACGCCGAAACATTAGAAATTACTTATAAAGGTAAAAATATTTATGAAGTCTTAGAAATGACAATTGAAGATGCGCGCGAATTCTTCGCTAATCGCATCCAAATTAAGCGGCAATTAGATATTTTATGCGATGTTGGTTTAGGTTATATGAAATTAGGGCAACAAGCAACTACTCTTAGTGGCGGTGAAGCTCAAAGAGTTAAATTAGCCTACGAACTCCAAAAGCGCCCAACGGGTAAAACCTTATTTGTTTTAGATGAACCTACGACTGGTTTACATAAAGATGATATTAAGCGCTTGATGTTAGTGTTAGAAAGAATCGTTGATAATGGTGATACGGTTTTAATTATTGAACATAATTTAGATGTGATTAAATTAGCCGATCATATTATTGATTTAGGGCCAGAAGGGGGCGATGGTGGTGGTCAAATTATTGCCTTAGGTACACCAGAAGAGGTAGCAAATAATCCTAAATCTTATACTGGGCAATACCTCAAATCATTTTTAAACGCAAATAACTATTTAAAAAAATCTTAAATTTGCTAAACTAATCGCGTATGAATATTGCATTTTTTATTATCTTTCTATTGTTAGGTTTAGGAACATTTATTTATGGCTTTGTTTATGTGATTAAAAAGATAAAAGCTAAAGATGATGATAAACTCCATAAAATCGATTATTTAAGATTTTTAATTCCAGTCTTTGTTACTGGCATTTTCACTTTTTTAAGCAATTTATTCCTCGGCTATATGCAAAGTTGGGTTTATAGCGTCAAAGAATATCTTTTCTTAGCCTTCGGCTCTTATTTCTTTGCCGCTTTTATCTCTTATTTTATTTATGCCTTTGTTTTATATTATTATAAACCAACACTAGAAGTCGAACGCCGTAAATATCTCTTTTATTCATTATTTCCAGCAGCTATTTTAGCGATTGTGACAATGTTTTTAATGAGCGAAGGAATGGCGATGCATTTTACTTATCCATTAGTAACCGGGATAAATATTGGTTCATTCCATATTCAATTTTATGGCATCTTAATTGTTAGTGGCGCCGTTTTA
Organism: uncultured bacterium; assembly: GCA_949297275.1. Classification (GTDB taxonomy): domain Bacteria; phylum Bacillota_I; class Bacilli_A; order RFN20; family CAG-826; genus CASFSG01. The sequence continues at coordinate 4,981 of CASFQR010000007.1, read as the reverse complement.
GTTTATTTTGTTTGTGATCACCGCTTCTATCAGCGCTTTAAAAAACATGGTATCCTCGATCCGATCTTTTTAATCGCTTTCCCGATGGGTATTATCGGCGCGCGTTTATGGTATTGTTTAGTGCTTGAACCCGCGCATTATTTAGCGGACCCAATCAAGATTTTATATATTTGGGAAGGCGGTTTAGCGATTCAAGGTGGGGCGATTTTTGGCATTATCTTTGGAGTCATCGCGATGGTGACTTTAAGAAAATATGTCAATATTCGTTGGGCGATGGATATTATTGTTCCCGCCATATTAATTGCCCAGGCGATTGGCCGCTGGGGTAATTTCTTTAATCACGAAGTTTATGGGGCGGCGACCGATGGTAGTAATTGGGCCTTTTTACCGACGATGATCTATAACCAAATGGGGGTAGATTTTGCTAACGGAATGATTAGTGGCACCCAAATCTATGTTCCTTTATTTTTAATTGAATGTCTCTCCAATTTAGCGGGTTATTTCATCATCGCTTACGCGATTGGTCAACCGTTAAAAAAATGGTTATCTTTAGGTGATCTAACTGCTTGTTATATTATATGGTATGGTTTAACGCGTATTGTCATGGAACCGATGCGACAAGGTTGGGGAAATGATGGTGAGGCCTTTGCCTATTCTCAATCCTATATTACAGCTTTTGTCTTTGTCGGAGCGGGTATTTTATTAATTATTGCCTTCCATGTTTACGACTATATTAGAAAGAAAAAAGGCAAAGAACCTCGCAATTGGTTTACGGCTTAAAATAAATGTTTAAAGCGATCTTATTCGATTTTGATGGCACACTCTTAGATAGTGACCAAATGATTTTTGAAGCCTTCAAAATCTTATATCAAAAATATAAACCAGAGACACAAGCTGATTTTACTCATACTTTAACTTTTTCTGGTCCGCCGATTCTAGAAACATTGCAAAAAGAATTTCCCTTACAAGATATCGATAAAATTTATCATGATTATTTAAAAATTACCCCACCTTTATATCAAAAATATGTTCGTTTATATGATGGGGTCATCACCTTACTTAATGCTTTAAAATCTCGCGGCATTAAGATTGCTTTAGTAACTTCTAAAAGGCGCGTACATACAGAAATGACCTTAGAGCAATTACATTTAGATAATCTATTCGATGTGATCGTGACGCCTGATGAAGTTAGTCATAATAAACCCGCTCCAGATGGTTTAATTTATGCTTTAAATGTCTTAGGCATTAATAGTAGTGAAGCATTATATGTCGGCGATAGTGAATATGACGCTCTCGCTGCCAAAAACGCAATGATAAAATTTGCTTTAGTTAGTTGGAGTCCTCGCAAAGACAAAATCACTACTCAGCCAGATTATCTAATAAAGCAATTTTTAACTTTTATTACGGATATAAATTTATCATAAGTTTCTTACTTTTTCTCTCATTGCCTTAACTTTATCAGCCTACAATGTTTTTTATCCTCCTTGGCTCTATTTAATTGGCTTTGTTTTTACTTACGCTTCTTTCTTTTTAATAATCTTTATCCCTTTAGCAATTTATCGCTTTATTACCAAGCGACAAAAAAAGACGACAAAACTAGCAATTGCAGAACAAATTAAGTCACCATTAATAAATGGTAATATTACTTATCTTGTAGATTAGTTATAATATTAACGAGGTAGATGTGATGGAACTATTTTTGATAACAGGCGTTAATGGAGCGGGCAAAACCACTTTAATTTATACTTTGGAGGAACTTGGTTATTTCATCATTGAAAATTTACCAGTTTCTTTAAAAGAAAATTTATATTTTGAAATTAAGAACGCTCCTCAAAAATATGAACATCTCGCTTTAACAGTCCCAATTGAAGACGCTTTAGAATTCAATAATTTCTTTAAAGAAAAGAATGATATTCGCACAATCTTTTTAGGCTTAGATTGTAGTGAAACTTCTTTGATTGAACGCTTTAAATTAACGCGACGCTTTCATCCGCGACAAGCTCATGGTCTCTCGCTTAGTCAAGCGATTGCCCTCGACCGTAAATATTTTGATGAATTAAGAATTAAATTAGATATTTTAATCGATACTTCTAAGCTTCAAAGTTCGGAACTGCGTCGCTATATCTATAAAATTATTGAAGGCGATCACGATAATACCTTATGCCTCTCTTTCACGAGTTTTGGCTTTAAAAAGGGTGTGCCGATGGATGCGGAAATTGTCTTTGATACCCGCAATATCCCTAATCCTTTTTGGATTGATGAATTAAAAGATTTAACTGGTTTAGATCAACCTGTCATCGATTATGTAATGAAACAAAAGGAAACAACTGAATTATTGCATCATATTATCGATTACATTTCTTATTACGCTTTAGAAGCGAATAAAAGTGGGAGAAATTTATTAGCGATTGCAATTGGTTGTACAGGTGGTCAACACCGTTCAGTAGCGATTGCTACATATTTAAAAAAATATTTTTCCAAACAATATAAAACGATTGTTTTTCATAAAGATTTAAATTAAATGTATCAAAAAACTATTTCCTTTTCGCGTTTAGTTAAAGAAGAACTCGTCAACACTCCGTATTCTGATGAGCGACTAAGGTCGCTATTAAGCGCCTTTACGCGCATTAATGGTTCGTTGCATATCATCGATAAAAAGAACATTTTATTATTAAAAACTGAAAATGTTAAAATTGCCAAATTCATCTATCAAGCTTTTAGTACACTTTATGGTATTGCTCCCTCTTTAGCGTACTTAAAAAAACTCAATTTTAAGAAAAAAATCATTTATCAAATCTTCATTGAAGGGGAAATAAATGATATCTTAAGCGATTTAGAAATTGATTTTTTAGAAGGGAAAATTGCTAGGAATATCGTTTATAATGATGAATTAATCTCGGCTTATTTAATTGGGGCTTTCCTTAGTAGTGGTTCAGTTAATTCCCCTTATAGTAAATCTTATCATTTAGAGATATCTTTAAATGAGGAGAATTATGCGAAATGGTTTCAAAAATTATTTTTAAAATACCATGGTGGTTCGTTTGAAGTTAAAACTACTATTAGGCGTGATAAATATGTTATTTATTTAAAAAAAGCCGATCAAATTGTGGATTTCTTAATTCTACTAGGCGCGACTGAGGCAGCGTTAAAATTTGAAGAAATTCGTCTTGATCGCGATTTTGCTAGCATCGGCAATCGCTTAGAGAATCTTGATAAGGCAAACTTAAATAAAACTTTAAAGAGTTCTCTAGAATTAATTCAAGATATCAATTTAATTGAAAGTAAAGGCGAATTTTTATCGCCGAGAATGCAATTATTTATCAAATTAAGAAAGGAATATGAAGACGCTTCTTTTCAAGAATTAGCGGACAAAATGAGCGATATTTTAAAGGTGAAAATTACCCGCTCAAACATCAATCATTTAGCTAGGCAAATTCGACAAAAAGCAGCGAATTATCATCACTAAAAATGGCTATTAATGTTTTAGAACAACTAGGTAAAAGAATCGTCTTTTTAAGGAAGCAAAGAAATCTTTCGCAATTAGATTTAGCTACCATCAGTGAAATTAATCGCAATTATCTATCCGATTTAGAAAATGGTCGCCGTAACCCTAGTGTTCTCGTTTTAGCAAAAATTAGTGATGCCTTGGGCATCTCATTAAGTGAATTATTTAAAGGCATTGATAATTTTTTATAGGAAAACTCCGCCATTTATCGTTGCTTTTAATTATTATCTTCAATCATTAAAAAGATACTTTTTTTTATAAAAAAAGTTATCTATAATATTATCGTGAAAAAGGAGGACATGATTAATGTCAATTAAAGTTGCAATTAATGGTTTTGGAAGAATCGGACGTCTTGCTTTCCGTAGAGCCTACGAAACCGGTGAATTTGAAGTGGTTGCCATCAATGATTTATCTGATGCAAAAACTTTAGCCTATTTACTTAAATATGATACGGCTCATAAGCGTTTTGGTGTCGATGACATTAGTGTCGATGAAGAAAAGAACGCGATTATTTATAAAGGTAAAGTCATTCCTGTTATTGGTCAACCTGATCCTAAATTAATTAAATGGTCAGATTATGGTACAGATATTGTCTTAGAATGCACTGGCCGCTTCAAAGGTTATGATGATGCGAAAGTTCATGTTGAAGTTGGTGGGGCAAAAGGTGTAGTGATTTCCGCTCCAGCAAGTAAAGGTACTCCAACTTTTGTTTATGGTGTTAACACCGATCTCTTAAAGAAAGATATGCAAGTTATCTCTGGTGCGAGCTGCACGACTAACTGCTTAGCCCCAGTTTGTAAAGTCTTAGTTGATAAATTTGGTGTCCGCGGTGGTTATATGACAACTGTCCACGCTTACACCAACGATCAAACAACCCTCGATTTAGTGAAAAAAGGTAATTTACGTCGTGGTCGCGCGGCCGCTGCTAATATTGTTCCAACAACTACCGGGGCTGCTAAGGCAATCAATTTAGTTATTCCTGAACTTGAAGGTCGTCTCCGCGGTGGTGCGCTTCGTGTTCCAGTTGTTGATGGTTCATTAGTGGATTTATCTTTAATGCTCAAGAAAGAAGTTACAGTCGAAGAAGTTAATGCTGCGATGAAAGAAGCCGCTAATGTGGCTCTTAAAGGCGTCTTAGGTTATACCGAAGATGAAATCGTTTCTAGCGATATTATCGGAGCAACTGCTGGTTCAATCTTCGATGCCACGCAAACAACTTGCTTTAGCACCCCTGAAGGCGAACAATTAGTGAAGGTCGTTGCTTGGTATGATAACGAATATAGTTATACTTGCCAAATGATGCGCCTTGCTAAAGAATACGCTCGTGTCTTAGGCGTTAAATAATTAAATTCATTAAAGCACCCCCTTTAATGTGGGTGCTTTTTATTATCGAAACGTAGTGAAGATAAAAACCGGGTGCTATGCACGTGAGAATCGAAATAGCTTCCTGCGATGTGAAAAAACCTCATGTTATAA